>JANNRQ010000048.1:0-3373 GCA_031401495.1 Gemmatimonadota bacterium
GCCTTCATCCACGCCCCGGTCTTGTAGACCAGCTTCAAGAACTTCGGGTTGAGGTTGTAGAGGTTGCCGGAGGGGCAGTCGTTGTCGTAGGCCACCAACGAGCCCTTGAACTTCAGGATCTCGTTCTTGAAGCCGCCGTCGCCCGTGGCCTTGTCCGCGAATCGCTCGTTGGCGATCAAGAGCCCTTCGAAGCCCTCGAACACCGTTCGGGTCGTGACCGAGAACGTCGGATGCTGGTCGGCAATGCCGTTGGAGCAGAGGTTGTAGTTGCTCCGCATCGCCGCGCGCAGGTTGTCGAACGCGGTCGTGGTCAGCGTGCCGGTCGTCTGCTGGTTCCGCGCGAACGTGAAGCTCGCCCGGTTCATACCCTGCACCGTGCCGGTCGTCGGCGTGGTCGAGACGAGCAGCTGGAGGCCCGAGAGCACCTTGCCGCCGTTGCCCGTGCCGAGCCCGAACATGTCGGCGTTCAGCACCGACCGGAACGAGTTCTTCAGATTCTCCAGCTTCGCCGCCGCGAGGTCGAACACCTTCCCTTCCCCGGAGTTGCGATCCATCTCCAGGTCGGACGCCACGTAGGTGCCGGCGTATTCCTTCCACTGCGCCTCGTAGCGGTCGAGGAAGTCGCCGCGGGTCGTCGAGATCGTGTCCGTGTCGCTGTAGCTGGCCACGGTGCCATTGAGCGCATACTCGATCGGCTGGACGATGTAATCGCCCCCGTTGCGCCCGTCAAACCCGTCACCCTGACTGAACCGATTCAGGAGCCAGTAATCGTCATGGATCTGGTCCTCCGGCTTCGTCTTGATGACCGCTTCCCAATTCGCCGCAACGCGTGCGCCGACATTCGGATCCGGCATGGTCTATGCTGCCTTCCTCACCACTTCAATCGCGGGTCGCGAAACGACCGCACGTCGCGTGGTGTGGACGACGCCGCATTCCCGGGATTCACCCCGACGGCTGCGGCGCCTTTCCGTTCCAGAGAATCCAAGAGCGAGGACTGTGCAGACGAAGCCAGCTTCGGCATGACGACCGCCCGATACGCCGCGTTGAGCGCGAGACTCACGTCTCGCGGGTCATTGCCACGCACGGGCATCTCGGACAGTTTCTCGGCCACAGCGCGCCGGGTCTCCGGCGACTCCATGCCGGGCCACGACGACACGTCCCGCAACGTCGAGGTGGCATACTGCGCCACCTGTTGCTGCTGGACGGCCTCGGCCTTCTCCGCTTGCAGTTGCTGCGCCGCGGACAGGGCGGGCGCGAGTCGTTCATCGACCTGCCCCATCCACTGCCGTTGATGGAAGGCCAACCACTCCGCTGGATCGCGGGGCATGTTGACCACCGATCCGTCTTCGAGTTGGACCGGCACCATTTGCGGTTCGGCCGGCGGCGCGGACTGGCGCCGGGCGGCCAACTGCTTCGCGGCGAAACTGGCAAGCTTCGCGCCGTGCTCGGGATGCGCCTGCATCCGGAGCACCATCTTTTCCAGCAAAGCGACGGAATCCGGATGCTCCAAGAGCGTCTCGGTGAGAAACCCGTCGGGGTCCTGCTGGGCGCGTGCCCACCACTGCTGTTGCTCGGCGTAGGACTGCTGGTCAATCGACTCAGCCCACGCGAGCGCCTGTGCCTTCTGCTCCGCGGCCTGCATGCGCGCGTTGACGCTGTCGAAGCGTTCACGCGGGATATACGGGCTGCGTGTCTCGTCTCCTGGGGTGGACTCTGCGCCAGTCGGCGATCCCGTCGCCTCGGCGGTGGCTGCAGCAGAGGTCGAATCAGATACCGGCGACGTATCTGCGGCAAACGCCTGTTGGAACGTCAGCGCAGTGGCTGACCCTCCAGATTCGGCGCCGCCCGATGGTGTTCCGCCCGTGTCGTCCATGGTCGTCCTTTGCGGCGATACCGCGCGCCGCCACGCGAAAACGCGAGCACCCAAACAAAAAGCGCGTGGACTCGTCACCCGGTGAAGGGTTTGGAATCCACGCGCTCTGTCGTGGTGCTCTTGTGTCCTGACGCCCTGAGCTTGGGTGTGTCGGCGCGGCAGCTACTCCGCGCCCAGAGTCAGGAGATATCTACGGTCGTGCCTGTTTCGGCTCTGGCGCCACGATGCGCCCACCGCAGTGCTGATTGGCACAGACCACCTGCCCACTCGGGCGGGTATACGGCGTCGGCATGTCGCACGCGCACGGTTTCATGATTCAGGCCGCCACCACGATGTCTCTGCCAATGGACGCCAAGCCATCAGGCGTCATCCATGCAAGATACCCACAGCGCACCCAGACTGCTCTCGATGCCCACACAGCATCACCGGATTCGTCCGTGCGGCCCGTGTCGTATGACTTGGAGACCTTAATCCATCCCGGCTCGTGCGATGACTCCAGGAACGCGCGCAGGCTCCTCAAGGCATTGTCGCGCTTCGCCGCCAGCAGCGAAGATGTCAGCACCGCAGCCGATTCATCGCTTTGTAGTATGGCCATCGCCCGTTCGCCTCTGTCCAGCACATCCACCGTCACGAACTGAGCAACCGCTCCGTGGCTCGAACCGAGTGGTGCCCAGATCGCAGAGAGCAGCCCGCGTTGGACCATTACGTCCATGTTGAACGGCTGCGTAGGCTGTAGCCATCGCACATACCGCGAGAGGTCGTCAGGAATCGGCGCATAGAACCCGCCCGGTGTGCCTTCCCCGCCGATGAGCGCGGCCGGCACGGTGACGCCCACCGCCAGAGCACTACCGAGATACGCCGCACCGCGAATGAAATCGCGCCGATGCATCATGATTCGCGCTCCCGGCGCGTGTCATAGAACTTCTCGGTCTGTTCGCGACGGTGGCGGTCGTAATACGTCTGTTCGTGCCGCACGACGTTCTCGACGCCGTGCACGTCCATGAGCCGCTTCCACTGGCTCTTGGTGCCGTCCAGCCACACAGGATCATGCCCGAACGTCTCACACCATCGCGCACCGCCGTCGAGCTGATCGTCGATGATCATCGCGGACCCGCCCGGATGCGGGCACCACGGCCACATGCCCACTTCCAGCGTCATCCCACACTCGGGACAGGTGGACGGCGCGCTCACTGCACACGCCCGAGAAACCCGACGCGCTCGCGCGCGTCTATGGTCGCGCCGACCATCACGCCTTTGCACGACACGGACGACAGCGTGAACACGCGCCCACACGCGCCGCACGTCGTCACAGACGGACACCCGTTCAGAATCAGCGGCACCTGCTTGCAGCGGCATACGATGTGCGTGATCGGGATACACCCGAGCACGTCGTGCGTGCGGCCGATGTCGAGATGCGCGGTCGGAAATTCAGGAAGCGTCACGCTCATGGTTACTGCACCCGTCCGCCAGGCACGCCGAGGCCGGTCATCCCGCCCGTCA
>JANNRQ010000049.1:0-85868 GCA_031401495.1 Gemmatimonadota bacterium
CCCCACGCGGTGAGACGCGCATTGTAATGGGTGTTCACTGAGGCCTCTGGCTGAAAGTGGTTGGGTGGATCGCACCTCCAGCTTCCTCAGTTATGCCTCAGTGAACAACCTCCTTAGATCCCACAACTAGGCCGCCACATCGCCGTGAAACCCGCCTTCGTTCCTGACGTAGTGACTCGAGCAAGCAGTAGAACCGGAGGAGACCCCGTGCTCGACCTAATCGCCTTCGCGGCCACCCTGGCCGCCACCACGTTCGGATTCATCGCCGCGCGCCGGTTTGTCCGCGAACGGCTGAAGTTCGTTGACGCCGCCCAGACGTGGCGCACGCCTCTCATCGGCGGCATTGTTGCTTGGGCCGTCGCCACGCCCGTTGTCTGGATCCTGCCTCTCGTCAGTGGCGTGACCGCACTGCTCTTTGGTGTTTCGGTCGCCCTTGGCGCCCGTGCCGGCGCCAAGGACATTCGCGTTGAGCGGGGCCTGATCTCGGGCTAAGTCTTGGCCGCCTGCGCGCGGCCCAGGTTGACGAGGTACACGTAGGCCCCGGCTGTGGCGAACATGATCAGGCTGTAGATCGCGGGTGTGATGGACATCTCCGCGTTGCCGAGAAGGGTGCCCGTGACGAAGAGCGCCATCGTGCCGTTGTGGACGCCGCTCTCCAGGCCCAGCGTGATGGCCTGACTGCGCTCGACGCGGGCCAGCCGGGCCCCGAAGAATCCGATCGCGAGGGCAGCGACGTTCAGCGTCAGTGCGGGCACGCCCGTGGCAGCGAAGAAGTCGCCGAGCTGACTCCTGTTTTCGGCTACCACGAGGCCCACGACGCCGACAAGGAACAGCGCTGACACAATCTTGAGCGGCTTCTCCGCGCGGTCAGCGAACCGGTGCGCGTAGTGCCGGACGGTCATGCCGATCGCGACCGGCGCCACGGTGACGGCAATCAGGTTGACCATGGTTTGGCCAATGGGGAATGCAATCGGGGTCGCGCTGCCCATGAGACGCCCCATGAAGAACTGGCCCAGCGTCGGCAACGTGAATGGCGTGATCATGCTCGTGAGCGCCGTGAGCGTCACCGCCAGCGCGACGTCGCCCTTGGCCAGATATGTGAACATGTTCGACGTCGAACCTGCGGGACTCAGCGCCAGGATCATCAGCCCCATGCCCAGCACCGGACTCATCCCGAAGGCCAACACGATGAGGTACGCTACGGCGGGCATCACCAGTACCTGAAACGTCAGGCCGAGCGCCGCCGCTCGTGGGTATCGCGCAATGCGCTGGAAGTCCTGGACGGCCAGCGTCATGCCGAGGCCGAACATGATGACGATGATCGCCACGGGCAAAACAACTTTGGTCAGCACCGAAATCTCCATGCGCTAGCGGAGGTTCGCGGCGATACCGAGTGCGCGCGCGGCACTCGCGAGGCGCTGATCCAGCGTCCACAGTTTGACGTGAGATACGAGCGCCGACGCCAACAGGTGCACGTCGATCCAACTCAGTCCGCGTCCGCTCAGGCGCCTTCGAGTCAGCAGCGCCATTGCCTCGTCGTGACTCGCAACCTCGACGACGGGCAGCTGCGTTAGTTCCGCCAGGACAGCGTCGCGCCGCGGGAGGTTTCCGGTAGCGAGTTCCCCAACGACGAAGGGGTGACAGTGCACCTGTTCGTCTTCCAGCGCCTGCCGCATGTCAGCGCGGTCCGCCCGAAAGTGATCCACCCAAACGGAGGTGTCTACGAGGATCATTTGCCTTTGGACCACGGCCGGCGCCGCGGAATTGGCTTCAGGTTTGGCATTGTGCCACCCATCGCTGCGAGGCGTCGAGCACTCTCGCGAGCGACCAGCAACTCGAGCCCAGCACGCACCACTGCCGTCTTTTCCTTGATGCCGGTCAGGCGCATGGCGTCCGCCAGGAGGGCAGCGTCGAGAATGAGTGTGGTGCGCATATGCATCAATATGCACATATCAGCCATATGTTACAACGCCCGATTCTGGGTGATGGGCGCCTCGGCTTGACGCGGGCGATATCGCAGGGCTTCCGCCACATGTACGGCGCCGACCGACGTCGCTCCACCGAGATCCGCGATGGTGCGGGCGACGCGCGCAACTCGGTGAAACGCGCGCGCGGAGAGCGACAACGTCGTTCCCGCGGACTCCAGCAAAAGCCTGGCATCGGGCACCATGGTGGCGAGGAGGCGGGCGTTCTTCGCGCGAGCATTGACGTGGCCAGCGCCGCCATACCGGGCCGCCTGCGCGGCCCGCGCGCGGATCACGCGCTCGCGCACGAGCGACGATCCTTCCGCACCAACGGCGGCGCCCAGATCTCGGAGCGGCACGGGCGACAATGTGAGATGCAGGTCGATGCGGTCCAGCAGCGGGCCGGAGAGTCGCGACCGATACCGCTGGATCTCACCCTCGCCGCAAATGCACACGCGCGTCGCATCGCCGGCGAAGCCGCACGGGCACGGGTTCATCGCGGCCACGAGCGCAAATCGGGCGGGGTAGGCGATTGTCGCTGCGGCGCGAGCAATAACGACGCGTCCGTCTTCGAGCGGCTGACGCAATGCCTCGAGCGCATGACGCGGGAACTCCAGCAGCTCGTCCAGGAACAACACGCCGTGGTGGGCGAGGCTCACTTCGCCTGGTCGCGGCGAACTGCCGCCGCCCACCAGTCCCGCCGTCGACACCGAGTGATGAGGCGCACGGAACGGTCGGCCGGGCACCGTCGCCGATTCGCCGAGCAGTCCGGCGATCGAGTGCACCGCCGTCACCTCGAGCACTTCTTCTTCGTTGAGCGGGGGGAGAATCGATGGAAGCCGGCGCGCCAACATCGTCTTGCCCGCGCCCGGCGGACCGATGAGCAACACGTTGTGTCCACCGGCGGCTGCGATCTCGAGCGCGCGTTTCGCGGCGGTTTGTCCAACGACATCCGCGAAGTCCGCCGCGTCCGCGGGCTCGCGGCGTACCGGCGCAGGCTGTGCGCGTGGCAACTCGCCGGCCCGCAGCCACTCGACCAGTTCGGCGACCGACGTCGGAGCAGAAATGGGGAGGCCTCGCGCCAGCGACGCCTCGCCCACGTTGGCGCGTGGAAGCACGAGCGTCGCGCTCGAGCGCGTCACGCGCAGTCGTCGCGCCACCGGCAGCGCGCCGCGCACGGGACGAATGCTACCATCCAGTCCCAGCTCGCCGAGGAATACCATATCGCGCACACGCTCGGCGGCAATGATCTCGAATGCCACGAGCACTGCGACGGCGATGGGAAGGTCGAACGCTGTACCCGTCTTGGCGACATCTGCGGGTGCGAGGTTGACCGTGATCCGTCGGGGAGGAAGATCGAATCCTGCGTTCGCCAGTGCGGACGCAACGCGTTCGCGGGCCTCCTTGACGGATCCGGCGGCCATCCCGACAATAGTCCATTGGGGTAGGCCGCGAGTGCAGTCCACTTCGACGGTGACGTCGAAGGCCTCCACCCCAAGGACGGCGCCGGAGCGCACGGCGGCAAGCATACGGCCACGTTAGGGCGAACTGGTCGTCGGCCATCATCTTTTCGTCCCCGTCCCAATCACTCCCTTGCCGACTGTTATCGCGACCCTGCAGGAGCCTGTGGGCCGTATTCGATCGTGCTGGAAAAGCGACGGCCGTTCGCGAGCACTTGCTCGGTGAATTCGGGCGAACCGGACGCCGGCGTCACAGAGCGCCTCCGCCGATTTGAGGACACGCGCGACTCACGCGTCCTCTGGCCCGGCCTCACCGAGATGGCTGCGGCCGCGGCCAACGCGGCTGTCGAACGCGCCGTTCGGGCCGTGCTGGCCAACGATCCTCATGCGACACTCGCCGGCGAGGGCTCAGGAGCGCTCTACGCTCTGACAATCGCCGGCTACACGACCGGGACCGGGCCGATGATCGCGCGATGGATCGAAGACGGACGAATTCGGGCGCCGGACCCGGTGCGCAACGTCTTCGCGCTGCAACTGGAGCACGGCCGGCGACGCGCCGAGCGCATGGAGCACGGCGTGCTTCCCGCCTTCGATGCGTTGCTCGACCGCGGCATCACGCCGGTGGCGATCAAAGGTTTCCACCTCGGCCGTTGTCGTCAGTATTGCGAAGAGCCCGGCGTGCGGCCCATGACCGACGTGGACATCGTTGTTCCACCGGAGTCGGTAACAGACGCCGAGGCCGCGCTCACGGCGGCGGGTTTCCTTCCAGTGGCTCCAGCAGCCAGGCCCTACAAACGAAACTGGCGGGCGACGAACATTGACCCTCGCATCTTTTCCCTCGAGCGATCCGACGCCCGCAGCAGGTGGCAGGTCGAGCTGCATGTGACGTTCGACCGTCCGTTTCCCAACGGGCTTTCGGCTCGCCTCGACGGCGAGCGGCACACCGTGGTTCCATTCGAAGTCGCGGGGCGAAAACTCCTGGCTCCGGCGCAGCCGCTCCTGTTCCTCCTCCTCGCGAGCCATTCGTCCTCCGAACTGGGCGCGTTGCGATTGCTGCGATTGATCGACCTGGTTCGCGTTGTTCGCGCAGATCGGGCGAGCGGCCGGCTCGATTGGGACGAGGTGGAGACTCGGCTACAGCGCAGCAGCGCGCTGCGATTCACGTACCCCGCGATCGCACTGGCGGAGAGCCTGGCGCCGGGAACCTTTGACGCACGTTTGCTCGAGAGCGCGTACACCGCCAGCACCTGGGGCGTGCGCCACACCGTCAAAAATCTCGTCCCCGGTGGGACTTCGTCGCGCGCCAGCCTGATAGCGATGTTCATGTGGGATCCGTCGCCGTTCGCCATCGTACGCAGTGCTGTGGCGAAGGTCGTGCGCAGCGCCCTTGGTCGGGGCGCCGGAATCGCGGAGTGGCGGGAGGCATTTCGCCGACTTACCTCACGAACGTTTGGCCTCGCGCCTCCGGACGAGCGTCGGAACGGCGGCGGCCCCGACTGATCAGGAGCCGCGCACCAGCGCGATCATTTCGCGGAGATGCGGAAGCGCTTCAGTGGGATCAGGTGACAGCTTGAGGTGCCACCCTCCGGGCGCCGTAAGCGCGTCGGCCACACGCACCAGTTGCTCTGGCGCCAAGTCGAACCCCGGTGCCGCGTTCAAGAGCGCGTCACGGATCTCGGCCGCACTCGCGGGGCGGCGTGTGATCGACTCAGCGTTGCGCGACAAGAGGCACACGCTCGCCACGGTGGCGTACGGGAGTTGCTCCTGGACTGGAGTGCGAAGGCGAACCGAGAGTTTCGCGACTCCTCCGGCCGACAGCCAATCGGGCTCGAGATGGCCAAGCTCGACAAATTCCTTCCGGGCATGCGACAGCAAGTGGACGGACTGCTCGCCGCCTTCCCCCCAGATGCGCAAGTCCGGCGACAATTGCACGCGCGTTGAATCGTCGGTGAGCACTTCGAGGCCCGCGCGATGCGCGGCGTAGGCCAGCGTGCTCTTGCCCACGCCGCTGGGACCATGCAACAAAAGCGCCGCGTTACCCTGTCGCACGCACGCCGCGTGCACCGGGTGGCGATCCCGGCGACTGATGAGCAAGAGCGGAATCCCCTCGAGGAGGTCCCTCCGAAACATCGGGTGCCGCTGCACGAATGCTTCATCGGCACTTGCGGTCGCGGTGAACGTCGCGAGGTCAATCGCGGCCGAGAATCCCGGTCCTGATACCGTCGCGTGGTCGTTGTCCGGAAACTGCCAGCGTGCCTCCACATCCGGCGCCGATAGCGTACCGCCGGGTGAGACGCTCACGGTCAGCCAGCATTGAGGCGCATCAGAGGCCGACGCCTCGGCAACGTCGTAGCGAGCCACGAACGCGGCAGTAACGGCGGGTGAGTTGGACGTCACATGCACGGCAACCCCGGCGAGGGCGACGACGACTGCATGCGCGAACTCCGATCGCGTCAGTTCAGCCCCGATCTCGGGATCCTTGGTCATGATTCAAGGCGCCTTTTGCGCCGATGTCCTCTCATCTGGACGACCTGACCAGACTTCGACGCAGCAGCAGCGCCGACCCCGCGGCGACGGCGCCAGCGGTCAGAAAGAGGAGCTGAAACGAGCCGACGTCAAGCAACTTGCCGCCGCCACTCGCGCCAACCGCGCCTGCACCCTCGGCGGCCGCATTGCGCCAGCCGGCAACGATGCCGTGACGCTCCCGCGGCGCGCGCTCGAGTAGCACCTGATCGATGAGCGGATTGGTGGCGGGACCGATGATACCTTGGACGAAGTACAGCCCGATCGCCACGCTCAGCACCTCCGTCAGCGACAGCCAGACCAGCAGCGGAGCGGAGAGCACTATCCACGCCACGAGCATCGCCTTCGGGCCCCAGCGCCGTGCCAGTTCGGCCGCGCCAAGCAGGACTGCTGCCGAAACCACCTGCGCGACGGCGAACACCGCGCCGACGCGTGACACCGGCAGCGCGAATCGATCCACGAAGTACACGTTGAAAAACGGTAGCACCAGCGCAGCCGCCAGCATCCAGAACGCGATCAACGCAACGAGCGCTGTCGATGCCTGGGGAAGCCCGAGTCCGGAAAGAGTGAATCGAACGGCCGGAGCCGCTGACTCTGGGAGCCGAAGCACGCCATAACAGGGCACCGCAGCGAGGGTGACGGCCGCGCCGGCGAGCAGTACCAGCTGCGTCGCGGAGAACCCGCTGCTCTGCGCCAATCTTCCCCACGATGGCATCTCCGCCGCCAGGAATGTCCAGACCGATCCCGTGGCGATGAGGATTGCCACGTTCCACGTGAACGCACGCGGTCGCGACGCTGGCGTCGTGAGGCGCATGATCGCCGGCCCCCACGCCACCCTGCACGTTGCGCCACCGAGCCCGATGCCGAAGGCCGCGACATAGATTCCCGTGGGGCTCCGCATGATCGCCGTGAACACCAGGCCCACAGTCGTCATGACAACCCCGCCGAGGAGGGCCGCTCGCAGCCCGACGCGATCGATGATGACCCCAGCCGGCAGCAGTGCGCACAGACCGCCAATCGTCATAGCAGCCACTTGGTGACCCATGACAGCCGCCGAGAGTTGTAGCTCTCGAATGTAGAAATTGAAGAGAAATGCGTGCGCGAAGAGTCCACCCGCAAAAAGGACGTTCCCGGCGAACAACAGCGCGAGGGATCGCCAGTCCGTTTCCGCCGGGGCTTCGAGAACGCTGCCAGTCACGACGCAATGTTACCGCCAACTCCCTTTCAATGAAATGCGCTCAGTGGTCCCGCGTCCTCATTCTCGTCCTTGTCGCCGCGGCTCCCGTGACGGCGCAAGTCCGCGACTCCAGCGCGCGAGATACCACGACGTCGATACGGCGATACCGTCTGCCCCCCGTCATCGTCACCGGCAGCCTGTCCACGTTCTCATCGGACAAGGCGGGCGTGGCGCGGAGCGTAGTCAGCAGTGAACAGCTGAGAGCCGAGCCGGCGAACGCGGCGGTGGACCCGCTTCGCCATGTCACCGGTGTGTACATCGATGAAGCCGTCGGACCGCTCGGGCCCACGATCATCAGGCTGCGGGGCGGGGAAGAAACATTCACCCAGGTCTCGATGGACGGAGTGCCGATCAATGACAACGGCGGCTTCTTCGACGCGTTGGGATTCTCACTCGTGAACGTCGACCGCGTCGAAGTCGCGCGCGGACCGCAGAGCGCTTTGTACGGGTCCTCTGCGGTGAGCGGCGTGGTGCAGATGTTCACCCGCGTGGGCGAGTACGGTCCGATGCGCACCGAAGCCATGATGGAAGGCGGCACCGCCGGCGACTTCGGCCACAGTCTGCGGGCGAGCGTCGAAGCGTCGGGCGGCTCGGAGCGCGCCCGATTCGCGTTTGGCGTCGGCTCCGCGTACGACCGCGGCATATACCGCCTGCCCAGCGACGTGCGCGCCAACGAAGCGTCGCTGCGATTCGATTTCCTCACCTCAGGCGCCTTCGCGCTCACGACCGTGGCGCGCCTTTCTGGAGTCGACGCAAACCAGCCCGTGCGTGACCCAGGTGCCACGCGCGCACCGCTCGACCCCAACCAGCGCCAGGGCCGCGACCGCGTTCTCGCCTCGCTCGCCGGCACATGGATGTTGGGCGACCGTTGGACGCACCAAGCCACCGTGTCGCACTTCGGTCGCGACTTCCTTTACGAAGACGCGCGCGACAGTCTTGATCAGTCACAGTTCGGTTCCGTGTTCAACTTTAACCTTCACTATACCTCGACGCTTGAGCGCACTATCGCCCGTTACGTGGGCACAGTGCAGGGGGAGCCCGGCGAGGGGGTCGGCGTGTCGTTCTCGTACGGCGGTGAGTGGAGCCGCGAAGCCCTCACCGACGCGCTGAGCGGAGACTTTGGACCGTCCGGATCATCACTGAAGCGGCTCAGCCTCGCGACCTTCGCCGAAGCGCAGGCTCGTGTCGGCCATTTGTCCGTGCTCGCCGGCTCCCGCGTGGAGAAGTTCGGGAGTCTCGCGCTCGCCGTGGTACCACGCGGCACCCTGGTGCTCGACGTGGTGCCGCAACGCGTGTCTCTCCGTGTAGCGGTGGCCCATGCGTACAAGGCGCCCAACATTCAGGACCAGTTCAATCCATTCCTCGTGACGAATCCCGACCTCAAGCCCGAGTCGAGCAATAGTTGGGAGTTGGGTGCGGACGTGACCTCGGCGAAATGGAAGACGACTGGATCGGTGACGTGGTTCCATCAGGAGTACAACAATCTCATTCGCAGCGTGAACTACGACACCACAGCCACGAGCAAACAAGTCAATCGCAATCTTGGCGCGAGTCGCGCCGCGGGACTCGAGGCGGAGATCGTCATCCGTCCGAGGCCACGGTGGGTCATCGGCGCCAGCAGCGCGTGGACGAAGACGACCATTGTCGATAGCGGCTTCTTGTCGGCGAGCCAGTTCCCGAAAGGTGAGGCACTCCCTTTCCGTCCGACCCACACCGCGAGCGCGTTCATCGGTTTGCCGGCCACGCGAACAATTTCCGTGCTGGCGCGAGTGACGGCGATCGGCCGGCAGACTGTGCTGTCAGACCGGTTCAGCGGCACGAGAGAGACAGTCGCTCCGTACCATGTGCTGGCCGCGACCGCGACCTGGAACGTGTCGCCTTCGGCGGACGCGTACCTCCAGGTGGAGAACGCCTTGAACGAGGTCTATCAGACCGCGTTCGATCGCAACGGGTCGCCGCGAACGGCCGCGGTGGGAATGCGCCTGCGGCGCTAATCCGTTGATGGCATGCTGAGTGCAGCGAAGAACCTGCTGGGTTTAGGCTGCTCGGAGGTCCGGAGCAGCCAGCGTCCTCAGCCACGTTCGGCAAAAGCAGCGGGTTCGAACTCTCGCAATGGGAAGGGTTGCAGCGGACTCCGAGGCGCCTAGTTTCGCAGCGCCCGTTTCATCGCGACGGCGGTATCCGGACACGCCGTCGTGAACTCCTTCGTCGCTCGCACGTCAGACGGAAGATCATTGCGATCCACCTGCGCGAATCCGAATGACGGGAAGTAGTCCTCGGCCGTCGTGGTGAGCAGATAGAGCGCGTGAAGCCCGCGCGCTTCCGCGTTTGCGATCGCCCGCGTCACCAGCGCGCGCCCTACACCTTTGCTGCGCCACTCGGGACGAACGGCGACGGAGCGGAGCAGGGCGTCGTCGCAGCAGATCTCGAGTCCCGCGACGCCGACAATGTCGCCGCTCGCTTCGGCGACGACGAACGTGCTGATGGCCTCGCTCACTCCATCGAGCGGCAGGCCGCTCGCCTTGAGCAGCCTCTCGACGGCCAGGAGGTCTGACGGTGAGGCCGCGCGGATCAGCGCAGCCAGTTCTTCAGTGGTTGATGCGATCATGTGGGTTCTCGATTCAAACTTAGGCGCAGCAATCGTCCGCGCATCCGCACGAGCGCGAGCCGGCCGCCGCTTGGTGCGACTCGGCACTTTTCGCGACCGCGGCCGCCAACGGCGTGCGGGCTTTGCCTGGCTTGGTAGCGCGAACGAACGCGCTCATGAACTTTCCTGCGACGTCAACGGACTTGGGGTCGATGCCCGTGCCGGCGAGCAGCGCTTCAGCGTCGTCCTGGCCGTAGACGCGCGTCGGTTCAATGCTGGGATTCTCGAAGCCGACTTCGTTCAGCAAACGCGAGAACTCCTGATCGTCGAGAGCGCCGGCGACGCAGCCGGTCCACAGATCCATGCTCTCGCGTACTGCGGCAGGAATCTCTCCGTGTGTGACGACGTCGCTGACGGCAAAACGGCCGCCGGGCTTGAGAACCCGGAACGCCTCGGCCAGGACTTTGCGCTTGTCGCCGGAAAGATTGATGACGCAGTTCGAGATGATCACGTCCACTGAGTTGGACGGCAGCGGGATCGACTCGATGTGGCCGCGCAGGAACTCGACGTTCGTCGCGCCGGCCTTGGCCTTGTTCTCCAGCGCCAGCGCCAGCATCTCGTCCGTCATGTCCAGGCCGTAGGCCTTCCCGGTCGGGCCCACTCGGCGCGCGGAGAGCAGCACATCGATGCCGCCGCCGGAGCCGAGGTCGAGAACGGTCTCGCCGAGCTTGAGTTCTGCCAGCGCGGTCGGATTGCCGCAGCCGAGTGACGCGAGGAGCGCCTGCTCGGGCAGTCCCGCGGTTTGACCGGCATCGTAGAGGTCGGCGGTGATCGGATCCCACGTTTCGTTTGTGGGGCCGCAGCAGCCGCTGGATCCTTCTGAGGGGCCGCAACAAACGCTGGGCGCTCCATCGGCCACGCGCTGCGCTGTGGCTCCGTAGCGCGCCGCGACGGTGGCGCGGATCTCGTCGATTGTCGTGGGGATTAGAGTCGTCATTGGCGTATCAAAAAAAGTTGATGGATGGTAGCAAAAAAAAGATTACCAGCAGGCGACTTCGGCGACGGTGAGGCGGCGGTTGGACGGCTTGAGGTCACCGACGAGTTCCTGGAGCTCTGCAAACGCGTCGCGATTGAGGTGGTAGTGAATCCAGCGGCCCTCGCGGCGATCGTGCACCAGACCCGCGTCCTTGAGGACCTTGAGATGGAACGAGAGGCGCGACTGGGCCGCGTCGAGCAAGTCCGTGAGGTTGCAGACGCATTGTTCGCCGCTCTGGAGCCGTCGGACAATGGCCAAGCGCGTCTCGTCGGAGAGCGCGTGGAACAGCTCGGCGGAGCGGGCGAGGCTGGGTGCGGATGCGGTGACCATGGCCTGATTATATCAACGGAAGTTGATATGTCAAGCGGTGCCGTTGGTAGTTGTCATTCCCCGAAAAAAAGGAAGGCCGGAGCGACTGCCCCGGCCTTCCTGGCATTGCGTACGCAGGAGCTACTTCAGCAGGAACCAGCCCTGCGTCGTGGAACCGTCATTCCAGGTTGCCGTCACGTGGTATTGGTGACCGGCCACAAAATTGCTTGGCGACGTATCCAGGCCATACGCGTAGTTGCCGCCGGTGGAATACTTGAAGACGTTGGTCTGGGAGAAGACGGTGACCGGTGTCCCCAAGCCGTTGATCCCGCGGTCAACAACCACCAGGTCGCCCCTGGCGTTAGTGACGGGCGCGCCCTGCGGCGTCGTCAGCCCGCACTTCACCGGCAGGTTCGATCCCTTGCGCTGCGCCGACTTGGTCGTCGGCATGACACTGTAGATCGGCGTCGAGAAGCAGCTCACCTGCTTGTAGGCCGCCACCGTGAGCGCGCCATTGTTGAGGGTCATGCTGTAGTTCAACGGGTTGGTCGGCGAGACAACCGGCGTCGTGGGATACGTGCCGGCAAGGGTAATGGCCGGGACAGACGTTGCACACGTCACGGAACCCGCGTCCGGACCGAGCAAGCCGGTGACGGTGCACGGAATCGACGGCACGGCGGCCCCGAAGTTGATGGTGGCGCTACCTGCTGTTGCAGCCGCCCCCTGCTGGTTCACGGCGAACGTCGTGGAGGCCGAGCTCGACTCCCAGTTCGCGCCGCCGCCGTAGGCGCCTGACGCGGTGTAGCTGCCGGCGTTGCGAGGGGAGGCCGCGACGTAGGTCACGTCAATCGGGGTGCTCAACGCAGCCCCCGAGACCGCTGCGGTGCATGGCGTCTGCACTGTGGCGGTGTATCCGACCGACGCCGGACAGGAGACCGAAACTGACGTCGTCGCCTTGAGAATCTCGAAGGTCTCCGAGTCGGTGCTGCTGAGGTAATTGCCGCCGCCGGCGAAGGCAGCCGAAGCTGAAGCCGTCCCGGCGTTTGTATTACCGGAATAGCTGACTGCGAGAGCCTGGCTGAGTGCGCCCGCACCGGTCACGCCAGCTGAGCACGGTTCCAAGGCTGCTCCCGTGAACGTCTCGGATGCGGTGCATGAAACCGTGGTCGTCGTGGTCGCTGGCGTAATGTCGAACGTCGCGGACCCGCTGCTGGCCTGATAGTTCCCGCCGCCGGCGAACGAAGCGCTCGCAGTCGCGGTGCCGACATTCACATTGTCGGAATACGAAATGATGGTGGCTGCCTCGAGGTCACCCGGGCCGGTGGTCGTAGCTGAACACGGTGCGAGCGGAGATCCGGTGTACACGACCGTCGACGGCAGGCACACCACCGACGTGATCGTCTCGCTCGGCGTAATCGCGAAGGTCGCCGAACCGCTGGCGGCGCCGTAGTTGCCGGACGCCGGCAGGGACACTGAAGCTGTGGCTGTCCCAACGTTGGTATTGTCGGCGTAGTCAGGCGTCGGGGTCACGCTCAACCCTGGCGCAGTGGCGCTTGCCAAGCATGGCGTCTGCGCCGAGCCGGTGAAGACAACGGACGCCGGACACGACACGGTGACCACCGGCGTGGCGCGCGTAATCGAGATACCCGCCGTCGCCGTAACCGTGCTGTAAACCTCGCTGCCTTCGCCGCAGGTAACTGTCAGAATGTATTCGCCGACGTTCGTCGGCTCGCTGCCGCCGGAATAGCTCAACGTCGGATTCAGGTCGTTCGAGCAGGAGCCGCTGCCAAGATGCGCTTCGTTGTTGAACACGAAGCTGCCGCCAGTGGCCTCGGCTGAGGGTGTGATCTTCAATGCCGTGGCCCTAAAGCGCAGTCGCGCCGGAGCAAACGTCACTCCCGCCGGTGCCTCACCGCTGGCACCCGGAATGGCGTCCACCGAATCGATGCCGCCGGTGGGTCCCAGGATCCAGCAGACGCTCGCTCGGCCAAGTTCATCCGAGACAGTGGATGCGGTGGATCCGAACGCACTACAGGACTGTGTCGCGACTGTGTTCGGTGCGATCGAACCGCTGCCCGCGGCCGCCGCCCACTCGACCGACACGCCACTGAGAATCGTTCCCTTGTGCGTCGTGACGGTGATGAATGGCCGGCATTCAGCGGAGAGCGCCGTGCCAACCGTCGCCGCGCAGGGGTTGACTACCGGCGAGATCTCAGTGGAGTTCGACGCGCCGACCGCAACGCTGGTGGAACCAACCGCATTTGCCCGCCCCTTTGGAACGGCGGCAATACCGACCGACCTCTTGCCGGCCGGGCCGACGGGCCGCGAACGACCGGACTCGGGCGTCGGGTTGGACGGTAGCATTCTGTTGAACTCGGTTACCGACCCGCCGACGCCGCCGCCCGCAAAGCTGAGCTCGGGATCAACTGCACCAAACGGACTGAATTCGGTGACAGACCCTCCTACGCCGCCACCGAAAACCGCAGCGTACAGCGGCTTCGGCACGAAGAGGGTGGCCAGGTTCTTGACCCATGCCGGCAGGACGGACGCGGTCTGAACCTCGCACGTCAGGAAGCTGGCATCTTCCGGCGGGGTGATCTCAAAACCGCCCGCAGCCTGGTGTCCCAAACGGAGGCGTCCCTGTACATCGAGGTCGATCGCGCCCTGTGGACACACCGCAACGACGGCCGCCTTGGTGATTGCCGAAGACGTGGTGATCGAGACGTACGACGGATACTGATCGAGTAGTGTGATGAGCGGCGACGGCCCGTTCGGGTCCAGTGTGGTGAGCGTGAGGAGCGTGGGCTCATTGACCGTATTGCCTTCCAGTGACACGCCCGACGTGCCCTCGCCAGACGTGCGCACTTGAGGCGCGTCAGAAGGCAGAATCAGGAAGGTGTCCGGCGAAAGGCCGGCATAGCACAGCACGCCGCTGATGAACGCGGTGACCTGCGCCTGCGTACCGAGCAGTTGTCCCTGCGCGGCTTTGTCGCGGACGTAACGCACGATGTTGTTGGCCTGAGCCTGTGCGCCCGCGAGGTCGCCAGCAACGACCTTCTTTTCGAGGTTATCCAACTTGCCAAGCACTGAATTGATGTTGGGTGTTCCCGCGCCGAACAGCGGGGTAACCAAGCCCACCAGGTTATCCATGGTGGTGCAGGCGCCCATCACATTGAGCTTGGCCCCGCGGATTGCCTGCGATCGGTTAGGTCCGGCGATGCGACCGCTGTCTGAACACGCAGTGATGATTGCGGCGACGATGACGGCGGCGAGTGCGATCTTCTTGGTAGCGACCATGACCTAACCTCGAGCGGAGTTGCCTGCGCCGGCTAGTTTCCGACTCCCAGAGTCTAACCCCAACAAAGTGAAGGAGTTGGAAGGGTCGCGCAAGTGTTCCGCGTCACAGACTCCTAACGGGCGCCTACCAGTTGCCGGTAGGCAGGGTCAGACTCCAAGTCTTTGTACTGCCACCCCGGTTTGTCGCGAAAGCCTGGGATCTTCTGTGGGTTCACCGCGAGGTGAGTCTTGAGTAGCCGAATGGCGTCGGCTTTGTCGTCCAGCACGGTGTACCCGATGGCCCCGTAGAGAGCCAAGTCACGAGTGGGGTCCACCAGTTCGTCCCCCTCTGAGCGCTTGATGACGCGACGAGCGCTGTCGGCCAAGGCGCGCTGCGACTTGCTGGCGCGTGCTATGACCGCACCTACGAGCATGTCGGAGTTCAGCCGGAAGTACTTCGGGTCTGGTGAGACGGCGGTCAGGGAGTCCGCCAGCAGCCACGCGAGCTGGATGTTTGGTGTTTGCGGGCGCGGCATGGTCAGCACCAGCAGCTGACAGCGAAATGAGCGATAGCCTTTTGGGAACCGGGTGCGCGCCACGCCGCACCACTGGTCTGCCTTCTCGGACTGACCCAGGTCGTAGGCCGCCAGCACGAGGCGTGACAACACGAGTTCGGCGTCTGACAGGAATTCGTCCGACTCGTACGCGCGCTGGGCCGCGATGAGGACGTCGGTGACCTCAGCCTTGGGGTGATTGTTGTAAAGGTGTGAGAGCGTCGAATAGGCTCCCGCCTGCCTGGTATTGACGGCCGTGGCCCTCTCCAAAACGCTCTTGGCGCTGTCGATGAGCGCAGCCTTCCTGACGACATCCTCTTCGAGGTTACTGAGCCAGCTCCAGTAGAACAGGTTCCCGCGCACCTCGAGGGCATCGGCGTTGTCTGGGTCGATCTTGAGCGCATTGGCGGCGTGAGGATGTCCGACCGCGACCCACTTGCGCCTCGCGCCTGCGTCCCGCGAAAGTCGCGAACGTCGGTACGCAATGAGAGCGCGACGGGCGTCGGGTTCCGCCCACCTACGGTCAGCGGCGGCCGCGGCGGCAAAGAGGGAATCCGCGGCGCGATAGTGACGGTCAAGGGCCACCGTATCCCCAGCCGCCGCGTCCATCGCCTTGCGCGCCGCTTCGCCGCGCTGAACGAGCAGCCAGCTATCAGCATTGGACGTGCTGGCCCGTTGCTCACTGATCTGGAACTGCTCGCCAAGTTGCTGGCGAATGAGATCGCTGACGATCACGACGAGCGTGTCACGGGCGCCGAGCACGTTGGCCGCTGGCATCGCGAGGCTTTCGCGCTTGAGGTTCACGCCACTGGCGTCGTCCAGCTTGACGCTGATGCGAACGCGATCGCCTTCGGGCTCGACTTCGCCGCGCACCACATATCCGACGCGCAGCGCGAGTGAGATGCTGTCGACGCCCATCGGTGAGTTGCGGAAGCGCGCCGCGCCGGTGGCAGAAACAACCTCAAAGCTCGACGCGGTGGACAGGGTTCGGATCAAGCCCTCCGTGAGTCCATCCGCCAACGGGGCCAATGAGCTGTCACGACTGAGGTCGCTGAAATACAGGATGGCAAGCCTGCGTGCCTCAGGTCCAGCCGTCACAGCTGACGATGGTCTACTGAGGGTCCACCAGGTCGCAGCGAATGCGACGACAACGAGCACCGCGACGCCGACGATAGCTGGCCGGAGGCGCCGCCAGGGCCTCAAGTCCGCATCCGCCATCGTCGTCAGGAGCGTCTGCGCGCCGGACGGGACGCGACGCGACATCGTGTTGGAAAACACACGCATGGACGCCGTGTTGCCGCTCTGAATCCCGAGCAACTGCGCGAACTGCTCCGCATTTTGGGGGCGGTCCGCCGGATTCTTGTTCATCGTGACGAAGATCGCGTTCTCGACATCCTCGGGAACGACGCTGCGCAGGATCCGAATGCTCGGTACCTGCTCCATCGCGTGCTTGGCCATCAACTGCACCGAGGTCTTGCCCGTAAACGGCGGTTCGCCAGCCAGCATTTCGTACAGCACGCAGGCGAGCGCGTACAGGTCGGACGACGGCCCCACGGGCTCGGCGGCGAACTGCTCGGGCGACATGTAGTACGGCGTGCCCATGGACATCCCGGTCTGCGTCAGCTTGCTGCCGCCGCCATCGGCGACCGCGCGCGCGATGCCGAAGTCGGCGACGAGGGCGTGCCCACCGGAGAGGAGGATGTTCTCCGGCTTGATGTCCCGATGCACGATGCCTTCGCCGTGCGCGTGACCCAGAGCGTCGTTCACCTCCAGGGCAATCTGGAGCGCGTCCTCGAGCGGCAGCATGCCTTCGCGATTGATCCGGTCGCGCAAGGACTCGCCCTTCACAAAAGGCATGACGTAGAAGAGCTGCCCCTCCGCCACGCCCGAGTCGAACAATCCAAGGATGTGCGGGTGTTGCAATCGCGCGGCGACGCGGATCTCGCGCTCGAATCGCTCGGCGCCGAGTGAGGCTGAGAGCTCGGGCAGGAGCACCTTGATCGCCACCTCGCGGTCGTGCTTGACGTCGCGCGCGAGGTAGACCGTAGCCATGCCTCCGCGACCGAGCTCGCGAATGAGATCGTATCGGCCGGCGAGTGCCGCCGTTAGCGGGGACTGGAACTGCGGCGCGTCTGCCACGAAAACAATATTGACGGGAGTAGTGTGCTGCGGCAAGAATCGCGGGCGTCGTCCGTCACACGACGAGGACCGGTGGTGTAGGCGGCATGCAAGGCATCCGCCGGGGTGGATAACTTCCATGTCATGGTCGACGCAACGGCGCTTCAGAAGGAGAACTCGCTTTCGGCGTGGTTTCGCGCTCGTGGGCGCGTCGCCATCGGATTCAGCGGGGGTGTCGACTCAGCGTACCTCGCGGCCGTGGCGGTGGAGGCCATCGGCGCTGACAACTGCGTCGCACTCATCGGACGCTCAGCGTCGCTCTCCGGGACCGAAGAGAACCACGCAGCGAGCGTGGCCCGCGACATCGGCATTCCCATGCGCGAGATCGAGACCGGTGAGCTCGCTGATCCGCGTTACGCGGCCAATCCGACAAATCGCTGCTACTTCTGCAAGAACACGTTGTGGCAGACTCTGGTGCCGGAGGCTAAAGCGGCCGGATTCGAAACCGTCGTCGACGGAACCAACGCGGACGACCTCAATGACTACCGGCCGGGCGGCCGCGCGGCGGTTGAGCAGGGCATCGGGCGGCCACTCGCCGAAATCGGCCTTTCCAAAGCCGAAATCCGTGAGCTAACTCGAAGCAGGGGTTGGTCTTGGTGGGATCGTCCTGCATCACCGTGCCTGGCCAGCCGACTACCATATGGTATGGGCGTCACCCCGGAGCGCCTGCGGCAGGTGGAAACCGCCGAACGCGCGCTTCGCGAACTGGGCATTCGCGGCAACCTGCGCGTGCGACACCACGGCGACATGGCGCGTGTCGAAATGGACCGAGAGTTCGTTGCGGAGTACTCCATCGGCCACGGCCTTGAGGCGTTGACGACTGCGGTGCTCGCCGCCGGCTATGCCAAGGTGGAAGTAGATCCGCGCGGCTTCCGGTCCGGCTCGCTCAACGTTCTCGAGGGCAGTGCGGCTCTTCCTGGCCATTAATCTCGATTCCGGAATCCGCGCCGCGATCGCGAACGCGGCGGCGCCGTTGCGCGACGCTGCACCCGACCTGCGCTGGACGGACGAGGCGCGGTTGCACCTGACGCTCAAGTTCCTCGACGAGCAGCCCGAGTCCGCGATTGCGGGGCTCGCCGCGGCGACCGATCGCGCGGTGGGCACGCACTTCGCATTTGACATGCGCATCGGCGGCGGGAGCCACACGGTGGGCGCGTTTCCGAACTTTCGACGCCCGCGCGTCGTATGGATGGGCGTGGCTTCTGATCCGCGCCTGGAACTGCTGCACCACGACATCGAAGGCGGCTGTCAGTCGCTCGGCTTCGAGCTCGATGGTCGGCCATTCCGTCCGCATCTCACGCTCGCGCGCATCGCCAATCGTGTTGATGCGGCAGTTCTCCGCAAACTCGAGCGCTCGGCCAACACGGTGACGTTGGATGCGGAAGCGCCCGTGGCGTCGGTGGAACTCATGCGCAGCGTCACGGGTCCAAATGCGAGCTACGAGCGCGTTCATACCTCGCCTCTACGCCAACGATGAAAGGCTGCCTGAAAGGACTCGGTTGCATGGTGGTCCTCATCCTCGTCACGTGCGGCGCGGCATGGTTCTCGCGCGATCGGTGGCTGCCCAAGTTGGGACTCAAGCAATCGCAGCAGGTCGCGAGCGCGCCATGGGAGAGCTCGACCGATGCCGGCGCGAAGCGCGCCAGCCTTGCGCTAAGACAACTTGAGGCGCCGCGCGGCCCCGCCTTCGCGAACATTGGTGCCGGTGATCTCCTCTCCTACCTGGTGAAGGAGGTCGGCAGGCAGATGCCGAAATCAGCGGATTCGTTGAGTGCGTCGGTCGTGGGCGATCGCCTCTACGTGCGGTTCAACCTGAACACCGCCGACATCGGCAAGGAAGTACTCGGCCCGTTCGGCAAATTCCTCTCCGAGCGCGAGCGCGTGGTGATGGGCGGAACCCTCAATGTCATCAGGCCCGGGCTCACCGAGCTGCAAGTGAAGGACGTCGCCATTGGCGCGCTGCGCCTGCCGCAAGCGACGATTCCAATGTTGCTCAATCAGCTCGCCACCGAGCGTCCTTCCGGGATCGCCAAGGACGGCGTGGCCTTCATGACGCCCCCTTACATTGGGGACGTGCGCGTGGCCAACGGAAAAATCACGGTCTACAAGAAGCCATGAGCCGACGCGTCCTGATCGTCGACGACGAAGCCGGAATCCGGCAAGCGCTGGGGCAGCTCCTCGAGTTCGAGGGCTACGAAGTGCGCTCGGCCGAGAACGCCACCGACGGCATCAACGAGTACCAGAAGTGGCGCCCGCACCTCGTCTTCCTCGACGTGAAGATGGCGGGCATCGACGGTCTCGAGGCGCTCAAGCGGCTGCGCGAGATTGATCCGGTCGCTGTGGTGGTGATGGTGAGCGGCCACGCGACGATCCAAACTGCCGTCGAGGCCACCCAGCGCGGCGCGTACGACATCCTCGAGAAGCCGCTCGACACCGACCGCATCCTGGTCACACTGCGGAATGCGCTCTCGCATCTGGACCTGCACGAGGAGAACGCGCGCCTCCGCGAAACCATTGCTTCCCGATTCGAAATCGTCGGCAAATCGCATGCGATCCGCAGTGTCACCGACAAGATCGAAAAGGTTGCCAAAACCACCTCGCGCGTCCTCATCACCGGCGAGAACGGCACCGGCAAGGAACTGGTCGCCCGCGCCATCCACCTGAACTCAACGCGCGCGACTGGCCCCTTCGTCGAGGTGAATTGCGCGGCGATCCCGTCCGAGCTTATCGAGAGCGAACTGTTCGGCCACATGAAGGGCTCGTTCACAGGCGCGGTCGCCGATCGTGCTGGCAAGTTCGAGCAGGCCAACAAGGGCACGATCTTTCTCGACGAAGTGGGCGACATGTCACTCGCGGCGCAGGCCAAGGTACTGCGCGTGCTTCAGGACGGCGTGGTCACGCGCATCGGCGGCGCGCGGCCCGTACAAGTGGATGTGCGCGTGCTGGCCGCGACCAACAAGAACGTCGAAGCCGAGATCGCTGCGGGCCGTTTCCGCGACGACCTGTTCTATCGCCTGAACGTTGTGCCACTGCACGTACCCCCGCTGCGCGAGCGCCGAGAGGATGTGCCCGGACTCATTGGCCACTTCGTCGACCAGCTCGCGCGCGCGGGCATGCCGGCGCGCACTATGAGCGACGACGCCGTGCAACGCCTCCAGAACCTCGAATGGCCGGGCAACGTCCGCGAATTGCGCAACACGGTGGAGCGGCTATTGATCCTGTCCACGGGGCCGCGCGTCGGTGCCGAGGACATTGAGCGGCTGGTGGGGAAGAGCGCGGCGGGTGACAGCGGACTGGGCTCGCTCGCCGACTGCAAGACGTTCGAGGAGTTCAAGCAGGCCGCGGAGCGCGCCTTCCTGCTGGCCAAACTCCGGCAGCACGAGTGGAACGTGAGTGAAACGGCGCGCGCGCTCGACATGCCGCGGTCCAACCTCTACAAGAAGATCGAGCGCTACGCGCTCAACCGGGAGAGCACGTGAGCGACAAGGACTGGGAAAAGCTGATGGCGCAGGTGGACAAACAGATCGAGTCCGTGTCCGACCAGCAGGTGTTCCCGTCCAAGCCAGGCGCGGCGCCCGCTCAGAAAGCCGCGACTTCAGCTGCGCGCGATACGACCAGGACGTGGCCGGCAATTGTCCGGCTCGTGCTTTCGTCCGCCCTCGGCATAGGCGTGCTCTTTTGGCCGTACGCCAACCGTTGTGGCGCTGGGCTCGCTGCTTACCTCGCGGTGGTCGCTGTCGTGGTTGCCAGTGGTGTTTGGAGTGCAGTGTGGACGTGGAAGCACCAGACGGGCCGCGCGCACGCCCTGTCGCTCTTGTTGATCGTCTGGGGCCTCGTTCTCGCATCGGCGGAGATATTGCCGCGCGCGGGTTACGCCAAGCAGACGCTGCCCTGGTCGTGTGAAATCGGTCGTTGAACAACTACAGCTGTAAGCCGGGAGGGCAGTAGGTTCCCAGCGGGTATCTCAGCAACTGACCCGCGACTGCTGTGTACCTCGGTCGGTGCTGAGGTACCCGCCCAGCACTTACAGCCCTCCCAGCTTACGGCTGGTGGAAACACACAACACAACCGTGAAAACTTTTCAAAACTTCATAAGTGGTGAGTGGCGCGACGCATCGGATCGCGGGACGTTCGAGAATCGAAACCCTGCGAATTCCAGCGATGTGATCGGTTCCTTCCCACTCAGTTCACAACTCGATGTCGACCGCGCGGTGGAGTCGGCATCCAGGGGTTTTGAGCGGTGGAGAAAGACGCCTGCCCCCGCCCGCGGCGATGTGTTGAGAGTCGTCGGCGATTTGATGACTCAAAGGAAGGAGGAGATTGCCGATCTCATGACTCGTGAGATGGGCAAGCCGCTCCAGGAAACACGCGGCGATGTGCAGGAGGGCATCGACACCGCGTACTACGCGGCCAGCGAAGGCCGTCGACTGTTCGGCTACACCGTGCCCAGCGAGCTGCGCGACAAGTGGGCGATGAGCTACCGCCGGCCGATTGGCGTGTGCGGACTCATCACCCCGTTCAACTTCCCGATGGCGATCCCAACGTGGAAGATGTTTCCGGCTCTGACGTGCGGGAACTCGGTGATTCTCAAGCCGGCCGAAGACGTGCCGCACACCGCGACCGTGCTGGTCGAGATCCTGCTCAAGGCCGGCCTGCCGCCCGACGTCATCCAGCTCGTGCACGGACTTGGTGAGACGGTCGGCAAGGCAATCGTCGAGCATCCCGGCGTGCCGCTCATCTCATTCACGGGCTCGACCGAGACGGGGCGCCTTGTCGGCGAAACATGCGGCCGCATGCACAAGCGCTTGTCGCTGGAGATGGGCGGCAAGAACGCGATGCTGGTCATGAACGACGCCAACCTGGACCTCGCGCTTGACGGCGTGTTGTGGGGCGCATTCGGAACCACGGGTCAGCGGTGCACGGCCACGAGCCGTCTGGTGGTCCAGTCCAAGGTGCATGACGAGTTCGTGGACCGGCTCACGGATCGGGCGAAGAGGCTCACGCTCGGCGACGGGCGCGCGAAAGGCACCGATGTCGGCCCGATGATCAACGACGCCGCGGTGAAGAAAGCGGCGAATTACGTGGACATTGGCACCAACGAAGGCGCGAAGCTCGTGCTCGGCGGGCGCAAGGCGGACGCGGGCGCGTTGAAATCAGGTCACTACTTCGAGCCGACCATCTTCTCTGGCGTGAAGGCCGGCATGCGCATCGAGCAGGAAGAAATCTTCGGGCCGGTGCTCAGCGTCGTGAAGGTCGATTCAGTGGACGAAGCGTTCGCGGTGAACAACGGCGTGAAGTACGGCTTGTCGTCGTCCGTGTACACGCAGGATGTGAACGTCGCGTTTCGTGCCCTCAATGAGCTCGACAACGGCATCACGTACGTCAACGCGCCCACGATTGGCGCGGAGGCGCACTTGTCGTTCGGCGGCGTCAAGCAGACGGGGAACGGCCATCGCGAGGGCGGGTGGGAGGTGTACGAGTTCTATTCCGAGACCAAGGTCGGCTACGTTGACTTCTCAGGGACGTTGCAGCGAGCGCAGATCGACAACTACTAACGACTGACGGCCACCCCAGCAGTAGGCTGGGAGGGCCGTAAGTACTCAGCGGGTACCTCGGCAACTGACTTGCAACGGATGTGTTCCTGGGTTGGTACTGAGGTACCCGCCCAGTACCTACGGCTCTCCCGGCCTACGGCTGTCGTGTCAGTTAGGTCAGTGAGGAGCCCCTTGAAGCCCAAGGGTGCGCGAGTAGACTGAATGACAGATGCAGGACAACGCGCCCCCGGATTCGAAGCAGATCACGCCAGAGCAGCGCGACGACGCGCTGCGCCACGTCAACACGAGACGTGGAATTGGCCTGGGATTCCTGTGGGAGTGGACGAAAATATTCTGGATCTCCGTCGCGCTCTTCCTTGTCCTTCGCACGTTTATCGTCGAAGCGTTCAAGATCCCGAGCGGCAGCATGGAGCGCACGCTGCTCATCGGCGACTTCCTCCTCGTCAACAAACTGGCGTACGGCGCGGAGATTCCGTTCACGCACAAACGTCTGCCAGCGCTGCGTGAGCCCACGCGCGGCGACGTCATCGTGTTCGAGTCGCCCGAAGATGTCTCGAAGACGTATGTGAAGCGGCTCGTCGGCGTCCCGGGTGACACGCTCGAGATGAAGGAAGGCGTCCTGATGCGAAACGGCGCGCGACTTACCGAGCGGTACGTGTCGCACACCGCTCCCGAAGTCGACCGCGTCGAAGAACGTTTCCGTTGGCAGCGGCAGTTCGTCGTACGGGCGGACGCAACGATCGGGTACTATCCGTCACGGAACAACTGGGGTCCGCTCGTCGTTCCTCGCAAGAATTACTTCGTGCTCGGTGACAATCGCGACAACTCCAGTGACAGCCGCTACTGGGGGTTTGTCTCCGATTCGCTGGTGAAGGGAAGGCCGTTCGTGATCTACTACAGCTATGCTCCGGATTCGTCGCAGGGGCTTGCGTGGCTCACGCGAATTCGCTGGAACAGGCTGGGCGAGTTGGTCAAGTAGTGTCGGTGACGATGGTGAATTCGCGCGGAACGCTGCCCCTTGTCGGCGCGACCGCGTTCGGGATAAATCAGATGCGCGCCAGATCCGCCCCCACGGACGTCACCAGGTAGTAGATGCCCCAAGTCACACGAAAGTCGGGCTACGAGGAAGGCTCCCTCGACCAGTACCTCCGCGACATCAGCATCTACCCGCTGATCGGTCGCGACGAGGAGGTGCGTCTGGCGCAATTGATTCGCGTCAATGACCAGGAGGCGCTCGACAAGCTCGTGCGCTCCAACCTGCGCTTCGTCGTGTCGGTGGCGAAGAAGTACCAGAATCAAGGCGTGTCGTTGTCCGACTTGATCAATGAGGGCAACCTCGGCCTCATCCGCGCGGCGCACAAGTTCGACGAGACCAAGGGCATCAAGTTCATCTCGTACGCGGTGTGGTGGATTCGTCAGGCAATTCTTCAGGCGCTGGCCGAGCAGTCGCGCATTGTGCGCGTGCCGTTGAACCGCGCCGGCACATTGCATCGCATCGGCAAGCGCGCGTCCGCATTGTTGCAGGAGCTGGGTCGCGAAGCGACGCACGCAGAGATCGCGGCGGGCATGGAGATCACCGAAGAGGAAGTCGCGAAGACGATGTCCATCTCGCAGACGCACCTCTCGCTGGACGCGCCGATGACGCCGGGCGAAGACAACAAGCTTCTCGACTACCTGCCCGACACGAACAACCTGACGCCGGACGAACTCATGTTCGACAAGGCGCTCACGGAATCAATCGTGGATGCGCTGGCGCACCTGAAGGAGCGCGAGTCCAAGATTCTCAAGCTGTACTTCGGGTTGGAGGAGAAGGACCCGATGACGCTGGAGGAGATCGGCGCGCTGCTCGGCATCACGCGTGAGCGCGTGCGGCAAATCAAGGAGAAGGCGCTGTCGCGCCTGCGTCACGTCTCGCGGGCCCGCGCCCTCGAGTCGTACCTCGGCTGACGCGGTTTGACACCGCACCGGCACGCGCGACATTTGTGCCAGCGATGAAGCTCAGCGTCCTCTCGGCAGTACTGCTGCTCGGAATCTCCGGTCGCGCGCGCGCGCAATGCCCTGACGGCAGGCCGTGTCCGCCACCACCAGTGGTGGCCCCGAGCAGGCCGCTGGACGATCGCAACTGGCTCGTTGTGCCGTTCGACAACATTGCCCGCGATCCGTCTCTCGAGGTGTTTCGTGAAGCCAGTGTGACGCTGCTCTACTCGGCGATGTCGGAATGGTCCGATCTCCGCGTGGTAGACGACATGCGCGTGGCCGACCTGATGCGCGGTGTTCCGCCGAACACACGATTGGGACAGGAGGCCGCGTTCGCAATGGCGCGGCGCGTTGGCGCAGGGCGACTCGTGATGGGCACGCTCATCAAGATCGGGCCGCGCACGCGCATCCAGGCCGCGGTCTTTGATGTCCGCACCGCGCAGCGGCTTCGCTCTCCAAGCCTGCTGACGGTGGGGACGGACTCGCTCACGAACGTCTTTGCTGATCTCGCGCAGCAGGTGCTCGCGGTCGCGGCGCCGCCGGGCGTCAAAATCAGCGACGTGGGTACGCAAAACACGGAGGCCCTGCGCGCCTACGCGGCAGGTCTCGAGGCGGAGCGTCGCATGGCCTTAGACTCGGCGGCGCAGCACTATCGGCGTGCCGTGCTGCTGGATTCGACGTTCGCGCTCGCGCACTACCATCTCGCGACGACCCTGGGCGACCTCGCAGGTTCCGATCCGGCGTCAATTCAGGCCGAGGTGGATGCCACTCAACGGCATGCGCGACGCTTGCCCAAGCGCGAACGCGGCCAGATCGCCGTTCTTCGGGCACCCGATGCTCGCACGTCGTGCGCCATCGTTGAACAGATGCTGGCCGCGGACTCCACAGACGCGTGGGCTTGGTGGCGCCATGGCCATTGTCGCCTCCAGTTGATTCCGAACGACAGCAACCGAGTGCGGGCGGCCTTCGCAGTGGACAACGCCCGGATTGCTGACTGGCGTCGCGCTGCGGCCCTCGATTCGACCTTCTTTCAGCCTATAGGGGCAATTGTTGCCCTGCTCAACAATCACAGCGAGTGCCGAACAGGTGGACCACGACAGGCATGCGCGGACGCCGACTGGTACGAGCCGTCCGTCCGTATTAGCGCAGATACCCTCACGCATGATCTGCGCCGGCCGTTCGTGGAGTCGCGTGCCTACCATTCGACGCGTGAGGCAACGGAAGGGAGTCAGGCGCGGAACGATTTTGCCAGACGATTGTTGTCGACCTACCTGACCTCGAATCCGAACCATGCCGTGGCACACCTCGCGCTGGCGGATCGCCTGGTTCGACTCGGAGATCTCGCTGGCGCGGAACGTGAGCTGGCGCTCGCCTCGGCCGTGACGCGTTTGCGCGATGGACGCCGGCTGTACTACGTGGCACGGTTCAATCTGGAGTTGCACCGCAAGCGCCCAGACATGGCTAGCGTGTACGCGGACTCGGTATACGACGACCCGACGGCGGGCGTGTCGCCGCAGCCTGCCTCGATTCTTGGCCGCTACAGCATGGAAGCGGAGGCGGTGCATCGCGGCAGCGACTCGTTGATAGCGATGCGCAAGTCCTGGCTCGGAGTGTTCGCCGGCGCACTGCCGCAGGATTGGGACCGGTTGGTTGACCGTTACGCGCGGGCGTACGGCGCACTTGGGCCGCAAGGAACGCGCGCGAATGACGAGGAATCGGTTCGTCGCTTGAGCTATCTGGTCTCGTTCAATATGCGCAGGTATCGCCCTGCAGCGGACACGGCACACGCCGAGCCGATCTACAGGTTTCAGGCGTGGGCCGCGCGGGGCGATACTGGCCGAGCGCGGCAAGCCCTTGCCGAATCCGACAAAGAACTGGACGCGCGACCACCGGAGGCGCGCGACGATGGCGCGTGGTCCTTCAACGCCGAGGCACACGTGCTGCTCGCGGACTCGGCGGTTGCATTCAGTCGGCTACGCGACTTTGCCAATCGTTGGGGCCGCGCCAGGGACAACAGCACCGTCATTCTTTCTGAGCGCGGTACTCCCCTCAACAATTTCGTGCGCGGCCTTGGCCGCACGTGGTTGCTGTATGCAGACCTCGCAGCGGCCGCCGGAAGCAAAGACGAGGCGCGGCAAGCGTACCAGTTCGTAATCGACCTTTGGAAGAATGGGGAAGCTCCCGTGCAGCCGTTTGTGGCGCGTGCCCGCACCGCACTGAGCGCCCTCCGATAGTTTCGGTGTATGGCCCAGAACTCCAGCTTCGACGTGACCACGGGCGTCGACCTGCAAGAAGTCGACAACGCGATCAATCAGGCGCAGAAGGAAGTGGCCCAGCGTTACGACTTCAAAGGCTCGAAGGCCACGATCGAGTTCAAGAAGACGGAGGCGATGCTGGTGCTGGTCGCCGACAACGACTTCCAGATGAAGGCATTGCTCGACATCGTCGAGACGCGACTCATCAAGCGCCATGTGTCGGTGAAAAACCTCGACATCGGTGACGTCAAGCCCGCGGGGAACGACACGGTGCGCCGCGAGATCAAGCTCAAGACCGCACTCGATAGCGAGACCGCCAAGAAGGTCTCAGTCGCGATCAAGGAGGCCAAGCTCAAGAAGGTGCAGGCCTCGATCCAGGGTGATCAGGTGCGCGTGACGTCGCCCAGCAAGGACGAACTTCAGGCCGCGATGGCTATCCTGCGCGCCGGCGATTTCGGCGTCGAACTCAAGTTCGGCAACTTCCGCTAGTCGGGGCCGGACAGCGATCTATTTCGTGATCTTTCGCGGCAGGCGCGTGTCCGCCATGGCGGCGTGGTACGCGTAGGACGCCATGATCACCGCGTTCCGCATCAGGTCACCGGCCTGAATCATGTCGTAGAAATCCAGGTTCGTGTGTCCGCCGGTGCCGGGCGTGCGATCCTGCAGGAACTGGATGCCGGGCAGACCCACTTCGTCAAATGCGATGTGGTCGGTGCTGCCAACGCTCTGGTTCGACACGGCGGTCATCCCCAGGTCGCGGAACGGATCCATCCAGGCGGTGAGCATCGCGCGCGCGTGCTCATTGCCCTGCAGATACACGCCGCGGTATTGGCCGGCGCCGTAGTCCTGATTGAAGTAGACCGACAGCTTTTCGTACGCAGGCTTTGCGCCGATCGCCGGGTCCTGCGGATTGCCGAAGTGCTGCCGGACATACGCGCGCGAACCGAACAGTCCTTGTTCTTCGCCGGACCACAGGGCAATTCGGATCGTGCGGCGCGGGGCGGCGCCCACAGCCTTGAGGATGCGCATGGCTTCGAGCGCGACGGCGACCCCGGACGTGTTGTCGCTGGCGTTGGGGCTGGCATGCCACGTATCAAGGTGCGCGCCCAGCATCACGACTTCATCTCGGAGGTCGGTGCCCGGAATCTCCGCCACGAGATTCGCGGCTTGCTCTACGCGATCGCCGATGCGGTTGCGAACCTCAACCTCGACTGTGACCTGAACGCCGCGCTGGAGGATGCGGTACATCCGGTTGTAGTGCTCCGGCGTAACGGCCACGATCGCAGGTGACGCCAGCATTCCGGCGCGTGACCAACCGTCTTGACGAGACCCGGGGCGCGAGAAGCCACGTACGGCGCCAAGCCACCCGCTTTCACTCTGCAGCACCACGGCTGCACCCTCGTCCTTGTAGAACGCAACCTTCTCGTCCGCCGTGAGCACGTTGGGATTCCGCACCGTGCGCGCCGGCGCGGGCCGAGCCGGCGCAATGACGGTGCGCTCGAGGGCGGCGAGGTCGGCGTCCGTATATCGCGGCACGCCATTGGTGAGTGGCGCCAGGTCAATCGTCACTGGCGGCGTGACCAGAATCGCTTTTCCCTTGAGCGTGCCACGGTACTTCGCGAGATCGTCCTTCGTCATCAGGTCGACGATGACTGCAGGCGCCGTCACGCGCCCGTTCGTGCCGGCGGTGTGCGCGATGGGATAGCCTACCATTGGCTGGTAGTCGGGCTCACGCAGATGCAGCGACACGTATTCGTTGTCCCACGTGACGCCGTAATCCATGTACGACTCGGCGGCAATGTTGACGAGACCCAGGCGCGCGAATTCCGCCCGGGCCCACGTTTGGGCACGCTGCATGTCCTGCGACATCGTGAGGCGCGCACCCAGGACGTCGGCGATGTAGCTCTCGAAATCCATGACGCGGGAGCGCTGCAGGCCCTCTTCGCGGATCTTCGCTACCATGGCGCGGTCCACCGCCTGCGCGTGCGCAGGCCGGACGATGGACGCGCTCAAGAGCAGCAGTGCGGCGAGGACGTAGGGTCGCATCAGCATGATCACAATGTCGAAGAGGGAGCAAGGATACGGTGCGGCCCCAACAACCGCCAACGACTGCTGATCACAGGCAGGGAGCAGGGGACCTGCACCGCAAGCTTGTACCGGCGATGGCCGCATGCCCTGCGCTGGTGGACAGAGCGCGGGCATAGCGCCGCCGCTACTTTCGACACAGGGTCGCACCTTCATCCGAAGTGATGGCCCACCGGTAGCCCAGGAGGCACATGCACACCGTTATGCAAAGCACTTTCGCTCTGGGCGTCGCCATCGCCGCGTTCGCGGCGTCCCCTACGTCGGCACAGGACGCGGGGCCCGTGCCGTCGCCTACCGGCATGGGGTCGTTGCGAGATTCGTCAGCGCCTTACGCGCTACAGGCTGGCGCCTCCAGCGCAACGCTTCGCTGGCATCGGCGCCTCGGGACCGTGGCCCTGGGTTCATTCGGCACCGCGCTCGTCGTCGGCGCCGCCAGCGGCAACCTGGGGAAACTCACCGATGCCTCGGCGTGTTGTCCGGACGGCGGTACGCGCAATGCCACGGCGCGCAGCGTCGACCGTACGCTCGTGAGAATCGGGATGGCCAGCTACGTCGGCGCGGCGGGATTGGCCGCGTATCGAGCGGGACAACGGACGCCGAGGCCTCCAAGTGCCAAACGAAGCGCCCATGGCTGGCTGGCGCTGGCCCACGGCCTGGCCTTCACGACATCCGCTGTCACCGGCATGATGATGGGCGGTGCTCAGGAGAGCGATCCGGCAAAATTCGCACGCATCGCGCGCGTGCATGTCGCGGCCAACGTCGCGTTCCTGCCGCTGCTGGCGGCGGCGTTTACGACCGTGAGCGTGCCGTAGCCGACGTCGCGCACCACAGTACCGCACGAGTTCCCTTACCACTAACGGAGTCATTGCACATGCATCGTACCGTCCTTGCGCTACTGCTTTTCGCCTCGCCGTTGCTGGCCCAAGCGCCTGGAGCCAGCGCCGATCCGGCTGTCGCCGCTGCCCGCGCCCATTGGAGCTCCGTGCATGGCTACATCCAGAGAGCGGCCGAACAGCTGCCTGACTCGCTCTACAATTACCGCCCGGTTGCCGGCGTCCGTTCGTTCGCCGAAGTGTTCGGCCATGTGGCGGGCTCGGAGTTCATGTTCTGCGCGGGGGTGCGCGGCGATACGCCCAAGGCCGAAGACGCGATCGAGTCCAAGGTCAAGGACAAGGCGGGCCTGGTGAAGGCGCTCAAGGACGCCGCCGAATACTGCGGTCCGGCCTACGCGATTACGGACGCCGCCGGTGCCGCCGCTGTGGATGTCTTCGGCAAGCGCACGAAGCTGAACGCATTGGTGTTCAACGCAACCCATGATGGCGAGCACTACGGCAACATCGTGACAATGCTGCGCATGAAGGGGTTGGTTCCGCCATCGAGCCAAGGCCAATAGCGGGAGCCGGAGAACAAAAACGGGCGCCGAAAGGCGCCCGTTTCATTTCCAGAAGTTTTTGGTTCAGGCGCTCTTCGCGATCGCCTTGATGGCCCCGGCGAACGTGTCCAGCTCCTTGGGCGTGATGTACATCTGCGGTGTGACACGTACGCCGATGACCCCCTCACTGTCGATGCCTACCGTGAAGATCTTGTGCTTGTCCATCAGGACCTTGGCGAGTGGCACGCCTTTCATGCCGGCGACGCCGACGTTGGCGATGCCGCATGAACGCGCAGGGTCCGTCGGCGTGTTCATCACGACGTTCGGCGTTCCGCGCACCTGCTTCACCCAGTAGTTCTGGAGGTAGCGCAGCCGCGCCTCCTTGCGCTGCGTGCCAATCGAGTTGTGGAAGTCGATCGCATCGGCGATGGCGAGGTCCGTGTGCACCGGATGCGTGCCGGTGTGGTTCAGTTTCATGATGTCGTCATCCGCGAATTGGACGGCGTCGCCGAATACAGGCCACAGCTTGGCGATCTTGTCCTTCTTCACGTACAGAATACCGGTGCCCAGCGGGCAGCCGAGCCATTTGTGCAGTGAAGCGCCGTAGTAGTCGGCGCCGAGTTCGCTGAGCTTGAAGTCGAAGTGCCCGAATGCGTGCGCGCCGTCCACCATGACATCCACGCCGCGGGCGTGCGCCATGTCCGCGATCTTGCGCACCGGCAGGATGTGGCCGGTGATGTTGATCATATGACACACCATCAGGAGCTTGGTGCGCGGCGTGATGGCGTTGGCGTAGAGCTGGACGATCTCGTCGTCGCTCTTGGGGTCGATCGGGACGGTGATGACCGTGTTGACCACGCCGTACCGGCGCGCCACGAGCTTGAACTGCGCGACCATGTGGCCGTAGTCGTGGACCGCCATCACCGCTTCGTCACCGGCTTTCCAGTCGTAACCGTTGACGACCGTGTCCATCGACTCGGTGGTGTTCCGAGTGATGATCAGCTCAGCCGGGCTGCATCCGCCGAGTTCGGCGAGCTTGGCAACCGAGGCGGCTTTGTCCGCTACGCGGGGGCCCCGCATGTACGCCGACGCCTGATAGTTGACCTCGCGTGCTTTGGCGATGTACGCCTCGAGCACCGGCTGCGACTGCATGCTGTAGTAGCCGTTCTCGAGATTGATGTAGTCCGGCTTGAGCCGGTACTTGCCGCGGATCGTGGCCCAGAACGCTTCATCTTCAGCGAGGCGTTCGAAGGGCATTTCGGCGTACTGCGCCCAGAGCTTGTCGCCGAAGAGGAGGCCGAGGCTGGCGCCGCCGGCGGTGCGGATGAAGTCGCGTTTGTTCATGACTCCAACATGGCATGATCCGGGCATTTGCGAAACGCCGCTGTCGGCACAATAGTCCTCACATGCCAATGGTGCGCTGGCGTCCCGTGTTCGGCCTTCTGTGCATCGCGATGACCACAGCGTCCTGCGACTTTGGTGCAGGTCCTGCAGGCAAGGTGTGCACGGAGATCGGATGCTCCAGCGGCCTTACGGTTCACTTGCCGTCCGTGCCGACCGGGGCATACAAGGTCGAATTGCTGTTCCCGATGTCCGACGTCGCGTACACCTACGAGTGCCCCGGCACCGGTGCGTGCAAGCAGGACATCTTCTTCGAGACGTATGTGTTCGAAACCGCGATCGTTCGGGTGACGACGACGAATGGCGTTCGAACGACCACCGTCAGCAACATCACGTACGTCGCACACCGTCCCAACGGGCCGGATTGCCCGCCGCTCTGCATCGTGGCAACGGTCAGTGTTCCGCTGCCGCCGTAGTTTGACACCCTGGCCATGCCGCGGACCCGTTTCGAACACGCTGTTACGCTTTCATTTAAGACCGATTACCCTCTGGAGCATGGACAGACTTGTGTTCGTGGTGATGGACACCAAGGGTGCCGGTCGCCTCGTAGGCGTCTTCGAGAACGAGACGAAGGCGGAGGAAATTCTTGCCATCAACCCGATGTACTACCGGCTGACCCGCATCGGCATGAATGAGGTGAACCCGGACTGCGTGCGCTGGGTCCAGGACGAGCAAGGCCGGACGAAACTCGAGCGCCTCTCAACACAAATCAGGGCGCTTCCCGAAGACTGAATTCCGGGCCCCGCGGCTAAGTTCCATCCAGCATGGACACCGGAAGCCCCCGATGAAGGTCAGCATCCTCACGATGGGGTGCGACAAGAACACCGTCGACAGTGAGCGCTATCTCGCCGAGATGGTGGATCGCGGCGCGGAGGCGGCTGAGAACGCCGAAGACGCCGACGTCATCCTCATCAACACGTGCGGCTTCATCGACGCGGCGAAGAAAGAGTCGATCGACGCCATCGTCGAAGCCGGGCGGCTGAAGAAGGAGGGGAGCGCGCGCGCCGTCGTCGCAGTGGGCTGCATGGTGGAGCGTCACAAGGGCGAACTGGAAGCGGCACTGCCGGAGGTGGACCTCTTCCTCGGCTCCAGCGAAATGGACCGCCTCATTCCGGAGCTTGCCGACCGTGGACTCATCGACGACGCGCCCGTGGCCCATCCCGGCGTTCGCATCTTCACCGGCGAAGCGAAGCACGTCCGTTACTTGAAGGTGAGCGAGGGCTGCGATCATGGCTGCGCGTTCTGCGCCATTCCGCTCATGCGCGGGCGCCACCGCTCGTTCTCGAAAGGCGATGTCATTCGTGAAGCACAGCTTCTGGAAGCGCAGGGCGCGCGCGAGGTGAACCTGGTAGCGCAGGACTTGGCACACTATGGAAGGGACCTGCGCGGCAGTGGTGAGGCACTCCAGACGCTGCTCGAATCACTGATCGGCGAAACCGGCATCCCTTGGTACCGGATGCTGTACATCTACTCGGCCGGCATCACGCCGAAGCTGCTGGAGTTCGTCGCGAAGGAATCGCGCGTCGTGCCGTACTTCGACATGCCAATGCAGCACGGGTCAGACGCGGTGCTCAAGCGCATGCGGCGGCCCGAGCGCGGTAAGACGATCCGGGAGAAGGTCGCCAGGATCCGCGACGTTGTGCCGGACGTCGCCATTCGCACGACATGCATCGTCGGCTTTCCCGGTGAGACGGACGAAGACTTCGAGGCGCTGTTGGCGCTGCTTCAAGACGTGCAATTCGATCGCGTCGGCGCGTTCACATATTCGGCGCAGGAAGGCACGGCGGCGAACGACATGAAGGACGACGTGCCCGCCTCGCTCAAGCAGGAGCGACTCGAACGCCTGATGGAGTTGCAGCTCTTGCTCACCCAGGAGCGCTTCGAGGCGCGCGTCGGGCAGACGGTTCGCGCGATTGTGGATCGCGAGTTGCCCGACGGATCGTTCGAGGGCCGCACGATTTGGCAGGCGCCGGAGATTGATGGGATTACGATAGTTGGGAGCGAGGAGCGAGGGGCGAGGTGCGAGCCCGGTGACTTTGTCGATGTAAGGGTCGAGTCCGTTGTCGACGACTTCGACGTGAACGCGAGCATTGTTCGTCGAATTGAGGCTCCTCGCTCCTCGCTCCTCGCTCCTCGCTCTCGTCAGCTGCCAGTAATGAGCATCGGATCATACGGTCGGTGAACCGTACTTCGATCGCCCTCGCCCTCGCCCTCGTCGCGTGTTCCTCACGCGCGCCCAACCGCGTCGTCACCACTCCGCCGCGCCCTCGGCCAGTCGTGACCCGTCCGATGGATGCGGGCAAGATCGTCCGAGTCGTGCTCGCGACCAACGATCGCCGGGTGGGCGCTGCCGCCGACTTCGACTTTGTCGACCAGGAAACCGGTACGCGCATCGGACACGGCAAGCGCGGCGAGTCGTGGCTCCTGGAGCGCGAGCAGGGTGGCGCCCGTGTCCGCGCGGTCGCCAGCGACGGCGGCACGACGGCATGGGCTCGAGCGATGGCGGTGGTATCCACCGGAAACCTGCACATCGGACTGCGGCGGTACCGTGGACGCTTCGTCGTGCTGCCCGTGGACTCGTCGCTGATGGTTGTGAACCACCTGCCGGTGGAGGACTACCTGCGTGGCGTTGTCCCGCTCGAAATCGGCAAGCTCGCCGCGCGCGATTCCGCGGCGATGCAGGCACAGGCCGTGGCCGCGCGATCCTATACCTATATAAGGCTCGCAAACACGACGCCTCGGGCGTTCGACCTGCGGCCCACGACCTCTGACCAGGTGTACGGGGGCGTCGGCGCCGAGACGGCCGTCGCCAACGACGCCATCGACGCCACGCGCGGCATCGTGGTGATGTATCAAGGCCGGGTGGTGGACGCGCCGTTCTATTCGACCTGCGGTGGCACGACCGCAGATGCCGCGGAAGTGTGGAACGGGCCGGGCTCACCGTACCTGCGTCGGGTCACCGACCAGATTCCCAATTCGGCCCGGTACTACTGCGATCAGGCGGCACGCTTCCGGTGGACCAAGACGCTTTCCGCCTCGGAGATCAACGCCACGCTGGCGCAGTACCTGCGGAACTACGCGTCCGTGCCGTCCTCGGGCCCGGGAAATGCCCGGGCCGTGCATGTGCAGAACCGGGGCGGTTCGGGCCGCGTCGCCGTCATCCGGGTCGAGACGGATCGCGGCACCTTCCCGGTGCGCGGTGACGACATTCGCTCCGTGCTTCGCGTGGCTGGTGGCGAGCCCCTGTCGAGCACGTACTTTTCACTCGCGCCGGAATACGACGGCGATGGTCTGCTCAAGTCCATGACCATTCGTGGTCAGGGTTACGGCCATGGCGTTGGCATGTGCCAGTGGGGCGCCATCGGACGCGCTCGCGCCGGCCAGTCCTTCATCGAAATACTCGGCACCTACTACCCGGGAACCACCGTTGGCCCCATCAACTGAAGTTCGTGTCGGACTCATCGGCGTCGGCGCCGTGCCACAAACCGCGTACCTGCCGGTTCTGACGAAGATGAAGGGCGCCCGCCTCGTGGCGCTCTGCGATAACGACGGCCCCAAGACCACCGCCATCGCGCAGCGCTTCGGCGTGCCGGGCGTCTTTACCGACATCGACGACCTGCTGGAACTGGAGCAGCTCGACGCCGTGATCATCTCGACGCCGAACCATTTGCACGAACCACACGTGCTGGCCGCGCTGCGTGCCAAGGTCCATGTGCTGTGTGGCCGTCCGCTCGCGCTTTCGGTGCGCGGCGTCGAGCGTCTGCTGGCCGCGGCGGCGAAGGCGGAGCGGATCATTCAGGTGGACAACCACAATCGCTTCCGCGCTGACGCACAAGCGCTCGACCGTTTCCTGCACGGCGGTGAACTCGGCCGGCCGGTCGGGATTCGCGCGGGCGCGTTCCAGCGCAAGCGCATGCTTGGCGACTGGCGCTATCGCCGCGCCGAAGCCGGTGGTGGCGCGTTCATGGAGCTGGGCTATCCGCTGTTGGACCTGGCGCTCTGGCACGCCGATTTCCCCGAGCCCACGCGCGTGATGGCGTCGATGGTTCGCGGTAAGGGCGCGACGACCGTCGAAGACGCGATGCTGGTGCAGATGGAATGCGCTGGCGGTGTGACGATGTCGTTCGACGTAAACTGGAACTACATTGGCGTCGAAGACCGCCTGTGGTTCGAAGTCATGGCCAGCGCTGGCAACGGCCAGCTGGCGCCGCTACGCGTGGTCAAGGAACTCAACGGCCGCGCGGTGAACGTGTCTCCGTCCGGCGCGAGTGCGCGCGAGCTTGCGTACTACCAGTCGCACCGCGCGCAGCTGGCGCACTTTGTCGCTGTCGTCTCCGGCGCCGCACCGTACGAGGCCCCCACGGAGCAAATCGTGGTTCAGCGCGCCCTTGAGGCGATCTACAAGAGCGCGGAGGAAGGCAAAGAGGTGCGCGTTTGAAGCTTGTAACTGCGTGCTTGGTGCTTGGTGCTTGGTGTCTGCCTTCGCGGCTCGATGCGCAGTCACGAAGCACGAAGCACGAAGCACCAAGCACGTCAGCACGAAGCACGTTGTCTGTGTATCTCGTGACCATCGGCGAAGGCTCCGCGGTCTGGGAGAAATTCGGCCACAACTCGCTGTGGTTTCAGGACACCGCCGCTCAAGTCGACGAGGCGTACAACTGGGGCACGTTCGATTTCCGCACGCCGGGCTTCGCGTGGCGCTTTGTCACCGGCGAGACCCAGTACTGGGTGGACATGTATCCGGACGGACGGCGCATGATCGACTTCTATATCCAGTACGACCGCACCGTCGTTGTCCAGCGCCTCAATCTCACGCCTGAACAGGCGCGTGCCGCCCTCGCGTTCGCGCGCAACAACGCGCTCGACGCCAACAAGTACTACCGCTACGACTATTTCCTCGACAACTGCTCCACGCGTATCCGCGACCTGATCGACCTCGCGACTGGCGGTGCGCTCAAGGCCGCGACTGCATCCACGACCGGTCGGCGTTCGTTCAGGTCAGAAAGCGTGCGTCTCACCGACGACCTCGGCTTGGCGCAGTTCGGTATCACGGCGGCGCTTGGCCGGCCCGCAGACAAACCGATCACGCTGTGGGAAGACGCGTTCGTCCCCATGCGTTTGCGGGACATGATTCGTGACGTGCGCGTGACCGTTGACGGCAGGCTGCAGCCGATCGTGGCCGAAGAGCGCGAGTTCTACACCACAAAGAATCAAGCGGAACGGGAGGACGTGCCGTCGTTCTGGCTCATCCCGCTCGTCATCGGCTTCTTCATCGCGATCGATTTCATCGGGGTCGGCCTCATCGGCGAGCGGCATCGCGCCGTAGACATCGCCTTTCGCTCCGAAGTGGCGGTGTGGGCATTCGTGAGCGGACTGCTCGGCGCGGCGATTCTGTTCGCGTGGCTCTTCACGAAGCACACGTTCTGGACTGCCAACCAGAACCTGCTGGTGGTGAATCCGCTGTCGCTCTGGCTGGCGCCGCTGGCGCTCATGTCGTTGAGAAATCCGCGCTGGCTGAGGCCGGCCGCGATCGTTGCCGTGCTCGTGGCACTGTGCTCTGCGCTCGCTCTTGTCCTTCACGGCATTCCCGGGTGGGGACAGAACAACGCCGCCGTTCTGGCGCTCGCCGTTCCACCGAACCTGGCGATGGCATTCGGGTTGTGGCGGCGATCGACGGCGACGGGATGACACTCTGGGTCGGCGTCGACGTTGGCGGAACGTTCACCGACCTCGTCGCCATCGATGCCGACGGTCGCGTCGAATCGCGAAAAGTTCTCAGCACCCCTCAGGACCAGAGTGAGGGCGTGCTCGACGCGATGAAGGCGCTCGGCCGCCACAATGTCGACCGGTTTGTGCACGGCACGACCGTCGCGACCAACATGCTGCTGGAGCGCAAGGGGGCGCGCGTCGCGTTCTGTGTCACGCAGGGGTTTGCGGACCTGCTGTACCTGCGTCGGCAGGACCGCGCCTCGCTGTACGATCTCACCGCGCATCATCCCGCGCCGCTCGCGCCTCGCGAACTCACCGTGCCCGTGCCCGAGCGCGTGGAACCGCAGGGCGTCACACTGCCGCTCACCGAGGATGCCGCGAACCACGTTGCCGACCAGATCGCGACGCTCAAGCCCGACGTGGTCGCGGTGCTGCTGTTGCACTCATACCGGAATCCGCGCCACGAACTGCTGCTTCGCGACGCCATCCGTCGTCGGGTTCCCGACGTAGAGGTCGTGCTCTCGTCCGACGTCTTCCCGGAGATCCGCGAGTACGAGCGCGCGTCAACGACGGCCGCCGAGGCGTACCTGAGGCCGGGCGTCGGGAGCTACCTCAAGAATCTCCAGTACCGGCTCAGCGCCCGTCCCACGGACCGCCCCAACTCCATCGGCGTCATGACATCGAGCGGTGGCATGCGCGGTGTGGACGAAGCCGCGCGCAGCGCCGCCGCACTCGCGTTGTCTGGTCCGGCCGGTGGTGTTGTCGGCGCGGCCGCGATCGCGCGCCGGCTCAAGATCGATCGTGCGCTCACCATCGACATTGGTGGCACCAGCGCCGACGTCGGCCTCATCCTCGACGGACAGCCGTTGGTCGAGCAGGGCGGCGCCGTCGCCGACGTCGCGATCTCGATGCCGCGTGTGCTCGTCGAAACGGTCTCGGCCGGCGGCGGCAGTATTGCGTGGATCGACGCCGCGGGCGCACTGCGTGCCGGCCCGCACAGCGCCGGCGCACGCCCCGGTCCCGTGGCGTTCGGTCGTGGCGGCACACAGCCCACGGTCACGGACGCGCACGTTGCGTTGGGCCGCATCGCGTCGGAACAGATGAGCGGAGGCGTTGCCCTTGATGTTGCCGCCGCCCGCGCGTCGATTGCCGCGCTCGCCGGCACGCTGGGCGAGACCGAGCAGCGCACTGCGACAGCCATCATTGCCACGGCGGACGCCATCATGGCCCGCGCGCTGCGCCGTGTCAGCGTGGAGCGAGGCATGGATCCGCGCTCATGCACACTCATCGCATTCGGCGGCGGCGGACCGTTGCATGCCTGCGGCTTGGCGGACCAGCTCGGCATCACGCGCGTGCTGGCACCGCCGCACGCCGGGGTCCTCAGCGCGCTCGGACTCGCCATCACGCCTGAGCGGCGCGAAGCGATGGTGTCCGTCATGCGCCGGCTGGATGAGTGGCCCGATCGCGAACGCGCGGAAGCAACGGAGGTCGTCGCCGAGCAGGCGTGGCCCCGGTCGCAGAAGGCGAAGCCGAAAACGCGCGCCTGGTATTGCCGCGTGCGGTACGAGGGTCAGGGGCACGAACTGGACGTCGCGATGCCGCAGCGCCAACCGAAGGAAGAGTTGGGCGCGGCATTCGAGGCACAGCACGGCAAGCGCTACGGATTCACGCTGGACGCGGAGATTGAGGTCGTGAGTATGCGGCACGTCGCCGAGGGTGCGGGCCGATCCGCGACCTTCAGCGCGCCGGGAGGCGCTTCGAGAAGGAAGCTCGTTGGGCCGGCGTCGCTTGCGCTCGAGGACGCCACGTTGTTCGTGGCACAAGGGTGGACGGCGAAACCGCACGAGAGCGGTGCGTGGATGCTCACCCGGGGCGCCTGATATGACCAAGCGTCCAACGCCTCCAAAAGCGAAAGCCGTGAGCCGCGACCCGGGCTTTGATCCGCTCGCGGTCACAGTGATGGCCAACGCCTTCGCGATGATCGCCGAGGAAATGGGCACCGTGATGATTCGCGGCGCGCTCTCGCCCAACATCCGCGAGCGACGCGATCTCTCCGCGGCCTTGTTCGACGCTGGCGGCCAAATGGTCGCGCAGGCGGCGCACATTCCCGTGCACCTCGGCGCTATGCCGGAGTCCGTGCGCGCGGTGCGCGCGATGGACCCGCGTGCGGGCGACGTCTTCATCCTCAACGACCCGTACGAAGGCGGCTCGCACCTTCCCGACCTGACGCTCGTCGAAGCGATCGGCCTCCAGGGTGTCGTGGTCGGCTTCGCCGCGGTGCGGGCGCATCATGCCGACGTCGGCGGCATGTCACCGGGCTCGATGCCGCAGGGCGCCACCGAGTTGGTGCAGGAAGGGCTCATCCTGCCGCCCGTGCGCTTGGTGAAGCAAGGCACGCTCGACGAGGAGTTGTTGCGCGTGATTCTCGCCAATGTGCGCACACCGGCGGAGCGGCGCGGTGACTTGCGCGCGCAGTTGGCGGCGTGCGCCGCGGGTTCCGCCGGATGGCTGGCACTTCTCGAACGTGAAGGCGAAGCGCGCATCGCGTCCGCCGTGGACGCTGTGCTCGCGTATACCGAGCGCCTTGCCCGCGCCCGCATCGCGGAATTGGGCGACCTCCGAGGCCAAGCAACCGACGCCCTCGAGAGTGATGGCATTTCCGAAGGGGAGGTGCCGATTTCGGTCGCACTGCGCGTCGCGAAGGGCCTCCTCCGGATCGACTTCTCGGGCTCGTCGCCGATGGTCCCCGGCAACGTGAACTGTCCGGCAAGCGTGACACGCGCGGCCGCCGTGTTTGTCTTGCGCAGCCTGATGCATCACGACGTGCCGACCAACGACGGAATTGCGCGGGCACTGGATCTCGTCATTCCCGAGAACTCGGCGCTCAACGCCAAGTGGCCGGCGGCCGTGGCCGCCGGCAATGTCGAGATGTCCCAGCGCATTACCGACACCATCTTCGCGGCGCTCGCCAACGCCGGCGTCGACGTGCCCGCGCAAGGGCAGGGCACGATGAACAACATCACGTTCGGCGGCCGCGGCTGGACGTTCTATGAGACGCTGGGCGGCGGCCAGGGCGCGTCGTCACGCGCCGACGGGCCGAGCGGCGTGCACGTGGGCATGTCCAACACGCTCAACACGCCGATCGAGTCGCTTGAATCGTCGTACCCGTTGCGGGTGGACGAATACGCATTGCGACGCGGATCCGGCGGCGCGGGCCGGCATCGCGGCGGCGATGGTGTCGTGCGTGTGTATCGCCCAATCGAGCCCGCAACGGTGACGCTCGTGACGGAGCGCCGCCGACTCGCGCCGCGCGGCGCCGATGGTGGCGCGGACGGCGGTCGTGGCCGCAATTCGGTGGACGGGCGCGAGCTGCCCGCCAAGACGCGCGTTGCCCTCGAACCCGGCGCCAGACTTCGCATCGAAACGCCGGGTGGCGGTGGAAACGGCACCGGGCACTAGGCACCAGGCACTACTTCAACGAAAACACGAACGGCATTCGCACGAGCTGCGGCACCCTGCGCCCATCGAACTCGGCGGGTGCGAAGCGGGCCTTGGCCAACGCCCTCTTCACGGCGTCCGTGAATCGCTCGTGCGTCGAGGACACCACGGCGAAGCGCGTCAGGTCTGCCCGACCGAGGGTGTCAACGACGAACTGCACCAGCACCTCACCACCGACTCCAGCGCTTCGCAGGGCGTCGGGATAGGACGGACGACCCGTGCCCGCCAGGAGCGATACTGCGCGATCGACCTGTTCGGCCGTCATGATCGCTCTGACTGTCGGCTCGCCGTCGGGTCGTCCGCCGGGGACGCCTCGAGGGACGAGGTAGTCGTTGGGATCGGTGAGTGGCCGAGTGAGGTCGACGTCGGGCAACGCCGCCGGAATCTCAATGAGCGTCGGCACGAGCCTGAAGCCGACGGGCTCCACGACCGGAATCATCGGTGCCAGCGGCCTGGGCGGTGCGGGATCAACCGGAACCCGGTAGATGATGTCGGGCGGTGCCGAGGGGGCGAGTGTGTCGACCGCGCGCTCTGTGGCGATGACCGCGCCGGCGATGAGGGCGCTGTGGACCATCAGGGAAGAAAATCGGGCCACGCCAGCGCGCGTGCGCGGTGGCTGTGACGCAAGCAATGTGATGAGCATGACCAACCTCCTGTTGAGAGGAGACGTCCCTGCTCACCTATCATTCACCTTGTATATGAAAGGGCCGTGGGGCCCTCATTACGAAAGGGTGAGGCCCCGGTGTCGTATAGCTGAAGCGCCCGATGCTGGCGGGTCAGGGAACTTCTTACGTGGTCGGGTCGTGTGGTGGAGATTGCCGGATTAATTGCTAGATTTTCTCAAGCACATGACGACGCCGCAGGCCGCAACAACCGCCGAGAAGTACCCTTGGATCGTTCGACTCACGGAGTCGAAGGTCAACTATTGGGCGAACTACGTGATCGATGTTGTCATGATCGCGTTCTTCCTTGCATACGACGGAGTGCGCCTCGGGGTGAGCGCGTACTCGATGGTTGGCCTTTGGGCGATGGGCTTCTTCGTCTGGACGTTCACCGAGTACGTGTTTCATCGGTGGATGTACCACATGGGTCTGCCGCTCACCGTGGATGGGCACCAGAAGCACCATGACGATCCGACAGCGTACATCTCCATGCCGTTCATCGTGTCGCCATTGTTGTTCCTGCCGATCCATGGCGTGTTCAGCGTATGGCTTGGCATCGCGGGCTTCTCCTCGGTGCTGTCCGGCTGGTTCGGCGGCTACACGATCTACAGCCTGATGCACCACAGCCTGCACCACTACAAGATGCCCTTCGCCTGGCTGCGGCACCTGCAATCGCAGCATCGCGTCCATCATGCGCTGCCGGACTCCAATTTCGGCGTGACGACGCGGTTCTGGGATCGCGTCTTCGGCACGGAGTTCGTGAAGCAGAGCCGAACGGCCAAAGCCGAGTAGGTTTTCTTCAGGGCGCCACGGCGCTCCTGAGGGCATCGAGCAGCGGGCGCATGCTGGATTCGCGTCCGCTTTCTTTTTCCGCTTGGCGTGCGATGGCCCTGACCGTCTCGCTGATCTGCCGGATGCTCCGGCTGCGGACGAACGGCAGCCCGGCAAGGCTGGAGCCCGGTGTTACGAAATTATAATACTCCAGCAGCGTGCCCGATTTCCGGGTCCGCCCGTTGACGTACGGCGTGAACACCGCGTGGCCCACCGTGGCCTTCGTGGACGTCGCCCGCTGCATCTCCCAGGCGACCCTGTAGGTCGCTGAATCAGGCCGGGTGAGGTGATTGCGGACCGTATACTCCTCGTCCTTGAAGACCGGCACGACCACCCGGTAGTCGACCTCGACGGTCGCGCGGTCCACCACCCGGGAAATCTTCGACCTGAGCAGCTGCGGGATGTACTCCACGTGTTGCTCGTAATTCGTGAAGACCGCGGCGGCGCGTTCCGGTGAGGTCTCGATGTAGGCGTAGATCGTGACGGCCGGCCAGGCTGAGGTCGGTCGCCGCTCGGTGATCAGTACGAGGTCGCCTCTGTTGATCGAGTCACGCTGCGCGGCCGTCAATTGGGGCTCGGACCGCATCGCAGACGGAGCCGCAGTCCACGCTGCGGCAGTGATCAGGGCTACCCCGAACCGGGCCCGGATGGTCAGCCCGCCCACCTAGTCGTGGTTCTTTTCGTACAACCGTTGCGCTTCAACCCGGTCAGTGGCTGTCGTCTTGTCCCGCTTGCGGGCCGCCTTCATGGCGTTCGCGCGGGTCGATTCAGACTGGACAGCGGGCAGCGAGAAGCGCCGCGTCAGGTGTTCCGATCCACAGGTTGAGCATGCCGGCGTCTTTTTGTTGCGTACCAGCAACTCAAAGTCGGCGCCGCATTTGCGGCAGGAGTACTCGTAGATCGGCATGAGATTTCAAGCTCGCGAGGGGGGCGTCCGGGTGCCAGCCCTGCCGACACCCGACCAGCCAAAAACGGGCCAACGTTGAGTGGCGTAAGCCCGTACGACATATACATTAGAGTGGTCGGCAGCCCGTCCGGAGACTTCTAAGCATGCAAGGAACCCTGGCAGCGCTTTTTGCGGGTGTCGTCGCGGCAGCTTTTGCCGTTGGCGTGTCCGCGACTGATATCGTCCAAACTCCAGTTTCGGCCTCGCCTCCTGAGGTCCCGGCGTGGACGGCGGCGCCACATGCGACCATTGGCGCACGCGGCATCGAGACTGCGGCGCTCACGGCCGCGGTCCAACGCTACTGCGGTCAGTGCCACAACCCGCGCCAGGCGCGCGGCAACCTGAACCTTCAGGGTTACAGCGTCGATTCCGCCGCCACGCGGCTCGAGGCGTCGGAAAGAATGATCCGCAAGTTGCGCGCGGACGTCATGCCGCCGCCGGGTTCGCGTCGTCCGAAAGGCGACACGCTCCTGGCGCTAGTCGAGACGATGGAAAACGTCATCGACAAGTCGTCCAAGCCCAACCCGGGTACGCGCGTCTTCCAGCGCATGAACCGCCCTGAGTACGAGGCCGCTGTGAAGGACCTTCTCACCGTCGAGCTCGACGCGGGCGACTATCTGCCGCTGGATACCAAGAGCGCCAATTTCGACAACATCGCCGACGTACAGTCGCTGTCGCCCACGTTGCTCGAGGCGTACCTCAATGCGGCGTCCGCGGTGAGCCGCATGGCGATGGGCGATCGAAAGGCGACGTCGATCACGTCGCAGTACACGGCGTCGCCGTTCGGCTCACAGCACCCGTGGGACCGCGTCCCCGGTACGCCATACGGCACGCGTGGCGGTATTGTCGCTGACCACCCGTTCCCGGCAGACGGCTTCTACCAGATCCGCATTGACGTGCGGGGTGGTGTCGGTGTGCGCCTCGAAGACATCGACGTTTCCATCGATGGCAAGCGCGTCGCGCTGCTCCACTACGAAAAGGGCACGGACCGCTCGTTGTCCTCGGCCGATGCACCGCAGGGCGCTGACTTTGTCCGCACCGAGCCGCTGGAGATCAAGGCGGGCCAGCAGCGCTTGTCCGTCGCGTTCGTCCGCAGCGGTGAAGGCCCCTACGAAGACCTGATCCGCCCGCACGATTGGTCCTTGGCCAGCAATGGCACGGCAAGCGCGGGCACCACGGCGCCGTCGCACATCATGGAACTGGCCATTCTCGGGCCGTCCAAGGTCACCGGCATTTCGGAGTCGCCGAGCCGCAAGGTCATTTTCTCGTGCAAGCCGGCCAACGAGGCGTCCGCGCTCCCCTGTGCTGACCAGATCATCACGCGGTTGGGGACTCGCGCCTATCGCCGCCCGCTCACGAGTCACGACAAGGCTGGCCTGATGGGCTTCTACAAGAAGGGGGCGGCCGCGGGCGGTTTCGAAGAGGGCATCCGCGTCGCGATTCAGGTCATGCTCGCCAGTCCGCATTTCGTGTTCCGCATCGAAGAAGCGCCGGCCAACGCAGCCCCCGGTACCGACTACCGGATCAGCGACACCGACCTCGCGACGCGCTTGTCGTTCTTCCTGTGGGGCACGATCCCCGACCAACAGCTCCTGACGCTCGCGATCAACAAGCAATTGTCGATGCCGGGAGTTCTGGACGCGCAAGTGAAGCGCATGCTGGCCGATAAACGCAGTGAAGCACTCTCGCACCGTTTTGCTGCGCAGTGGCTGCGGCTCCAGGATATCGAAAAAGTTCGTCCGGATGCGTTCTGGTTCCCGGACTACGACCAGCAGCTGGCGGACGCGATGTACCGCGAAACGGAGCTGTTCTTCCAGGATTTTGTCCGGAACAACCGCAATGTGCTCGAACTCTTCACGGCCGACTGGACCTACGTGAACGAGCGGCTCGCGCGTCACTACGGCATCCCGAACGTGGCGGGTCCCGATTTCCGGCGCGTCAAGTATCCGGACGCGACCCGTCGCGGATTGCTGGGGCAGGGCAGCATGCTGGTGCAGACGTCGATGGCCAACCGCACCTCACCGGTGCTGCGTGGCAAATGGGTGATGGAGGTGCTGCTCAATGCGCCGCCGCCGGCGCCGCCGCCGAATATTCCGACGCTCGAGGAGACGGTCGGTAGCAAGGACGGCCGTTTCCTCACCACGCGTGAGCGCATGGAGATTCACCGCTCCGACCCGACGTGCAAGACGTGCCATCAGTACATGGATCCGATCGGTCTCGCGCTCGACAACTTCGACGTGACCGCCCGCTGGCGTTACCGCGAGAACGGCGTGCCGCTCGACACGCGTGGCACGATGTACGACGGACTCGAGGTCTCGTCGCCGTCGGACCTGCTCAAGTCATTGATGTCGCGCCCGCTGCCGTTGCTGCGTGCCTTTACCGAAAACCTCATGGCGTACGGCATGGGTCGTCGCGTCGAGGACTTTGACCAGCCAACCGTTCGCAAGATTGTCGCGGACGCCGAGAAGGGTGGTTACAAGATGGAGTCGTTCATCATGGGCGTCGTGAAGAGCCCGGCATTTCGCACGATGAGAGTGGAAGCCGTCACCGACGGTCAACCGTAAAACGCCCAGAACCCTGCACCCCGTACCCAGGACCCTGGATCTATGAACATCCTCACGAAGGTGGCGCTTCCCCGTCGTACGTTCCTTCGCGGTCTCGGCGCTTCGGTCGCCCTGCCGTACCTCGACGCCATGGTTCCGTCGCTCGCGAATCTGCGTGGCGGTGCTGCGGCTGCGGCGACCAAGAAGACGCGATTCGTCGCGATCGAGTCGGTGCACGGCGCGGCGGGATCCAACGCGTGGGGTGCCACGAAGAACTTGTGGGCGCCGGCGGCGACGGGCCGCAACTTCGAGCTGATCCCGGAAGGCGCGCTCCCGGCGCTCGAGCCGTGGCGCAAGTACCTGACCCTCGTGTCCAACACCGACACGCGCATGGCGGAGGCGTTCGAGGCGCCGGAGATCGGCGGAGACCATTTCCGTTCCAGCGCGGTGTTTCTCACGCAGGCGCATCCGAAGCAGACGCAGGGCTCTGATCTCTACGTCGGCCGTTCGATGGACCAGATGATCGCCGACCAGTTGGCCGAGGACACCGCCATTCCGTCGATGCAGCTCTGCATCGAGAACCTGGATCAGGCGGGTGGCTGCTACTACAACTACGCGTGCGCGTACACGGACACGATTAGCTGGGCGAGCCCGAGCGAGCCGCTCCCCATGATCCGCAACCCGCGGGTGGCGTTCGACTTGCTCTTCGGCGCCGGCAATGACAACAACGACCGGATGTCGCGTCGCAGCGCCAACAAGAGCATTCTCGACTGGATCGTCGGTGAGACAAAGACGATGCAGAAGAACCTGAGCGCGGCCGATCGCGCCCGTCTCGACAAATACCTCGAAGACATCCGCGAGCTCGAGCGCCGCATCCAGGCGGTCGAGAAGCGCAATAGCAGCGGCGAAGTCCGCGAACTGCCGGAAGCGCCGATCGGCGTGCCGGATTCGTTCGCAGAGCACATGAAGCTGATGTTCGACTTTCAGGTGCTGGCATTCCAGAGCGACATGACCCGCGTGTTCTCGTTCAAGACGGGCCGCGACGCGTCCAGCCGCGCCTATCCGGAGAGCGGTACCACCAAGGGATTCCACCCGGCTTCGCACCATGGCGGCCGTGAGGCGGCGATCCTCGAGTTCAACCAGATCAACCGCTATCACGTGGCCATGCTGCCGTACTTCCTCAACAAGTTGAAGGAAAGCCAGGAAGGCGACAGCAACCTGCTGGAGAAGACGGTCATCATGTACGGCTCGCCGATGGCCGACGGCAACATTCACAATCACCGCCGCTGCCCGCTGATGTTCCTCGGACATGGCAACGGTGTGCTCGAAGGCGAGCAGCACCTCAAGGCGCCGGACGGCACGCCGATGGCGAACGTCATGCTCACGCTGATGCACAAGCTGGGTGTGGACGCGAAGTCGTTCGGCGATAGCACGGATGAGTTCTCATTTGGCTCGGCGAACGCAGACTGATCCGGAGACCTGACATGAAATCCGTTCGATTCGCTACGCTGGCTCTCGTCGCGGCGGGCGTCGTGTACACGTTCGCTCCGCTCAGTGCGGGCGCGCAGGACACCCGCCCGAGGACGACGCTCAAAGTGCCGAACAAGACGCCGGCTGTCGCCAACGCGGCGATGGATGGCGAAGCGGCGAAAGTGCGTTCGCTCATCGCGACCGGTGCGGACGTCAACGTGCCGCAGGGCGACGGGATGACCGCGCTCCACTGGGCCGCCGAGCGCGGCGACGCGGCGTTGGTCAACGCGCTGCTGGCAGCCAAGGCCAGCGTGAAGGCGACGACGAACGTTGGCAATTACACGCCGCTGCATGTTGCGGCCAAGACCGGCAACCCTGCGGTGGTCGCAGCGCTGGTGAAGGCGGGCGCCGATGCCAAGGCGGTCACGACGTCCGGTGCGACAGCGATGCACTTCTCGTCGGCGTCCGGCGACACTGCCTCCATTGTGTTGCTTGCGTCCAAGGGTGCGGACGTAAACGCCAGGGAGGGCGAGTGGAACCAAACGCCACTGGTGTTCGCGGCCGCGGCCGGTCGCGCGCCAGCGGTTCGCACGCTGATCCGCGCCGGCGCGAGCGTGATCGTGAGGACGCGGGTGGAGAACCTGCAGGAGCAGACCGCACTCGAGCAGGCCGCCGCGCGCAAGCGTGACGCGGTACTCGTATCGTGGGAGCCGGAGAAGCACAAGAACGACACGTCCACGTCGGCCGTAAATGCAATGGGAATGCCGGTGGGGAGCGACCCTCCAGTAACCGGCGGCGTCATCCTGCCGCCAGACCCGGCGGCCGCGGGTGGTCGTGGAGGCGCTCCGGGCGCGCCGCGCCCGCCGCAGCCGAAGGGTCCGTTCACCCCTGCGCAGTTGCAGGCGGCGATTGACTCCGGCCGGACGGTGCTTCTGGCGCGAAAGGCCACCAACGGGCCTGTCACCGAGGAAGTCGACACGATCAACGGCGGTGTTCCCGGGTTCGCGGGCCAAGTGGGCGGCGTGGGTGGCCTGACCGCGCTGCACCACGCGGTGCGGCAGGGCAACATCGAGTCGGTGAATGACCTGCTGGATGCCGGAGCCCCGATCAACGAAGTAGCGCTGGCGGACAAGACGACGCCGCTGCTGATGGCCACCATCAACGGTCAGTTCGACGTCGCCATGCTGCTCATCAAGTACGGCGCCAATGTGAACATGGCCGCGACCAACGGCCTCACCCCGCTGTACGCAACGATCAATACGGCGTGGGCGCCACATTCGCGCTATCCGCAGCCGCAAATGGTTGAGTTGCAGAAGACGCCGTACATGACGGTCGTGGAAGCATTGCTCAAGGCGGGCGCCAATCCCAATACACGCCTCGTTTCGCAGATGTGGTACTTCGTGTACAACAATTGCGGCAACGGCAACTGCGGCCTCGAGAACATCGACGGCACCACGCCGTTCTGGCGGGCCGCCTACGCGGTAGACGTGGACGCGATGCGCCTGCTCGTGAAGTACGGCGCCAACGCCACGATTCCGTCGGAGCGCAATCAGGCCAACGCAGCTCGGGGCGGTGCCGGTGGGCGTCCCGGTGCGGGTGCCGCGGGTGCCGCGGGTGCCGCCGCGGCCCTCGCTGCATTGCCTGGAGGCGCCACAGGTGCTCAGGCGCAGGCACAGGCAGCCCAGCTCAACAGCTTCGGCGGCAACGGCAACCAGGCGTCGCTCGATCCGCAAACGGACTCGGCGGCGAGAGCGGTTCCGCCAGGCATTGGCGTGTATCCGCTGCACGCGGCCACCGGCGTCGGCTACGGCAACGGCTTTGCTGGCAACTCGCATCGCCACGCGCCGGACTGGATGCCGGCGGTGAAGTACCTCGTGGAGGAACTGGGTGCCGACGTCAACCAGCGTGACAACAATGGGTACACGCCGCTGCATCACGCCGCATCGCGCGGCGACAACGAGATGATCCTGTACCTCGTCTCCAAGGGCGCCGACGTGATGGCCGTGTCGCGCCGCGGACAGACCGTAGTGGACGTCGCCAACGGGCCAGTGCAGCGCCTGCGGCCGTTTCCGGAGACGATCGCCTTGCTCGAAAAGCTCGGAGCCAGGAACTCTCACCGGTGCGTTTCCTGTTAACTGCCGGAAATAGGAAGTAGGAAATAGGGGGACCGGGAGCGATCCCGATCCCCCTCTTACTTTTTCCCCGTGGCCGCATCGTACGTTGAGTCCTGCGACCTGCTGTCCGCCACGCTGAGCGGGACGACACGGCTCAGCATCGTGGACGCGATGGTCGCGCGCGGGCCGGAGCCGCTTGAGCGCCTTCGCACGGGGATGCGTCGCAATTCCTTCGATGCGGCCGGGAAGAATGTGGATCTGGAGGCCATGGTCGCGAGCCTCGACGCGCGGACTCGAAAAGAAGGCCTGCATCTCACGCAAGCGTGGGATTTCGGCGCGCAGCGGTTTTCGACAGACACGGTGCCCGTGCTGCTGCTCGACTACTGCCTGCGGCTCAACGCGCGGAAGTCGGACGATCGCATGGCGGCTGCCGTGCTGCTCGATCAGTACTTCGTAACGCTGCTGTCATTGCTGGCGGTGCGCGCCTGGGATGACGGGGATCCGAATGCCAATCTCGACCGTGTCAGCGGCCTGCTGCGCGAGCTTCAAGGCCCCAACGGGAGCGGCCAGCCGTTCGTGGACGACGCCGAGTCGCTGCTGTTCCTGTCGATCTCGTATTTCCACCCGCAGGAAGTGGCGTACGATGTCCTGCTGGCCCGCGTCGAGCAGCTGGATGCCGCTCATCAGCTCCGCGTGGCGCTCGCCTGCGCCGGCATGATGAGTGCCCACCTGCGCTGGGGCCTGCGCTTCATGTATCAACGAGACATCGGCCGCATGCGCGACGACAATGTGGCGGACTACCCGTGGCTGTCACATGCGGTCGCGACGCTCGCTCGTTCGCATGCCACAGGCTCTTGGATCCCAGCCACAGGTTCCCGGCCCGTTGTTGAGGGGTTGCTGCTGGGACTCGCGGCCGATCCATGGGCGTTCACGGGAGAGCCGCCGCCAGTCCTTTCGGGTCGCGCAACCGACTCCAAGGCGATCGCCGGCGTGATACTCGATCGCAGCGCGGATCTCCTTTCTGCACTCGAGGCGATGCAGGCGGACAAGAACGGATTCTCGCCACTGTCGTTCGCCTGCAACTTCCCGACGAATGCGGCGGTCGCTGCGACGACCGTTGCACTCGAGGACGGACGCCCAACACCCTCGTTGAACAGGCTCTTTCGTGCTTCGGACCGTTCAGCCTCGGAATTCGCCGAACGCCTCATGAAGTACTCGGCGTCGGACGCCAGCAGGTTGGGCGCCGGTGGGACGCCGCTCCTCGTTCACGACCCACTGGACGGGGTCGGTGCTGCGAACGCGCTGGCCCGCTGTCTTCGCTAGCGGATCCCGAGCATGAGCTTCACGTGATCGTTGGCAATCTGAAGCCCGCCCTCGCCCTTTTCCCAGGTGATGCGGCCGTCGTTGTTGGCATCGGACCCCGCCATCAGTTGCTCGGCGGCTGAAGCCATCTGCGCCACGAGGGCAGCGGCTTCGGCCGCGGTCGTGGCGGCCATGACCTTCTGTGCAATGGCAATGACCTGATCGGCGCGCGCGATGGTGTTGCGCGCCGCCATGGCGATGTGCGTGGCGTGGACGGTAATGGTTGGCGTTGCGCCCTCGGCCTTGGCCGCGAGCTCGATGTGTGTCGCGACGCCGTCAGCGGCGCGCTTCACACCGTACTGCTGACCCGGGCCCATCTTCACGATCGTCGGGTCCACGGCGTTGATGACGTGTCCAGCGTGCGTCTGCATGTACTCGAGGTTGGTCGGCTGGCGGCCTGCCAGCGTGGCGTGCTGAATCGCGATGCGCGCCTCGGCAATGGCGGCGGGGAGGAGGCCCTGGAGGAGCGGTGCTTCCTTGAACGTGTTCACCACAAAGCCGATCTCGATTCCCGGGGCGCCCGGCGGGACGGTGAGCTTGGCTTGCGTTCCGACGGCTGTGCCAGGGAGGGCTTGGCCCGAGAGCACGACATAGACGCTGTCGAAGACGCGGCGCGCTCCGGTGTCCACGCTCACCAGAAAGGTGCGCCGGCGATACTCGGCGTCGGTCAGGCCGTTGTGGTGCAGGATCTCGGCGATCTGCGCCAATCGTTTTTCGCGAAGCTGGTCTTGCACGTCCGGCTTCTTGTTGGCCGGCTTGGCCAGCTGGACGTTGCTCGAGTCCTGCACCTTCGTGATGGCGAACTGGGTCTTGGCCAGCTCGGAAATTTCGGCGCGCGTGAGCGTGGGCGGCGCGATGCGTGCGCTGCCGGGGCTGGCTTGTTGCGCGCCGCCTGCAGTGAGCGGAGCGAGTTCGAGGAGCGACGCGAAGGCGAACAGTAGGAGCGCGGGGCGCATCATGATCTTCCGGGGTTGTGAAGCCTGTCCCACATCTTATCGCAGAATCGGGTCCTTTGCACCCACTACGTGGAGCTACTTCGGGACGCTGTGACCGGCGGCGACCAGACGGCGACGCAACTCGGTGCGCCAGTTGGGCGCCACGATGAGCTGGAAGTTGTCACGGCTCGGGACGAGCGCGAGTACCCGCTTCCCATCTCGTGATGGGTCGAACGACGCATCGAACGATGCGGCTTCCGGAGCCACAAAGTCGCGAAGCACGGTGTCGCGGGAAAGCACGCGAAACGCCGGTGACGCGGAGACGCGTGCCCTCATCAGGGATGAGCCGGACGCGTAGTACAGGGCGCTACCGTCACGTGCCCAGCGGGCGGCCAACCCGCCGTTGATCGAGACCTGTACTCGCGCCGAAGGGTCCGGGAAAGAGCGCACGTAAATCTCAGGGCGGCCCGTCTCATCCGAGGTCAGCGCAACCCATCGACCATCAGGTGAGAACGAAGGGCCGGACTCATTGAACGTCGTGGCCAGAAACGGCACGCGGACCGTAGGTGAGTCGACGGAGACTTTGCGCAGGTCCCACGTGTTGGCGTTGAGCCACTGCTGCACGAACCACTTGCCGTCGGCCGACCGGGAAAAAACAGGCGTCAGATCCGGATTCTCGACGAGCTTGCGCGGCGCCGAGCCTCCGGCGGCGAGTTGCGTCCAGATGGCGCTGCGCGACCGATCGCCCGACGCCGTGTACAGAATCTCCTTGCCGTCCGCCGACCACTCGAACGACGTCACGGACTCGGTCGAGGTGAGGCGCGACATCGTCGTGGTCGCGAGGTCGTACGTCCAGACGTCGGCACGCTGGTTGTCGGAGATCATGACGGCAATATGCCGCCCGTCAGGTGAAATCCGGGGTGAATAGAACTCGCGTGTTTCGGGGACTACCTCTCGAATCGGCACGTTCGGCTCGCGCCAAGCCAGCTTCGCAATGCTGCCGCCGCGCGAGGTAACCATGGCGCCGCCCTGGGAAACGAAGATGCCCGAGTTGCCGTTAAGGCCGGCATACACGGGTACCGGGTCGTGTACGGGGATCGGCTTGCCGGCGCGTTTGCGGCCAACGTCGAACGGTGTGGCCATCACGGCGCCGTCGTACTGCAGGTACACGATCACGCCGTCCAGGATCGCGAGCGGCCGCACGCCCTTGAGCCCAAGGGGAACCACGGCACCGTCATCGATAGTGGTCGCGGCGAGCTCACTGGTGCTGAGCGCGCCAGTCCACACGGTGAAGACGATCGTCTTTCCGTCCGCCGCGGCAAGGGGCCAGACGTGGTCGTGCGACTCGGCACCACCTGACTGCGTGGGATGCGTGAATTCGACCAAGTCGCCCCCCGCAGCGCTCACGCGCGACAAGCCGCGCTTCGGACCGGTGGCGCCGACTACGATTTCGTCCTTGACCGTCCAATCCACCCCGTTGAACGCGCCGCCGCCGGCAATCGTGACCGGCAAGCTGCCGTCGAGCTTCACCTTTCGCTCTTTTCCCGTTGACTCGAAGGCGATCCACTCCCCGTTGGGTGAAAAGGACGGTTGACCGCCACCCTCGGTACCGGGAATCGGGCGCGGCTCAAGCTGATCCACGCGCTGGGAATACAGCATGGTGTTTCCCGCTGATTGCACGGTAAACACGACCGTGCCGCCGTCCGGCGATATCGCGGCCGGCCACGGGGGCCCGTTGATCGGCTTCAGGCTGTCTTTCGCGGCGAGCACGAACTGGATTGGCGGAACCGCGCTCGGCGCAGTGGCGCGCCGCGAGAGCAGGGCGGACGCCGTCGCCACGACGGCCACGGCCATGAGTCCGATCAACACCGGATCGCGCATGCGTGCGCGCCAGCCGGCTGCGGCCGGCCGCGGCGCCGAACGGACGCCGGTCTGCGTGTGTGCGCCGCGTCCCTGAATCGCCTCGCCAAACTCGCGCGCGGTTGAGTAGCGGTCGGCGGCGAGTTTTTCGAGTGCGTGTTCCACGGCCGCGGCCACATGCTCGGGCACGGATTCACGCCCGAGCCGGATGCTGCGTGGCTTCTCCGTCAAGACGCGCGCGATGATCGCCTGAGCGGTGTTGCCGCTGTGGGGCGCTTCGCCGGTGAGCATCTCGTACGTCATCGCGGCGAGGGAATAGATATCGCTGCGGCCGTCGATGACGCGGTCGCCGGTGGCCTGCTCGGGCGACATGTACTGCGGCGTGCCGAGCGAAATGCCGGTTTGGGTGACGCGATTGCCGCCGGCCTTGCTCACCGCCAGCGCGATGCCGAAGTCGGCGATCACCGGCTGGCCGGACTGCATGAGGATGTTCTCGGGCTTGAGGTCGCGATGGATGACGCCATGCGAGTGCGCGTATTCGAGCGCGCTGGCGACCGCGATGGTGATGCGGACCGCCTCGTCGATGGGGAGCTGCTTCTCGCGCATCAGCTTGGCGCGGAGCGACTCGCCGTCCACGTACGGCATTACATAGAAGAGCAGCCCGCCCGCTTCGCCCGAGTCGAACAGCGGCAGCAGATTGGGATGTTGCAGATTCGCCGTGACCTTGATCTCGGCGAGGAATCGCTCGACGCCGAGGACGGCGCCCAAGTCCGGATTCAGGACTTTGACGGCGACCGGCCGGTCGTGGCGCAGGTCGCGGGCCAGGTACACCGTGGCCATTCCGCCGGCGCCGATTTCGCGGTCGATCTCGTAGCGGTCGGCGAGGGAGGTCTTGAGCTGATCGAGGACGTTCATCTCGGGTCCGAGGGAACCGGCGTCGGTACTTCCGTCCGGACTAACATACGCCGCGCGGCAGGGGCACGCCGCAAGCCGCTGCTGCATCACGCTTGACGGATATCAGATATGGTATATTTTAATACCATGTCCGACACACTGGCCGCTGTGCTCTTGTCGGCGCGTGAGCGCGCCGGCCTGAGCCAGGGAGAACTGGCCCGCCGCGCCGGAACGTCCCAGTCCGCAATCGCCCGTCTCGAGCGCGGGCACGTGAGCCCGAGTTTCGCAACGGTGCAGCGGCTGGTGGGCGCCGCGGGCTTCGACCTGCACGTGAGCCTGGCGTCACGGCCGGCTGGCGATGTTCTGGTCGAGGCATACAAACGCGATGTGGACCGATCACTCTTGCGCGACAACCTTCGGAAAACGGTAGACCGCCGGCTACGCGACATCGAGGCCTTCGCGCGCGATGCCGCTGCATTGCGGCGCGCCGTGTCCAGAGGCAAGCGGAAATGACTGCGTCGTTCGGCAAGCTGCTTCGACGCCTCGCTGATGCCAAAGTCGAATTCATCCTCGTGGGTGGACTCGCCGCGAATGCCCGGGGGTCGGCACGCGTGACGACCGACGTGGACGTCTCCTATGGAAGGGGCGTCGTGAACCTCGAGCGCGTTGTGAAGGCGCTGGCGCCCATCAAGCCGTATCTCAGGGGCGCGCCACCCGGTCTGCCATTCGAGTGGTCCGTCGCGATGCTGCGGGCAGGCCTCAACTTCACGCTCATCACAAGCGACGGCGCCTTGGACTTGCTCGGCGAGATCGTTGGCGGAGGCAAGTACGAGGATCTGCTGCCCCACAGCTCGATCGAGCACGCGTTCGACCGAGACATCCGCATCCTGGACCTGCCCGCGCTCATCCGCGCCAAGCGGGCCGCCGGCCGGCCCAAGGATCTTGAAGTCATCGCCGAACTGGAGGCGTTGAGAGAAGAGGACGCCAACGTCGACCGCCGCGAGAAGCGGTAGGTTTCGCCGCATGACCCGGATACGGCTGCGTCGCGCGCGCCGGTGGGCAGGCGCGCTGCTGGCGCTTCTGCTCGGCTTCGTTTCGCTCAGTGCAAGCGTTGCGAGCGTGCCGCCGGCCAAGACGGTCGTCGTGCGCCTCGACGGGAATGCCTTTCGGCCGGACCAGATTCACGTTCGCGTTGGCGACTCTCTCAGGTTCGTGAACGGCACCGGCGGGCCGCACAACGTGAAGTTCGTGGACGACTCCATCGCCGGACCGGCACGGGCGCTGATCGACAAGGCGATGGGCGGCGAGAAGATCGGGCCGATGTCGAGTCCGCTCTTGCTGGACCCCGGCGAGGTGTATGCGTTCGTGGTGCCTGCGCTCAGCCGGGGCAAGTACCCGCTGTATTGCTTGCCGCATGCGGCGCAAATGCGCGCCGAGCTCATTGTTGACCCGTAGCTTTCGGCCCATCGGAGGTAGTTCCTTGAAGAACCTGATTGGACGGCTCGCCTTGGCCTTCGTCGCGGCTTCTCCCCTTGGCGCTCAAGCGGCGGATAGCCTCAAGTACTCGCGCGCCGCCGCGGGTGTGCGCGACTTCATGTTGGGCACAACTGCGGTCAAGGTCCTCATCGACAGCGCTACACTCGGCGGACGCGAGATGGAGATGGCGCAACTCACGTTCCTGCCGAATCCCAACGCGCCGGCGCGGAATCACATCCACGGCCGCGTCGAGGTCCTGTACGTGTTGAGCGGACAGCTGGACCACATCGTGAACGGCGTGTCACACCTGCTGAAGCCTGGCATGGCGGGCATCGTGCGGCCCGGTGATCAGGTGGCGCACCGCATTCCCGGCCCTGACACGACGCGCGTGCTGGTCATCTGGGCGCCGGGCGGCGAGCTCGCCCGCATCGCGCCGCCGCCGCGATAACTCCAGATCCTTCCCCTTCGCTACGCTCAGTGTCGGGATGACAGCCCCCGCGCCTCGAATCCTCCTCGCCGACGCCGACGCGTTCTTTGCAGCGGTCGCGCGCCAAGTCGATCCCGAAGGTGCGGGGAAGGCGAAGTACCTGATCGTCGGCGGCACACGCGAGAGCCGCGGTGTCGTCTGTTCCGCGTCGTGGGAAGCGCGTCAATTCGGCGTGCGGTCGGCGATGTCCATCGCGCAGGCGTTGCGGTTGTGTCCGCAGGCGATGTGTGTGCCCGTGCCGATGAAAGCGTGCGGCGTGAAGAGCGGCGAGATCCGCGAGGTGCTCATGCTGCACGCGCCGGTGGTGGAGGGCGCCAGCATCGACGAGTGGTACATGGATTTGTCCGGCACGGAACGCCTCTACAAGGACGAGCACCTCAGAATCACCGCACACCGCATTCGCAAGGCAGTCCGAGACGAGACCGGCATGGGAGTTTCGATCGGCGGCGGAACGAACAAGTTGATTGCCAAGCTGGCTGTGGAGCGCGCCAAAGCGAAGCCGGGGACACAGGCAGACGGCGTTCACATCGTACCGCCCGGTGACGAGCAGGCATTTCTCAGCACGTTCACGCTCGCCGAGCTGCCGATGGTGGGTCCCAAGTTCCAGGAACGACTGGCGCGGCTGGGCATGGTGACGGTGCCCGACGCGTTGCAGTACGACCTCGAGACCCTTCAGGGATGGCTCGGTCAGCGTTCAGGCGAGTGGCTGTGGCATCGTGTGCGCGGCCAGTACGAAGCGCAGGTGGAAGGGCGCCGCTCGGCGCGCAGCATGAGCCGCGATGGAACGTTTCCCAAGGACCTGCACAAGGACGAGGAACTGGACCGGCATCTCGTGCGGCTGGTGACGCGCATTGCGCAGGACCTGCGCACAGACGGACTGACGTCACGCTGCGTGACGGTCAAGCTCCGCGATCACGACTTCAAGACGCGTTCGGCGCAGACGACCATGCCCACACCGGTGGTGAGCGATCGCGTGATCCTCGAAGCGGCGCGCCAGCTGCTGCTCAAGTTGCGGCAGGGGCGCCGGGTACCCGCGAGACTACTCGGCGTCTCGTTGTCACATCTGGAGAAGGACCCGCTCGCCGATCAGCTCGCGCTGTTCGAGTCCGCCGGTCCGCTAGTCGAGTCCGACAAGGATCGCGGTCTCGCGCGCGCCGTGGATCGTGTGCGCGAGAGGTTCGGCGACAAGGGGATTATCCCGGCGTCACTCAGCCGAAAGGACTCGAGAGAAGCGCAGCCGTAGGCGTCAGGGCTTGCGCTTGAGCGCGATGATTTGGGGCGGAGCGCTGCCGTCACCGGCGGCGACCCAATCGTAGTCGAAGTCCCAGGCCACGCCGCCAAAGAGGATGAATGCGCCGGCTGGGATGCTGCCGAGTTTGTCGCACGGAGCGGCGTCGCGCTGTTGTCCTGGCGGAACTTTCTGGATCCACACTCGGCATTGCCCGTCCGGCGGGTAGTGCCCGGGTGGCACGAAGAGCCTTCGGCCGCCACCGCCCACCATGCTCGCGATGCGGACGGTGTCCGTCTGCGTTAGGCGCACGGTATCCACGCGAACGACGCGAACGGTGTCAGCGCGTACGATACGCACGGTGTCGACGCGAACCTTCGGAACAATCGTCTGCACCTCACGCAGCGTGATGACGGTGTCGACGCGCCGAACGGTGTCGACGCGGAGCTGGTAGCGAACGACTTCGACGGGAATGCGCAGGGTATCCACGCGACCCTCACTGCTGACGCGTACCGTATCGACGCGGGTGACCCGAACCGTGTCTACGCGCCTGGGGGTGGGTGTGCCACCGAACACGGGCATGATTCCGGCCAGTCGCAGCGTGTCCACCCGCGTGAGGCGGACGGTGTCGCGCCGCACCACGCGAACGGTGTCGCGTCGCACGATGCGAACGGTGTCACGGATGATCTGCTTGCCCTCCATCCAGAGTGTGTCGGTCTTGAAGACCGTGCGCGTACGTGTGACCGTGTCGAACCGGAAAATCACCCGGACATCGTTCCCGTCTTGGACCGCGCGCAAGGTGTCGGGGCGGTAATTACCGCCGCTCGGCCGGGGGACGACGGCGTAGGTGTAGACTTTGCGGCACGCGCCCAGGAGCGTGCCGGCAGCGAGCAGGACAGCCAACATGGGCGCATTCCATCGGCGAGCATTCATCGGATCTCACGTTGTCCAGTTGGGTCGTGCCCGGCGCCGGCGCTGAGGTTTCGCTTGCTTGGGTACGATAATAAGCTTTGCCATGACGCGCCGGACGGAAGTCAGCGCCGTAGTGGCCGACCTGAAAGGCGAGGGCCGCGCGGCCGTGGTGGATCGCTTGGTGCCTTTGGTGTACGACGAGCTCCGTGAACTGGCCCGGGCGCACCTGCGTCACGAGCGCACGGATCACACACTGCAGGCGACGGCGCTCGTACATGAAGCCTACCTGCGGATGCTGGGTGGCAGCGCAGCCTTCAACGACCGGCAGCACTTCTTTCGCGCGGCCGCCGAGGCCATGCGCCGCATCCTCGTGGAACACGCCCGCGGTCGGGAGCGCATCAAGCGTGGCGGCAAGCAGTTACGCGTGGAACTGAGCAGCGTGGACCTGGCGGTGGAACACGACCCCGACCAGGTGTTGGCCCTCGACGAGGCGTTTCGTCGCTTGGAAGAGCAGGACCCCGAGGCGGCCGACGTGGTCCGGCTACGATTTTATGCCGGGCTAAGTGTGGAGGAGACCGCGCAGGCGACGGGTCGATCCGAGCGCACCGTGAAGCGTGAATGGGCATTCGCACGAGCTTGGCTCTTCGATGCTCTGCGTGACACGACCGCTCCAACCCGCGGAGAAACGTATGGACACGGCCCGGTGGGAGCAGGCCAAGCAGATCTTTCAGGACGCGCGCGAAAAGCCTGAGGCGGATCGCGAGGCGTACGTCGCCGCAGCCAGCACCGGCGACGCGGAGCTGCGCGCGCGCGTGAATAGCCTGCTCGCGGCCGAGGTGGAGGCCAGCGGGTTCCTGGCGTCGCCGACAATGCCCGTGGCGAGCGCGGTAACTCGCGAGAGCGCCGCGGCGCAGTTCGACCAATTACAGCGCGCCGTGTCGGGCCGCTACTCGCTGGAACGCGAGCTGGGTCGGGGTGGCATGGGCATCGTTTTCCTGGCGCGCGACGTGGCGCTGGACCGGCCCGTGGCCATCAAGCTGCTGCCGCCGTTGCTGGCCGCGCAGCCGGATTATCGCGCGCGGTTTCTGCGTGAGGCACGGACAGCGGCCGGCCTCTCGCATCCCAACATTGTTCCGATCCATCTCGTGGAGGAGCGCGACGAACTCGTCTACTTCGTTATGGCAGTCGTCGACGGCGAGTCGCTGGGCGAGCGCGTGCGGCGGACGGGTCCGCTCAAGCCGGCCGACGCGGCCAAGGTGCTGCAGGAAGTGGCGTGGGCGCTGGGTTACGCGCACAGCCGCGGCGTGATCCACCGCGACATCAAGCCGGACAACATTCTCCTCGACAAGGGCTCGGGCCGCGCACTGGTGACGGACTTCGGCATCGCGCGCGTCGCATCGTCCGGCACGATGAGCCAAGACGGAGCCGTGCTCGGCACCCTTCGCTACATGAGTCCCGAGCAGGCGACCGCCGAGTCAGCGATTGACGGACGGTCGGACCTGTATTCCCTCGGCGTGACTGCATTTTACGCGCTGAGCGGCCAGGTTCCGTTCGAATCCAACAGTCAGTTGTCGCTCATCGCGATGCACCTGACGCAGCCAGCGCCGCCGTTGTTGTCAGTGAATCGGGCGATTCCTGCGCGACTGGCGCAAGCGGTGGATCGCTGCCTGGCAAAGGACCCGGCGGCGCGGTTTCCGACGGGCGAGGCGCTCGCGGATGCCGTCGGCGACACTCAGGTGGCGCGCCGCGAAGTGGCTCCCAGCGTGCGAGAGTTCGTTGCCATGGCCAAGAGCGCCGCCGTCATATGGTATGGCCTGGCCATGCTGTGGTGGCTGCTGGTCACGATGATTCCGAACGTGGCGCCGAAAGGGAGGTTGATCGGGCAGCCGCTGGATCCGCTCTTCGTGATCCTCTCAATCGCTACAGTGCTGGCCGTGATCATTCCGTTCAATACGGCCCGCGGGGTCCTGCGCGCCGGCCTGGATGAGCGCGATGTCGCAGAAGCAATGGTCCTGTCCAAAGGGGCGCGGGACGCCAACGTGGAGTACGAGCTGTCGCGCGTTGAGCGTCTGGGCATTGTGATGTCGTCCATCTGGATTCGCGGTGGATTCCTGCTACTTGCCGGCTGGATGGCGTCAACCGTCGCCTTCGAAGAGTTTGTAGTCGCGCCGAAGAACATTGAGGACCTTTTGGCCATGGTCTTCTCCACGATCGGCGTGTCGCTCATCGCCGCGTGCGGGCTCGTTCCGAAACGAGTGATGATGCGCGTGTTCAACACGCTCACGCGTGGCACGCCGGAGTACGCGGCGTTCTTTCGCAGCATCTGGGCGGGCCCGATTGGCCGCTTGTGCTTCCGGATCGCCGGCCTTGGGATGAAACGGGCGAAAGCATCGCCATCCATCGAGGCGGCGCCCACCGAGGTCGTGCTCGGCCGCGCGGCCGGCGAGCTGTTCGATCAACTGCCGGCGGGCCTGCGCAGCAGGCTGGGCGACGTGCAGGATGTGATCCGAGGCCTCGAGGGTGCGGCCGCCAAACTGCGCGCCCGTCGCGACGAACTGGCCAGCGCGATTGCGGAGGCCGGAGCGCTGGGCGGCTCTCAGCGGCGGGAGAGCTATGTGGCGGAACTGGAGGCGGCGCGCGCGAGTGCTGAGGGTCGCCTCGGGACGGCAGTGGCGTCACTGGAGAACCTGCGACTCGACCTGCTGCGCCTCCGGGCGGGCGTGGGGTCAGCCGAAGACCTGACAGCGTCGATCGACGAAGCCCGAGCGGTGGGCGCAGCGGTGGATCGCGAACTTGAAGCTCGCCGTGAGGTGGAGTCGGTCGTCTCGAAGTCGAAGGGAAGCCGAGCTTGAGCGACTCGCCCGACTACGGCGCCGGTTGCCGGAGCCGAGCCTTGGACGCGGCGAACGCCTTGGCGGTGATGGCGCCACGATACTCGGCGAGCTTCTTGCCGATCTCGATGGTCTTGTCGATAGGGTCGAGGTTGACGCCGTGCAGCGTCAGCTGGCCGGCCTTCTTGCGCTGTTCTGTGCGGATGTGCTTTGGGTCCTGCACGGCGATCTGGGCTTCGTAGTAGATGTCGTCGTGCATGCCGTTGCGCGTGTCCACGCGGGCGTCACGCGTGCGGCCGGCGGCGCTGTCGATTTGTGTGATGCCGAGCGTCTTGAGGAAATCGTAGCTCCAGCGGTCCTCGTTGTAGTACTCGGCGAGGTAGTGGACGCGTGTCGAGTCACCCGCGGCTGCCCAGCGCGCGTTCAGGGTATCCGCCGCGGAGCGCATGCCGTTCTGGTTGCCGCCACTATCGCCGATGAGGATGATATCGCGGAATCCGTGGGCCTTGTAGCTGCGGCAGATATCGCTGAGGAGCGCCAGGAAAGTCGCGGGCTCCAAGCTGATGGTGCCGGGGTAGTTCATGTGTCCGCTGGTCGTCGGCTCGATGCGACCTTCTGGCACGAACTTCACGATCGGCGCCAGGAGGGAACCCGGAATCGCGCGCGCGATGTACGGCATCACCGTCTGGAGGACGTAGTTGTGCTTGCCGCCGGCCACGTACGGGCCGTTCTGCTCCACGCCGCCGGTGCCGATGATGATCGTCGTCGCTCTGCCTGACCGGACCAGGTCGCGGATTTCCATCCACGTGAGCTCTTCGGCCCAGAGACTCTCGCCGGCTTCGATGGGCCGCGGCGCGGTGAGTTGCGGATTGTTCTGTGCGGCCACAGAACCGGTGGCGATCGCGGCGAGAAGGCCGGCCAGCAGTGATGCGCGCCTCATACATGCTCCGACGGGGTTGGTAACTAAAGAAGTGGCTATGGCCGTGCCAGAGCCGAGATGAGGCGCGACATGCGGTATGCGGCCGCCATGTCGGGCGTGGTGTAGCTCACGACGCGTCCGGAGACGCGACGCATTCCGGGAACCATCGCCGCGGCGTCCGCGTACTCGACGTTCGACAGCTCGACCTCGAGCGTGACTGGCCGCGTCATGGTCACGGGACGGATTTGCGCGCGCCTCGCCAGCGCGGCCTTCACGCCAGCCGCGATCTTCTCGCGCGACTCGGCCGGATGCATGGTGCGCGCCGCGAACTGCCCGATGCCCTCCTTGACCGCAAGCCCTTCGACTCCAGCGATGAGCGCGCGCGCTTGCTCGACGACCGCGCGATCGCCAGCGATGAACACCACGGGGACATTGAAGTGGCCAGCCGCGGCCGCGTTCAGGCCGTACTCGCCGACCTCGCGACCGTTGAGCGTCACGCGCTTGAGCGCGCCGCTGTAGGTGTGCCCCAGCACCGCGTCGACTGTGGACGCCTGCGCGTGATAGCCGATGAAGATCACGGCGTCGTACGTGGAGTCTATGCCCTGCATCATGCCGAACGGTTTTGGTGCGCCGGTGATGAGCGACGCGCGCCGGTCGAGTTCTTCGGCCAGCAAGTTGGTCTGCGACCCGTGCGAGTCATTGACCACGACCTCGGTCGCGCCGGCGTCGAATGCGGCCACGATCGCCGCGTTGGTTTCGGCGATCATGAGGCGCCGTCCGACCGCGTAGTCGCGGTCGCCCGCGGAAACCTGCGTGGACGAAACGAGGCCAGCGATTCCCTCCATGTCGGAGGAGATGTAGACCTTGAGCTTGGGGCGCTGTTGGGCCGCGGCGGTCGAAGCCAGAACGAGCGCGAGCGCGAGCACGCGTGAGAGCGGGAACATGAGTGAGGGGACGGAGTGGTCCTGCGGTGCTACTCGGACTTCTTGGGCGGCTCGCCGGCCCCGAGGGTCGTGATCTTCTCGAAGGTGTCGTCGTTCACCTGTCGGACGACCGCGGCGCCGACCATGTGGCCGAGCGATGCGAAGCTGAGCACTGGAATGCTCACCACGCCGATCAGGCTCTTGCCCCAGCCATAACTGGTAGGGTTGAGGGCCGTGTTCCATGCGCTCCCGTACATGGTCTGGATCTGGTTGCCGGCCGCATCGAGCTTGTTGAGTGCGTCGTCCTTTTTCATCGAGATCGCTCCTGTTGCACAGTCCTACGGGTGGTCGCGAGAAAAGGTTGCTGTGAAAGGGACTGCTATTTGGCGAGGAGCTTTCCGGCAATCGTTTCGGCCAGGGCGCGGGCATCCACCGCATCGCTCCCCGTCAGGATGATGATCGTCGCGCGACGGTCCGGGAATCGAACATAGGCGTTCCGCTTTCCGTCCCGGGTTCCGTACGCCGCCTGCCGCGCCGTGCCCCGGAAGGAATCCGTCCTCCAGCCGAGGGCGATCGGATCGACAGCCCCGTCGAGACCGCGCCCAAAATGCGCCATCTCGATGCGGTACAGCTCGTCCACATTGGAGCGGTACGTGAACGAGGTCGTGTCGAATTCCGTCTTCACCGCGCCCGCCTGTCCCGTGACGCGCTGCGCCATGAACTGCCGCGGGGCGACCGCCGCCTTCCCGGCCATATGCGCCACGAGTCTCTTGCCGCCGTCGGGCACCGAAGCGCCGCTCAAATACTGTCCCACCGTGACGCCGCCACCGTCCTCGATCGGATCGTCGAGCGTCATCCGCTTCTGCTGGAGCAGCCATTTCGCCGCCGCGCCGTAGAGCGGCGTCGCCAGCCCGCCGAGGTCGAAGTTCGGCATCGTCGTGGCGGGCATGTACCGACGCTGCGGCGGGATGTTGTACGCGTTGTTGACGTAGACCTTGCCCCCCTGCGCGACGACTACCGCCGCAGGCGTCGCGCCGACCGTCCCGCGGAACACCGAATCCACCCACGCTTGCGTCAAGGCCGATTCCGTGATGGCGCGATGCGTGACGCGACGGGTGGCAAGGTTGTAACGGTCGCCAGGGCGCAGCGTGAGGAACGGTTTGCCGCTGTCCACCGGGTCCTTGCCGTTGTAGACAAACGCCTTGCTGCGGCCGATGATCTCCGCGTTGTCACCCTGTACGACCCACGCGGTGCCTTCGTCCTCAGAGATGAAGAGGGTGTCCGGATACTTCTTCATCACCGAGTCGGCGAGGTCCGGCAGGCGCTCACGCGCCACGACGTGCTGATCAATGCCAACGCCGCGCAGGAATCCGAAACCGACGTTCCGGCCGGGCGCGTCCATAATCGTGTTGCCGGCGGACGCGCCGCGAATCAGGAAGCTGCCTTGAATTGACGCGCCGGCTGAGGAGCCGGCCTCGACGCCGCCGCGCGCCAGAATGTTGTGGAACTCCTTTTCCGCCCTGGTGCCGGCGTACGCGTCCATGAGGAGGTTCTGTCGGCCGCCCTCAAACCAGACACCGCCCGCCTTCTTGATGATGTTCACGAAGCTGTCGGAGTCCGCGACCTTTTTGTCGCGGGTGTGCAGGACCAACACGTTTCGGGCGCCGTTGGCGACGATCTGCGCTGACGTACCAGTGGTGGCGCCGTACGTCGGCGCGCCGCCCGCCGTCGGGATATCGATGATGAGCGCATCAGGGCCGCCCGCGAGCTCGATGAACCGGGACCAGATCTCGGGACCGATATTGCCGCCGCCGACCACGATAGCCGTTCCCTTCGGCGGACCAACCTTGGCGGTTCCGGAGGCGCCCTGAGGGCCACTTCGCGCGCAGGCGACCGCGACAAGAAGGACGAAAAGGGCAGCGCGACAGGCCACGGTCGTTTTCACGGCAACAGGGGAGAGGGTTTCATGTAGTATACGGCTCACGGCGGTTCTCGCGGAGGCGCGTTTGGCCGAGCTCAAAACGAAGGTCAACAAGGCATCAGTGCCGAAGTTTCTCGGCGCAATCAAGGACGATCAGGTCCGCAAGGACTGCAAGGCGATCGCCGGTATCATGGCCAAGGCCACCGGCAAGAAAGCCGAGATGTGGGGACCGGGCATTGTCGGTTTCGGGCGCATGACATATCACGGCCGCAGCCGGTCGGTCGAATGGATGGAAGTGGCGTTCGCGCCCCGGAAGGGCGTGATCACACTGTATCTCATGGCCGGTTTCGTCGGCTTCGACGAACTGCTCAAGCGGCTCGGCAAGCACAGCCGCGGCAAGGGATGCCTCTATGTGAAGCGGCTCGCCGACGTGGACGTGCCAACGCTGAACAAGCTGGTCATCGCGGCGGTGAAAGGCGTACGGCTGCGGGCGATGGCGACGGCGTGATCGTTCGGCCGGCAACGTCGCAGGATGCCAGTCGTTGGCTGGCGATGCGCCGTCAGCTCTGGCCGGAGGAGGAGCAGACGCTGGCCGGCGACGTGGACAAGTACTTCGCCGGCAAGGAACCGATGCTGCACGAAGTGCTCCTCGCCTTCGACGATTCGGGACGCGCAATCGGGTTCGCGGAACTCAACATCCGGTCGTACGCCGAAGGCTGTGAAACGGATCGCGTGGCCTATCTCGAGGGGTGGTATGTGGAGGCAGAAACGCGTCGAACGGGTGTTGGCTCTGCCCTCATTCGCGCCGCAGAAGACTGGGGGCGTGCGCAGGGCTGCACTGAGTTCGCGTCAGACGCGCTGCTCGAGAACGAAGTCAGCGAGCGTGCGCACGAGGCGCTGGGATTCACCGAGGTCGAGCGGGTCCGCTGCTTCATGAAGCGCCTTTAGCGAACTGCAGATCCTTCGCTTCGCTCAGGATGACTGCGCTGCGGCGGTGCCCGCGGCGCGGCCCGTTGCCCAGGCCCACAGGAAGTTGTAGCCGCCGATCGGGCCAAACGCGTCGAGCGCTTCGCCGCAAATGAACAATCCCTTGTGTCGCTTGCTCTCCATGGTGCGCGGATCGACTTCGCCCAGCGAAACGCCGCCACCGGTGACCTCGGCTTTCTTGTAGCCCTCGTCGCCGGACCACGGCAACTCACAGCGCACCAAGGTCTCGATCAAGCGCAAGCGCTCGTCGCGGCGCAGTTCGTGCAGAGGCCTGTGCTCCGGCACGTTGGCGACGCCGATCAGGACGGTGACCAAGCGCTCCGGCATTTCATCGCGCAGTGCGCGCGAAACGGTACGCTTTCCGGCCGGTGCGAGGCGACTCTCCCAATCTGCATCCCGTAGCGGCGTCCACTGCACGCGTAGTCGCGCCGGCTTGGCGCCCTCACGCGCGCGGACCAAGACGTGAGAGACGTTGAGCGCGGCGGGACCGCTGTAGCCGGTGTGTGTGAACAAGAAGCCGCCGGTGTGCTCGGCGCTGCGTTCGTCTGACGTCGCGGTTAAAGTGACGGTGAGTGAAACGCCGGCGAGCGGCGAGTAGACGCTACTGGTCGCCGTGATGGGCGTCAGCGCCGCATAGGTAGGGTTCACTTCGTGGCCAAGCGCGGCCAAAGTGCGAAGGCCGAAGCCCTCACTGCCCGTGTTTGGCACCGAGAGTCCGCCCGTTGCGACGATGACGGCGTCCGCCGCAAGGGACTCGACGCTGGCAAGGTCCACCTGCCACTTGCCGTGCCGGGGGTTGACGCCGGAGACGCGCGCGTCCGTGCGGATCTCGGCGCCCTTGGCGCGCGCATGGGCCAGCAGCCCGTCCCGCACATCGCGTGCTTTGTGCGACTTGGGAAAGACCTTGAGATCCTCGGTTTCTTCCACCAGCGGAATGCCGATGTCGTTCTCGAAAAACGCGCGCTGCTCGGCGAGCGGCCAGGAGCGCAGCATTTTGCGCATCGTATTGACGGACGAGTCGGTGACGAACCGCGCCTCGTCCACGCGTGTGGGCAGAATGTTGCAGCGGCCGCCGCCACTAATGAGGATCTTGCGCCCGCCGTCCTTCGTGGTCTCGAGCAGCACGGTGTCGGCGCCGCCGTGGGCCGCGAATATCGCAGCCATGGTTCCCGCGGCGCCCGCGCCGATCACGATGACTCGCACCCCTGCAAGCTACCGACACTGCAACTGCCGAACTACAATCGCGCGGATTTCGCGGATTGCCTTCGCTTGCCTAGAGTAGGCCGAGCCAACTCTCCTTCGGAGCGGAAAAACCGGGAAACAGTGCGTCGGGCTTGGCGGCGCCCAAATGCTTCACCGCGACTTCCTGGAACACCGAGCGGAAGTCTGTGGTGAGGGCGAGGTCGCGGCCCTCGTTGAGCTGCTCCGGTGCGAGGCCGGGCCACTTTCCGTGCACCTTGCCACCCTTCACGCTGCCGCCAATGACGAACAGCGCGCCGGCATGCCCGTGGTCGGTGCCGTTGCTACCGTTCTGCCGCGCGGTGCGGCCGAACTCGGACATGGTGAGGATGACGACATCGGCCATCTTGTCGCCGAGGTCCGCTACCAACGCCGCGATGGACTGCGCGAAATCCGTGAAACGATTGGCCAGTTGGCCGTTTACCGCACCTTGATTGATGTGCGTGTCCCAGCCGCCGACGTCCGCGAACGCGACTTCGAGGCCGATGTCGGAGTGGATGAGCTGCGCGATCTGCTTGAGGTGCTGACCGAACGGCGTGCGCGGGTACTCTGCGTTGTTCCGCGGCGTGTATTGCTGCGGGTTGGCTCGGCGCAGGACCTTGATGGCGTCCACCATTTCACCGCCGGCGGCGTGCACGACATCGGACGAACCCGTGCGGTACAGCGCCTCGATCCGCTCCATCTGTGATGCCGGCGTACGAATGGCGAACTGGTCCAGCGAGTTCATCGCGACGACGGCGGCCTTGCCCTGGAGAATGCGCGGCGTCTGCTGTGTCATCGCCACGGCCTGAAACGCGCTCGGTGCATTGCACTCGTCGCACGTTCCGCGGACGGCGAGGTATCGGTTGAGCCAGCCGTCCTTGGTCCCCTTGTTGTCCGGCGTGCCGGACTCCATGTAGTCCTGCGCGTCGAAGTGCGAGCGCGTCGAACTCGGGCTGCCCACGGCGTGCACCGGCGCAACCATGCCCCGCTTGTAGAGGTCGTTGAGTGGCGCAAGCGCCGGATGCAGTCCGAAGAATCCGTCGAGGTCGATCGCAGCCTCAGCGCGGCCGCTGGTGGGGCGGGGAATCGCGATCGTCGGGCGCATGGTGTAGTACGCTTTTTCGCCATGCGGGACGATCATGTTGAGCGCGTCTGCGGCACCCCGCTGAAAGAGGCAGATGAGCACCTTGCCGCGGGCCGCGCCAAGCGTGGCCGCGCCGCTCAGCAAGTCGGCGCCGAACACCCCGCGGCGCAGGAAGGTGGGCGTGAGTCCGCCGGTCATGAGCGCCAGCGCGCCGGACTTCATGAAGAATCTGCGATCCATGGCTATCGCCTCTGAAACTCGGGGGCTCCAAGCGCCAGACCGATGATCTGATCGAGGCCGGATAGGCGAACTGCCGACATGTCCGGCTGACCCGCTTGGCGACGCCCGGCACCGCCAGGTCCCATCTGGTTCATTGGGGCTGCGGGCGCGTCAGTCGTGGCGCGCGCTGCAAACGGATTCTCGCCGGTCATGAGGATCTCGCGGGTTTCCGGCGACACCTGTCCGCCGAAGAGCACCCGCACCACCGCGTCCACCTGCCGCTCGCGCGATGCGTCGCGAACCGCTTCCAGCTCAGCCACGTTGCCGGTGACGACGCCGGGAATTCGGTCAGCAGCGAGCGCGAGACCGAAGTTGATGCGGTTCAGGATGGCGCCGGCGTTCATCCACTCCTTGGCGACGTCCGGCCATCCGTCCGGCGTCTGGCGCCCGAAGATCGGCTGCCCCAGGAATGCGACCGCCTGCGGCGCGCCAGGCCGCAAGTCCAGCTGCGACTGCGTCGCGCGGATGCCGCTCACTACAACCTCGAATGGCGTCTTCACTTTGGCGCGATAGGCTGCTGGAGACATGAACTCCGGGCTCTTCACGATGCAGCCCAGCGTCTCACGGAGGTCGCCGTCGGACTTCGTGAACACTTGCGAACAGCGATCCACGACGGCGGTCGGCGGGTCGTCGCTGATAAAGCGGCGCGCCAGTTTCGTCGTGATGTACTTGGCCGTGGACGGGTGGCGCGCGACGATATCGAGCACCTGCTCACCATCCTCGAGCCCGCGCCCACCTGCGAGCTTCACACCGAGCACCGTCTTGGGATCGGCATCGTGCCACATCGGGTCGAACCGGAATGAGCCGCGCTGCTGATCGATGGTCCACCCAGTGAGCGCGCGCGCGACCTCGATGACATCCTGCTGCGTGTATCCTCCGTCGACGCCGAGCGTGTGGAGTTCCATCAGCTCGCGGGCGTAGTTCTCGTTCAGTCCCCGCGCCGGCCGCTGCGCCGCCATCGTGACCTGCGTCATCGCGTTGACGCACTCGGCGGTGGATCCCTTGGTGATTGCGTCAACGACCTGCGGAGGAGCCTGAGTGAGCCGCTGGGGCAAGTTGTTGGCGCGGTCGTTCAACTCGCAGAAGCGGGCGATCTGCTGCGGATTCGGCGCGCCCGGCTGGTTGGCTCCAGGCCGTGCCGGCTGGCCACGACGTCCTTGGGCGAACTGCCGAGGGCGGCCAAGCACTGAATGCGAGCTGTCTGCGCGGCTCTGCGCGTTATCGAGGTAGAAGAGCATGGCGGGGCTGTGCGCCACCGCGCCCAGCAGGCCGCGGAACTTGCCCATCGCGCGTGGCCGGATCACGTCGCGATCGTATTCGAGCAGGTAGACGCGCGTCTGGCCCTTTTGCACGAAGACAGAGAAGTGGTTCTCCCAAAAGTCCACCATCATTTCGTACAGTTGGCGTTCGCTGCCGGCGGCGCGCGCGATCTTGGCACTGGTCAGGTCGCCGATGACACGGTTCTGAAGTTCGCGTCCTGCGGCGGGGTTGCCCTGCGGCGGCTGCTGCGGATTCGGCGAACGGCCGGCAGCGCTATCCGCCATCGCTTCCATGCGCTGCTCCTGACGGCGGCGCTGCTGCGCCTCACGAAATGCCTGCTCGATCTCGATCGTAGGCGTGTTCAACGCGCGGTACAGCTTGAGGCGCGTCGCCATCTCGGCGTCGTCGATCTTTTCGGGTTGCAGCTGCTGCTCGATCCACTTGTCAGCGCCCATGGACCGCACCTTGGCGATGTCGCCGGGCCGCGGGCCGAACGCGAGGCGGTTGAGCACGTGCTGTGCCTGCTGCTCGGGGAGCAGCGTGGTTTGCACCTGAGCGCCGCACAGCGCTGGGATGAAGATGAGTGCCGACAGCAAGCGTTTCGTCATGGCCGGTCCTGGAGGTGTACTCTGGTAGACGACCCTTTGCGGTACGTGTTAATGTGTGTCACGGGAGGTGTTCATGCGACGGTTCGCTTGCCTGTTGGTGTTGGCGCTGGGCGGATGCGTAGTGTCTGTTCACCCGGTGGTGCCCGCTGCATCGGCGACGTTCGACGCACGCCTATTGGGCCGTTGGGCAGAGCAGGACGGCAAGGATCGCATCATCGTCTCGCACGGCGACTCCAACGCCTACGAGATCGAATTCCGTGACGGCGATGGCAAGGTCGGCCAGTTCGAGGGGCGCCTTGGCACGCTGGGCCAGCGAACGGTGCTCGACGTGCAGCCGGCGCCGAGGGAGTCGGCGCCGATGCCGGAAGCTGCGTCGTTCATTCGCGGGCACATGCTGTACGTCATCACTGTCGCCACCGACACGGTCCGCATGTCGCTGCTGGCCCCGAAAGCGCTTCGCGCGGCGATTGCCGCGAAGCAGGTCGCACTCGCCAGCTTCAATGATCGCGACCAGTTGGTCCTCACCGGCTCGACGGATGAGTTGCGTCGCGCGCTCGGCGCTTACGTCGAGCGCCCCGGCGCGCTGGACGAACCGTCCACGTGGGTACGGATCCGCTGACCTAATTGTTGTGTCATCCCGAGCGCAGCGAGGGATCTGCAGGTCGAACTGCGGATTCCTCGCTATGCTCGGAATGACAAATCAGCGCGCCAGCATTTCCTCGACGACCAGCGCCTCGGCCCTGAGCCACGCGAGCTCGGCGCCGAACTGGGCCTGAAGAGCAGGGGCGCTTCGGAGTCGCAGGTATGTACGCGCGCGTCGAACGGCCCGCGTCAGTCGGGCGCCGATGGCGAAGTTGATGTCCGCCGCGATCGGGAGACTCACGACATAGAGGGCCGCAATGAGGCCGCCCAACACCGCCCATACCAGCGCGCCCTGCACCACGTAGAAGGCGAACACGAGTCCTATGCCGATGAGCATGGTTTGCATCGCCGGGTCCGCGGCGCTCTCGACTTTGCGAAGCGCCAGCGCGCGGGCCACGCTGAACGGGATGAGATGGTTCATCCAGCCCCAAAACGCGACCGGCGCGCCCAAGCCGATGATGGCGATTTCGCGTGCCACGAACCATGCACCTTCGCCGACGCCCAATGGGATCTCGACATCTTCGAAGGACATGCCGTGGGCGCGAAGGTCGGCGCTGAATTTGGCGAGACGGGCAAGCAGCGCTTCTGCGCGAATGCGCTTCGCAGGCGTGGCATTCGCAAGGTGCGCGCGCGCCTCATCGATGCGCCGCGTGATTGAGACTTGGGCCGCCAGGGGCGTCTGCGCCGGCCACACGTCCGGTACCGCTTCACTGCCACGGAAGAGCCGGGCGAGCAACCGCGCCAGCGACCGGTCGCGATCAGATGCGTCGGCCGACTCGAAGTTCAGCGTCACCGCGCGAAGTCGCTTGTCGAGTTCCGCGGTCATGGCGCGCGCATCCTGTTCCGCATCGACCCGGGGCCACTGATCCACTTCGATGGGCTCGCCGACCTGAACGAACACGCGGGTGCGCGGGGTGTCCTTGCGTTCGAACGTGAGTCCGACCGGAATGAGCCTGAGACCGCGGACGCCGGCGTCGCGCGCCTGGAGCGCGATGCGGGAGGCGCCGGTGCGCAGCGGCGCCAGTTCGGTATGGTCGCCGGTGATGCCTTCAGGGTGGATCATGGACGCGCCGCCGGCTTTGAGTGCCGCGATCAGAGCGTCGAAGCTTCCGGCGTTTCGGCTGGCGTCAGCCGACGAGCCCATCTCCGCGAGATCCTTCTGCCGAATGAGCGGCACGGCACCAAAGGAGCGGAGCAGGGCTGCGCGGGCCGGATTGGTAAAGAGCGTTGCGCGGGCTGTGAATGAGAGTTGCCGCTTGAACACGTGCGCTGTGACCATGGAGTCCACGAGCGCGTTTGGGTGGTTCACCGCGAGGAGCGCTGGCCCTGTCTCGGGCAGGCGTTCGATGCCCTCGACATCAATGCGCCCGTAGAACCAGCGCAGGCAGACAGCGTTGATGACCCGGAGCACCGAATAGAGCATGGCGCAAGTTACTGGCCCCGCTCTGTGGTGCCTCGTACCTTAGACGGCCTTCACTTCACCACCCCTGAGCCGACGATGGCACTGCGCGAAGACCTGCAGAAAACGCTGGGCGCCGCCTACACGCTGGAGCGTGAGCTCGGCGGAGGCGGAATGTCCCGCGTCTTCGTCGCCGACGAAAAGTCGCTGGGGCGGAAAGTCGTGGTGAAGGTGCTGCCGCCGGAAATCGCCGCCGGTGTCAATTCGGACCGGTTCAAGCGCGAGATTCAGATGGCGGCGCGGCTGCAGCACCCGCACATCGTGCCCGTGTTGATGTCGGGCGAATCGAACGGCGTGCCGTTCTACACGATGCCGTTCATCGAAGGCGAGAGTGTGCGCGCGCGACTCCAGCGCAGTGGGGCATTCTCCATCACCGAGGCCATCGGGATCCTGCGTGACGTGGCCAAGGCGCTGCAGTACGCGCACGAGCACGGCATCGTGCATCGCGACATCAAGCCTGACAACGTACTCCTGAGCGGTGGATCGGCGACTGTCGCGGACTTTGGCATCGCCAAGGCCATCGCGGCCGCGCGCAGCGACAGCGAGACTGGTGGCCATGCGACGCTGACGCAATTGGGATCGAGCATTGGCACGCCGGCGTACATGGCGCCCGAGCAGGCCGCGGCGGATCCCGCGACGAATCACCGCGCCGACATCTACTCGTTCGGCTGCATGGCCTATGAGATGCTGGCCGGGCGGCCCGTATTCATGGCGAAGACCCCACAGCGGCTGCTGGCGGCGCAGATGGGCGAGACGCCTGAGCCGATTCTGTCGCTGCGACCGGACACACCTGCGCCGCTCGCCGAATTGGTGATGCGCTGCCTGGAGAAAGAGCCGGACAGTCGTCCGCAACAAGCGGCCAACGTGGTGCAGGTGTTGGAGACCGTCACGAGCGGTGGCGCACATACGCCGATGCCGGCGGTGCTGCTCGGCGGCAAGAGCGCGATTCGCAATGCGTTGCTGATGTACGCGGCCGCATTCGTGTTCGTCGCGATACTGGCCAGGGCGGCGATCGTTGCGATTGGATTGCCAGACTGGGTGTTCCCGGGATCGCTGATCGTGATGGCGCTGGGACTGCCCGTGATTCTGTTCATGGCGTATGTGCAGTACACCACGCGCAAGATGGTGACGCAGACGCCCACGTTCACGCCGGGCGGTTCGAGTGCGACGCATGGCACGCTGGCGACGATGGCCATAAAGGCCAGCCCGCACCTGAGTTGGCGCCGTACGTGGATTGGCGGCGGCATCGCGCTCGGCGCGTTCGTGCTGCTCATTGCGGGCTACATGGGCCTCCGTGCGGCTGGCATCGGCCGCTTCGGATCGCTGATCGGGTCGGGTACGCTTCAGGCCGACGAGCGCCTGTTGGTGACGGACTTCACCCCACCCGCGCGGGACTCATCGCTGGGTCCGGTGATCACGGACGCGTTCCGAACGGCGCTGGGCCAGTCGCGCACGGTGGTCGTCATGCAGCCGCAGCAAGTGGCTGAGGTGCTGCGGCGAATGCAGCGGGCGGCGAATACGCACGTGGACTTTGCTGTGGGACGGGAGATCGCCACGCGCGAGGGCATTCGCGGCGTGATCGTCGGCGACATCATCAGCCTCGGCGGCAACTACGCCATCTCCGTCCGGATGGTGTCTCCGCAGAACGGCGAGGAACTGGCGTCGTTTCGCGAGACTGCGGAGAGTGACAAGGAATTGCTGCGCGCGATTGACAAGCTGGCCAAGGACATGCGGTCCAAGATCGGCGAGTCGCTGCGCAACGTGCAGTCCACGCGCGCGTTCGAGCAGGTGACCACTCCGTCGCTTGAGGCGCTCAAGAAGTACGTCGCTGGATCGCTTGCGCTCTCGCTCGATGGCGACTTCAACAAGGGTTCAGCGCTTCTGGAGCAGGCGATTCAGATCGACACCGGTTTCGCGATGGCGTATCGCAAGCTGGCCGTGGAATACAACAACCGCGGCCAGCTGGAGCGGGCGATGGAGCTGCTCGAGAAGGCGTATCGGCATCGCGAGCGGCTCACGGACATCGAGCGGTACTACCTGCTGGGTTCCTACTATCAGAACGGTCCGCATCAGGATGTCGCCAAGGCGGTGGCTGCCTACGAGTCCGCCATCGAGATCCAACCGGGCCTGGTTGGCGCGATCAACAACGTGGCCAACTCATATCGTTTCCAGCGCAATTGGGCGAAGGCGGAGGAGAACTACGTTCGCGCCATTCGCTCCGGCAGTCCGCCGGCAGTGTCATACGGCAACCTGATCGGCACCTACATGAGTCAGGGCAAGATGGCCGACGCCTGGCGCACGCTGGCCGCATTCGATTCCGCGTATCCCGCGAATTTCGGGCGCGCAACCAGCCGTGGTTCGCTCCTCCAGCTTGAAGGCAAGTATGACTCGGCCACCGTCGTCTGCCGCAATCTGGCAGCGGAACGCGCCAACGACCTTCCCGCGCGATCGGCTGCCCTGAATTGCCTGGCGGGGATCGCGCGCACGCGCGGCCAGTTGAAGGAGTCCATGCGGCGGCGCGGGGAACTGGAGGCCACGGATGCGCAGCGCGGCCTGCCGCAGGCGCGCCTTGCTCGCGCGCTTTCCGAGGCGTACGAGCGCGGCTGGTTCCTTGGGGACCGCGCGGGCGCGGCGGCAATCCTGGATCGTGCTCTGACCCAAACGCCGCTCGAGAAACTCCCGATTGGTTCGCGCAACTACGCCGGCCTCGCGAACACCTACGCGATCGCTGGCCGGCCGGACCGTGTGCGTGCGATCCTGGCTGCGTTCGACAAGGGGGCGTCGCAGGTTCAGCAGATCGGCGATGAGCTCACGCGCCACACACTCCTTGGTGCCGTCGCCATGGCCGAGAAGCGGTATCAAGATGCCGTCGTGGAGTATCGCGCAGCGGATGGCGGCGCGTGCATGGTGTGTCCCTTGGCGCCGCTGGGCAACGCATACGACCTGGCCGGGCAGCCCGACTCTGTAATAGCAGTGTTCGAGCGGTTCCTGAACACCAGCGACGCCGGTCGGTTGGGCACGGACGCCAACTACCGAGCGGTTGCTCACAAGCGTCTGGGTGAGCTATACGACGCGAAGAACGACCGCGAGAACGCGCTAACCCATTACCTCAAGTTCGTGGACCTGTGGAAGGGCGCGGATCCGGAACTTCAGCCCAAAGTGGCCGAGGCGCGCGCGCGGATCGCGCGACTCAGGGACCGCGAGCGCAGGCCGTAGCCGGCCCCTCTCAGAGGAACGGCTGATAGCGCGGCTTCCACTGGCGGTCGTACGTAATGCCGATGCGAAACAGCGTGCTGGTCGCGAGGTGCCTGGTCGCCGGCACCTTGCCCTGGAACATCACCACATCGGCTGCCACCGATAGCGACAGCTCGTCCAGCAGTGGGACCAGCAGTTCGTGCACCATGTTGTACCGCAACGCCAGGCTGCTCGGCGAGTCGAGGCGTGCCGGCAGGAAATACGTGGCTTCATTGCGCCAGCGATACGTCGCCGGCGCGAGGCCCTGACGGCTCCGAACGCCCACGGGGCGTTGGAGGTCAAGGAATGCCTGCGCGCCGTATTGGACGTTGGGGCGGCCGAAGTCGTTCTCGACCGCCAAGGCAAACTCGACGCGCCGGAGCGTCCGCATTGGGACCATGAGCGTTCCCAAACTCGCGCGCACGTTCACTTGACGCGGGTTCTCGATGCTGCTCGTTGGGTCCTTCGTGGGAGTCACTTCGCTATCGAACAGGCCGCGCGCGAACATGCGGAACTGGCCCGCGGTGGCTGTTCGAAACGAAGGACGCAAGGTGACGTCGAATTTCACGTCGTCCGAGGATTCGCCAATCCGCTTCGTTCCGCCAGTACTGACACCTTGACGCCCGTATGCGATGCTCAGCCCGTAGTCCGTGCCGCTGTGCAGTCGCTCGTGGCTCAGCACGAATCGCGAGCTGGCGCCGGCCACCCACGAGTCCGCCGCCGACACGCGGCTCTCGGCGACGCTGCCATAGCCATCTCGACCGCGAACTTCGTTGGCGGACACAAACAGCGTTGGGCGGTCAAACGTGAACGTCAGCAGGCTCACAAACGGCAGGTCCTGCGCCAGCATGGCAGCAATGCGATCGATGAACACATCGCCCTTGGCTTCCGAGCGCACGCGGCGCAGTTCATCGAGCACGAACTCGCGGAGACTGAGCGTGACGCCGGTTCTGTCGGGGACCAACCGGCCGTCGGCGGCGATATTGAACCGATCGCGTAAGCGCCGGCCGGCGCCGAGGTTTCGCGCGCCGTGTTGCAGGACGTCCACAGTGGCCACCCGGTAGTACTGGTTGTCGTCCAGTCGATGGCCCTGGATTGTGCCCCGAGCGAGGTTGATGCCGCTCGTGACCAGTTCGCCGCGCGCGTCCCCCGCGAGCATGGCACGCAGGTCTCCGCCACGCACGTCCATCACGACCAGCTGATCCTCGGTCCACAGCCAGGCGTCAATCTCGCTTTCGTGCAGCTTGCCGATCAGCGGCGGGAATTGCTCGAGCCGCCGGATCAACGCGACTTCGGCGTTGGCCTGGCGCCGCAGGGTGCGCGCGATGAGTGACTCCCACATCGGCTGCGACACGCGGCCCTGTTGCGTGATCGCGTCGAAATCGCGCAGTCCGGGATACTTGTTGCTGAGGTCCACGAACGCCGGGAACATCAGCTCGCCGCGCTCGCGCTCAACGGGCGGCGTCAGCTGCGCAATGCGGCGCACCAGGGCGCTATCCGGCGGCGTACGGTCCGTGATCGGTTCCAGGCGATGTTCGAGTGCTGCGAGGAAGAACCGGCTGTCCGTCGCGCCAAACTGGGCGCGGAATTCCAGAGACAGGCTCCCGACGGCCACACCGTTCGCCGCACTGCGTGCGATGATGGCGGGCGCGCCGCGTCTGGCGAACGGCCGGTCGGGAAGCTCCACGCGTTGGCGCGCGACCTCCGGCGTCCAACGCGTCGGAAGGTCCGCGATGATGGCGTCGATGCCAGTCACTGATTCGCCGAGCGCGGCGTTGTCTGCCGGATCCATGTTCGAGAGCACGACGATGGCGTGCGCACCGGCGTCGCGAAGCTTGGCCACCTCTCGGCGCGCCGCGATCGCAGGGGGTTCGAACACGAAACCACGCAGCGCGGATCGCGGCAGGCGGTCCGGCATGTGTGGGTTTACCAATCCGACGAATCCAATCCGCACCGGACCCGCCGCAATGATCTTGCTGGGAACCATCAAGTCGCGTCCGCGGACATTGGCAGCGAGCAGGGTCACGTTCGGAAATTCCACGCGCAGCGAGTCCAGTGCCGCCACGCCCATCGCCAGCTCGGCCTCGAACGGGACCAGCAGCTCGTACCCCAAATCCTTCAGGGCCGAGAAGTCCAGGCGAGACCGCTGCAGTCGCGTCATCCCGAAGTCGGCCTCTGCATGGCCGAGGTCCGCCGTGAGCACCACGTCGTTCCGGTTCACGAGCGGATCGCGAAGACGTCGCAACAGCGTGGCACGGGGGCCCAGCTGTCCCAGGTTGAGCGGAAGCTCGAATAGCCGTGAATCCGCGATGTCCACGCGATTCATCTCGCCCCGGCTCCATCCGGACGCATCCGTGGGCCACTCGGCGCCCGGCATCTCCACGATGTACACGCGCTCATCATTGGCCGCGCGCAGTCGCGACACGGAGATCGTCTGCGGAATCAAGTCCGGAAAGTCGCGCGCGCGGCGCGGGTTTCTGGCCAACATGGCCATGAGATCCGGCGCGGGACGCCATGGGTCCTGAAACAGCAGCACGTTGGATGACGACAGCGCGGGGATCGTGTCAATGCGCTCGGCCTCACGCCGCCGCGCCATGATGTCGCCGATTTCGTCGCCCGTGGGCTCCTGGCCCGAGAGGAACACGACGATGCCGGGCGCCCGCCACGCCATGTGGCTGACCAACTTGAACGGGGCCTTCTCGGTGTTGGCCTGCTCGGTGAGGAGCTCGTGCTCCTCCTGCCAACGTCGCACGCCCAGCGCGCCCAGACTGCGGCCCGTGTAGAGGATGGAGACGCGCGTGTCCACCGACGACTGCGCGGCCGCAGGATTGGCCGGGACGAACCCCGACGCGATGCAGCACAAGACAGCTACATATGCACTGCGTCGTGACATGCGGGGAGTGAAGGGGACGCGCTGAACTTACCGGGGCGCCTCCGATGCGTACAGGCGCCGAGGTGCCACACTGAGCAGCATGGCCAGTGCGGCCGGCGCCGCGTAGCTGCCTGCCCGTTCAACGAATTCCCAAATGGGCGCTCCCGCGAGGAAAAAGAGCGACTCGGTCGCAAGCTTCCAGATCACCACGAACACAAGCAGTGTCGCCGACCTGCGAAGGGCGACGGATGCCGCCAGCGCGATCTCGAACCAGCCCACGATCGGCATCGCCAGGTCCGGAAGGCCGATGCTGGCATAATGAGTCGCGAGCATCGGTTTTCCCATGATGCCGAGCGCACCGTGCCCCGCGAGGAGAATGACCGTGGTCCATTGCAGGACGCGAACGATTGTCTCGCGTGGAGCAACGCTTTCGGCCTCAGGCGATGGCTCCGAGAACACATCGCGCCAACCCCGCACTGTCCTGAGTGATTCCAGGCGCGGGATGCCGACCCACAATAGCAGCGCGAGCGGAACTCCGTAGTTGCCGGCGCGCTCGAGGGTCTCGAAGACGCTCTCGCCGGAAAGCGGGCGGAGCATCGCCGTCCACGCGGCCCACACCGTCATATAGAGCAGGGGCAGGCGCGTTCGTCCGAACAGCACGGCCATTCCGGCGAGCACGTCCACCGCGCCGACCAGAGGCATGAGTCTCCAGGCCCATGCCTCCGGGATTCCAACGACTGCGAAATAGGGCACCCACGCCGCCTTCGTGATGAAGCCGAAGGCGCCGTGCCCGATAAAGCAGAGCGCGGCCCCGACGCGGAGTGTCCAGTACGGTCTCACTGGTTGTATCGGAACGAGACGGAGGCCAACCGGCCCTTCTGCTGTTCCGACTCTTTCACCGTGATCATGGCGCCGCCCTTCTTCGTGTGCGCCAGCAAGATGAGTTCGCGATCCGACACCACTTGGATCCCGACGATGTGCAGTTCACCGACGTCAGCGAAGATCTTCTCGACGCTGGCGAGTCGGTCGCTCGTGGATCGTTTCGCGTCCACTTCGAGCGAGGACTCGATGAACATGCGCATTTGCTTGGCGTTCCCGGAGTTGAACGCAGTCACGTACGCTTCGGCCAGCTTGCCCACCTGGTTGGCAGGATACTTCGCGGGGCCAAAGTCCTTGGGGTCGGGGGTCGCGCCGCCGCCATGGATGAACTGCGCCAGCTTGCTCATCGCTGACGGTGTCGGTGCTGTCGTCCCCGCGGTTCCTCCTGCGAGCTCGGTCCAGTCAGCGAGGAGGATCTTGCCCACCAGCTCGATCTTGCCGTCCGCAGTCGTGCGGATCACGGCGGCCTCGCTCTCGTCGATCGCGCCCGGCGTGATGCCGGGAATGTGCATCTCGAGAATGAAGTGGTGCGTCGAGATGAGGCGGTTCGTGCCGGCCTTGGGTGCGACGGCCAACAACTGACGGGTATCGTCCTTGGTCGGGAAGTTCCGCAGCAACATCGTCGTGGCCGGCGTCCTGTCCGTGGCGTACTCGGCGGTCTCCGTGCAACGGTACATCGGGCTGGAGAGGACCTCGCCGAACGGGATCGCATACTTCTTGAACACGACGCCCATGAGACGGGCGTCCTTCACCCCGTCATCGCTCAGGTTGCGCTGCTTGGTGCGCAGCGGCGAGATGTTGGCGATGTCTTCCTGGTACGAGCGGTCCGTCCGCGCGTGCCGCAGGACCACGGTGTAACCGCCCTTCTTGAGCTCAGCCATGAGTGCTTCGCCGCGCAGAACCTCTGGCGGGTTGGGCGTAACGAGCCACGCGATTGCCGCGGCGAACACGACGTTGTGAAAGAGTCGATGCATAGAGGGTTCCTCGGAGGTTGGTCGTCCCGATGTCTGTGGGATACGACAAGGATTTTCGCCCCGGGGATTCACCCACGCCCGCCTTTTTCGCCCAACCGTCGTTTCACGCCGCCCAACCGCAGGCGTATCTTGGCACCATGCGGATCCGGACCGTGGTGCTGGCCGCGACGCTGACTGCGCCGCTTGGGGCGCAGGCGACCGAGCAACGACCGCGTGCGCGCGACGTGGGCATCATCGTCGGCGTACTACCGCCAGGAAAGAACAACGCCATCACCGACGTAGCTGGTGTGAGGGTCGGTCACACGACCCTCATCAGAGGGGACAACGTCAGGACGGGCGTCACCGCGATCCTGCCGCACGACGGCAACCTCTTTCAGGAGAAAGTGCCCGGCGCGATCGTGGTCGGAAACGGGTTTGGCAAGCTCATGGGCAGCACCCAAGTGGAAGAACTGGGCGAAATCGAGACACCGATTCTGCTGACCAGCACGCTCAACGTTCCCAAGGCCGCGGATGCACTCCTTGAGTGGATGATGGCGTTGCAAGGCAACGAGAACGTGCGGTCCATCAACGCCGTGGTGGGCGAGACCAACGACGGACAGCTCAACGACATTCGCTCTCGTTCGCTGGGACGCGACGAAGTGTTTGCGGCTCTGCGCGGCGCAAAGGACGGCCCGGTTGAGGAGGGAAGCGTCGGCGCCGGCACCGGAACCATCGCCTTCGGCTGGAAGGGTGGCATTGGGACCTCATCCCGCGTGACTCCATCAGCACTCGGCGGCTACACCGTCGGCGTGCTGGTGCAAAGCAACTTCGGCGGCATCCTCACGATCAATGGCGCGCCTGTTGGGCGCGAACTGGGCCAGTACTACCTGAGGAACCAGGTCGAGCCGGGAGCCGGGCGACCGCCCAACAGTTCCACCGACAATCCCGACGGCTCGATCATCGTGGTCGTTGCGACCGATGCGCCCATTGATGCGCGCAACGTGAAACGACTGGCTTCGCGCGCGCTCCTTGGCCTGGGCCGAACGGGCAGTTCCGGCAGCAACGGCAGCGGGGACTATGTGATCGCGTTTTCGACGCAGAACCGCGTCCGCAGCAACGAACGGGTGCGCCAGGTCACCACACTCGGAAACGAGGCCATGTCGCCGCTGTTCCAGGCAGTGATCGAGGCAACCGAAGAGGCGATCTACAACTCGTTGTTCAAGGCGACGACGGTCGTGGGTCGGGACGGAAACAGGGCGGAGGCACTACCCGTTGATCGTGTGCTCGACGTGCTGAAGCGTTTTGGCGCAGTGAGGCGCTGACGCGCGCTCGCTGGTGATCGGGAGGGTGCGCGCGAAGTAGCGTTACTGGAACCGACCTCGCATTGCCCGCGGACAACCGGAGCGAACCCATGAGAATCCTTGTCGCCGACGACGATCCTGTGTTGCGTACCATGGTCGCCGCTGGCCTGACGGCCAGCGGTCACGAGATCTACGCGTGCAGCGACGGGCAGGAGGCCTGGGACGCCATCAAGAAAGATCCGTTTCCGATCGTCGTCACGGACTGGCTGATGCCAGGGATCGATGGGCTCCAGCTCACGCAGTTGATCCGCCGCATGCCGCGCGACGCGTACTGCTACATCATCATGCTCACAGGGATGACCAAGCGCGACGACTTCCTCACCGGCGTCAAAGCCGGTGTCGACGCATTTCTCCTCAAGCCGCTGGACGGCGCAGTGCTTGAAGCCCAAGTCGGCATTGCCACCCGCATCCTCGGTCTGGAGGCGCATGCCAAGCGGCTGGAGTCGCTCATGACCGTGTGCTCGTACTGCAAGCGCGTGAAGAACGAGGGCGCCTGGATGCCGATGGAGGCCTACATCGCGAAGAAGTTCCGAACGCTGCCGTCGCACACGTTCTGCCCGGACTGCTTCAAGGTGAGCGTCGAGCCGCAAATGAGGGAGTTGGGAATCTCGACCGAGGGGATGCAGGGCCTATGATCAACAGACTCGTTGTGCTGCTACTGCTTGTGCTTGTCCATGGCGCGGCGCTTCCGGCGCAGGCGCCTCGCTCGCCCCTGGCACAAGAAGTGTTCGCAGCGGAGAGCGGTTTTGCGGCGTCGATGGCCAATCGCGATACGGTCGCGTTCGCCAGTTGGTTGGCGCGGGACGCGGTGTTCTTCGGCGGCCGCACGGTGGCGCGGGGAAGGCGCGAGGTCATGGCGCAATGGGCCGCTTTCTTCGTGGGGCCGGCCGCGCCGTTTTCATGGCGGCCCGAGATTGTCGAGGTCACCGAGTCCGGCACACTGGCGCACAGCAGTGGTCCGGTCTTCGACGCGACGGGGAAGCAGGTGAGCACGTTCAACTCCGTCTGGCGCAAGGAAGCGGACGGACGTTGGTGGGTGGTGTTCGGCAAAGGGTGCGACTGCCCGACGGCGCCTTAGACAACGCCGATTCGAGTCGTCATCTTCCGGTGTATCGAAGGACGGAGTTGGTGATGAACGCCAGAGTCGTGGTCGCACTGGTCGCCGCGGAGGCCAGTTGAGCGCACAGGCAATCGTTCGCGGCGCTGTCCACACCAGCACGCTGGCGGCGGCCGAGTTCTATGCGTCGTCCGCCTCCGCTCCGGTGGGGTTCAGGGACCGCACGGGTTGCGGTATGCTGTTGCTGTGGACCCGCGAGCGCTGATGCGGGATCCACTTCAGGCGATTCCGGGGGTTGGACCGAGCATCGCGCGCGATTTGCGTCTCTTGGGGATCACGCGCGTGGCACAGTTGAAGCGACGGGACCCCGAGCGCTTGTTTGCCCGCAGCAACGCCCTCCGCGGCATGACGCAGGACCGGTGCCTGCTCTATGTGTTCCGTTGCGCGGTGTACTACGCACGCGAGCCGCGCCCGACGGCGCGGCTGCTGAAATGGTGGAACTGGTCCGACCAGAATCTCGCGAAGGCGAGAAGTCCCGCGAGCTAACGGTCCTTCTTGAGCTCGACCACGATCACCTCAATCGTCTTGCCGGATCTGTTGACGTCGGCGTGCGTCTCGTTCGGCGGGTCTACACCCAGCCAGTACGCCTTGCCCTTCTCCCAGTTGTAGGTCGAAAGGACCTTGCCCGATGGATCCACCACGTCGGCAACGCCGTCTGTCAGTGCGATCAGGGCGCGCCCGTGGTCGTGCCGGTGTTGCGACAAGGGCTGGTTGGGCTCGATGATCGATTTCCACACCTTCATGTGCTCGTTCTCGAACTGCGGCTCACGCCGCGTGGATCGGGCCTGCTGAAATGTCGTGGCGCCGATTCCGGCGACGAAGGAGAAAAGGCACGCGAAGGCGACGGCGGTACGGCGCATGAACGATCTCCGGCATGGTTGAAGACTCGAGGACACTACGCTTGGCTGCGCGGCATGGCTAGCCGACAACCCACGAGGTAAATCACTACCATGGAAGACACCAACCGAATTGACAGCCTGGACCTGATGAAGGGCGTGGTCATGGTCCTGATGGCGATCGATCACGTGCGGGTGTATGCGGGCGTTCCCGCTGGCGGACCCGATCCCGCGGTGTTCTTCACGCGCTGGATCACGCATTTCGTTGCGCCGGGGTTCGCATTCTTCGCGGGCACCGGCATCTACCTGATGGCGAAGCGCATGAACGACCTGAAGGCGCTGAGGCGGTTCCTCGTCACGCGCGGCCTGATTCTGGTCGCGCTCGAGATGACGGTGATTCGCGTCCTCTGGACATTCAATTTCGACTACAAGCACTACATGCTTGCCGGCGTCATTTGGATGTTGGGTTGGTGCATGGTAATCATGGGGGGGCTCGTCGGGCTCTCGACGCGGACGCTCGGCATTCTCGGCGTGGTTGTCATCTTTGGACAGGATCTTGTCCGCCTCGTTGCCTCGAAGGTCCTGCCCGGCCCGTTGGCCGCGATTCTCATCGAGGGCGGTTGGATCGGCTTCGGCGAGGGCGGTCTCGGTGTCCTCTATGTCATCGTGCCGTGGATCGGCGTGATGGCCGCGGGCTACGCGTTCGGCGCGCTCTACACGATGGACCCCGACACGCGGCGCCACCGATGCTTCCAGTACGGGCTGGCCGCGACCGCGTTCTTCCTCATCGTGGGATCGTTTGCCGCGATGTCCTCCGGTGGCGGTGAGAGCGGCGAAGGCGCCGGTGGAGCGCCGTTCCTGATGCGACTCCTGAACCAGCAAAAGTATCCCGCGTCCGCGCTGTTCCTGACAATGACTCTGGGTCCGATGGTGACGCTGATGCCGTTCGTCGAGCGGTTGCAGCCGCGGCCCATGTGGAACTGGCTGGTCACCTTCGGTCGTGTGCCGATGTTCTACTATCTGCTCCACATTCCGACTATTCACGTGGCTGCAATGATCGTGTCGGTGGCGCGCGAGGGCAACGTAAACCCGTGGCTCTTCGGCAACCACCCCTACGCGCCGCCGGACGTGCCAGCCGGATATCAATGGAGTCTTGGGCTGCTGTACTTCGTCTGGGCCTTGTGCGTGATCGCGCTGTACTTCCCGAGCAAGTGGTTCGCGAGGTTGCGGGCGACGAAACGATATCCGTGGCTGAGCTACATCTAGAGTGATGGCATGAAGGACGGGTCCCCGAACGGCGCCGGCGATAGCCACGCCAGGTCGTCGCGTCAGCGCTATCGTATCTTCGTCGACGACTACAAGACGAAGCGGCTGGACGACAAGACCGAGGCACTGTCGGACCGCAAGCTGCTCACGCCCGACGCTCCGGCGCCCGGCGCCGAGACCAGCACGCGGATGCCGAAGGTGCTCCGATCGGCCAAGCGCCGCGCGTATCTCCGTGAGTACCTGAAGTGGCTGCGGCCGCACCGCTTCGAGGTAGGCGCTGTCTTCCTGTTTGCGGCGCTCGTAGCCGGTATCCAGATGGTCGAGCCGCTCTTCATGCGGTTCATCATCGACAAGGTGTTGCTGAACACGACGCTCGACACGCAGGGCCGCCTGTTGTGGCTCAACCTGGGCGGCGCCGCGTTCTTGAGCGTCATCATCTTCTCGAGCTTGCTCAACGTGGTGAAGGACTACCGGCAACGGATCCTCAACACGAAGGTGATGCTGTCGCTGCGGCGCGCGC
>JANNRQ010000050.1:0-44921 GCA_031401495.1 Gemmatimonadota bacterium
CGGCCAGTTCCTGACCTACGTCCAGAGCTCCCACCTCGCGGCGCTGCTCAACCTCGTGCTTGGCGTCAACGTGCCGGCGAACCCGCGGAACGACCTCGTCGATACCCTCCTCAAGGGTATCGAAGGGCTGAACCGGCCGGCCAACGTCGCCGCCTCGTCTCAGCTCCGGCTGAACATGGCGGTCGCCCCGGCGGCCACACCGAACCGCCTCGGCGCTGTTGGTGGTGACCTTGCGGGCTTCCCGAACGGCCGCCGGCTGACGGACGACGTGACCGACATCGAGCTGGCGGCGATCGCCGGCTGCCTGCAGGCCGGCGCGTTCGCGACGAACTGCACCCTTGGCGATGGCGTGAACGCCAACGACAAGGCCTTCCTGGCCAGCTTCCCGTACCTCGCGCTGCCGCACGACTACGAGAACAGCACACCCTGACGGGAAACCGTCGCAACCCGGGTGGGATGGGAGCCATGCGCTCCCATCCCATCCCCATTCGCAAACACCAGTACTGCTACCAGGAGAACAACCATGACGACGCTCAAACTGCGACGCTCGCTCCCACCATCCCGCCGTCCCGGAACGCTGGCCGCGGCAATCGTCGCCGGTGTCGTCGTCGCGGCGGCCCTGCCCGCCATACTGCTGAACTACGGCCCCTTCGCCGGCGGCGACTCCGATTCCACCATGGCGACGCTGAGCGTGCCCGCGGTCCTTGGCCGTTCCGCCACCACGCCAGGCATCCAACAGCTCGAAGAGCGCGTGAAGGCCAACCCCCAGGACTTCGGCGCGAAGTTAAACCTGGCCAACTCCTACCTGCAGGCCGTGCGAGAGACCGGCGACCCCACGCTCTACTCCCGGACGGACGCTGTGCTGGCCGATGCCGCGAAGCTCGACCCCGGCAACCCGGAGCTCCTCGCTACCCAGGGCATTCTCGCGCTCGGCCGCCACCAGTTCACGAAGGCACTCGACCTGGGCAAGCAGGCGCTGGCGGCGGACCCCGAGCGCGCCCGCTACTACGGCGTCGTGGCCGATGCCCAGATAGAGCTCGGGATGTACGACGAAGCCGTGGCGAATCTCCAGGAGATGGTCAACCGCCGGCCCGACTTCGCCGCATACAGCCGCATCGGCTATCTCCGGGAGCTCTACGGCGACCCCGAAGGCGCCATCGAGGCGATGGACTTCGCGATCGAAGCCGGCGCCACCGCGCCCGAAAACGTCGCCTGGGCGCAGGCCCAGGTGGGGGACCTGTTCTTTGGGCTCGGGCGTTTCGAAGACGCGACGCAACGCTATCTGCTGGCCGAAGGGCGGCTGGCCGGCTATCCACTGGCGCTCGCCGGCCGCGCTCGAGTGGCGGCGGCCAACGGCGATTTCGAGCGGGCCCGCAGCCTCTACCAGCAGGCCTTCGAGCAGATGCCGGCCGCAGGCTATGCGACCGCGCTCGGCGAGATTGCGGCGAAGCAGGGCGATGGTGCCGCGGCCGAACGGTACTTCGGCACCGTCCGCGCGATCGACGCCCTCGCCGTGGCGAACGGTGAGAACACGGACCTCGAATTCGCCGCCTTTCTGGCTGACCACGGTTCAGCGACAGAGGCGGTGAAGAAGGCGCGAGACGGGTACGCCAGCCGTCCGAGCGTGCATGGAGCGGATACCCTCGCCTGGGCGCTCTACCGGAACGGCGAGATCGTTGAGGCCCAGAGGTACGCGAGGGAGGCGTTGCGAATCGGGTCGCGGGATGCCCTCGTGCTCTTCCACGCCGGGATGATCGAGAAAGCGGCTGGCAACACCGAGGAGGCGCGGGCGTTGCTCCAACAGGTGGTGAACGTGAACCCGCGCTTCTCCGTGCTCCATGCGGGCGAGGCTGAGGCGGCACTGGCGGAGCTGGAGTAGCAGCCCGAGGCCAGTCGGCCTCCCACAACGCACCTCCCCGGGTAAGGGGCTCCGAAGGCCAGCCCGGGCGTCCGGACTCCGTGGTCCCGGGCTGCAAGAGCGGCACGGACGCCGCCGACGAAACGAATTCGCTGTTCCGCCTCGACGTCATCAAGGTCAACCTCAAGCGGCCTGAGCAGGCCGCGGTGGTTACCGGCGCCCGCGTCTTCACCGGGCTGGAACCGGCGCCGCGCGCGGCCAGCCGTGCCGCGCGTCCCAATCGTCCGGCTGCTGCCGCGGGGGACACCAGCGCTCGGCCGGCACCGCCGCCATTGGCACCAACCGGTCCGCGCAACTGCCACGACGTCACCGCGTATCCGTCCGCCAACCTGCTGGCTGGCGCGTGCGGCAGCTACGGCCTGCTGGTGGACATCTCAAATCCGGAGAAGCCGGTTCGCCTCGACGCCAAGGCCGACACGAACTTCTCGCTGTGGCATACGGCCGTCTTCAGCAACGACGGCAAGAAAGTTGTCTTCACCGATGAGTGGGGCGGCGGTACATCGCCGATGTGTCAGTCGAATTCGATGATGGAAATGGGTGGCAACACGATCCTCTCCATCGAAAAAGACGGGAAGTACAAGCAGCACTCGTACTTCAAGATTCCGTCGGCCCAGATGGCCGAGGAGAACTGCGTGTCGCATAACGGCGGCCTGATCCCGGTGCCGGGGCGCGACATCATGGTGCAAGGCTGGTATCAGGGCGGTGTGAGCGTCATGGAGTTCACCAACCCGGATAAGCCGATGGAATTGGCGTACTTCGATCGCGGGTCCATCGATCCGTTCCGTCCGGTGGATATGCCGCTGCCGCCGGGCCCCGGCGGACGTCCCGCCCGCGGCACAATCGGCGGTTCGTGGGGCGCGTATTGGTGGAATGGCCACATTTATTCGTCCGAAATGGATCGCGGTTTCGACATCTTCGAGTTGTTGCCCAGTGACGAGATCTCGGTCAATGAAATCGCGGCCGCCAAACTGGTGCAGTGGAAGGAATACAATCCGCAGAGCCAGCCGAAGATCGAGTGGCCCGCCGCGTTCCCTGTGGTCCGTTCGTACCTGGATCAGCTCGTGCGCTGGAAGGGTCTGACGGCAGATCGCACGTCCGCGATCGCGTCGGCACTCGATGCCGCCGAGAAGCAGGCTGGGGGTGCGCGTCGGAAGGCGCTCAACACGCTTGCCACTCAGGTGGACGCGGACGTCGCCGGCGCCACGGATCCCGAGCGCGTGAAGGCGATGTCGGCCGCGATCAAGGCGTTGGCAAAAGCGAAATAGCACCCGCCACCGCGTTTGCCCCGCACGCGGGGCTTTACGGACGCAGCTGGGCCAGCGCCGCCACCACCGTGAGCGCGCGCTGGACTCCAGCTGACGCGCCGGTGTTGTCGTACCACTCGCTGGTCGAGTGCGTGTCGCCACCCTTTCCGCCCGCACCGATTGCGACGGACGGCACTCCGACCGCCATGGCGGCGTTGGCGTCGGTGGAAGCCGCGGCCAGCGTCGGAGTCCGGCCGACAAGCCGCGTCGCCGCTTGCGCTGCGCCCACGACGGCAGAGTCCTCTCCCGTCTCGCCGGCCGGTCGTGTGCCGATGCGCTGGACCGCCACTGCGATGATGCCGCGCTTCGCACGCTGATTCTCGGAGTTCACGGCGGCCGCCACGACTTCGCGCAATTCGGCCTCGAGGCGCGCCAGTGTCGCTTCTCTGGTGCCGCGCATGTCCACGTCGAACCAGGCGTCTGCCGGGATCGAGTTCACCGACAGTCCGCCGCCGATGCGGCTGACCGTGAGAGCAGAGCCGCTCGCCAAGCGCAGGTCGGCAAGTGCGCTCGCGGCGTGCACGGCCGCGTGAATGGCGTTCGCGGTACCGAAGGCGTTCCAGCTGTGGCCGCCAGGGCCGCTGAACGCCACGCGAAAGCGGCGCGAACCCAGCCCGACGTTGACGATGCGCTCATCGCCGGCGCCGTCGAGCGCGACCATCGCAAAGGGCGCAGGAGCGTGTGCGAAATAGTGCTTGGCGCCGAGCAGGTCGCCGGTGCCCTCTTCGCCCACGGTTGCAACGAACTCGATTGGCCGCGCCGAGCGTGGCGGCGAAAACGCCTGCGCAATCGCCAGCATCGCAGCGAGGCCGCGCGCATTGTCGCAGATGCCGGGGCAGACGACGCGCGACTCGTGTCGTTCAATGCTCAACGGCGTTGCTTCGGGGAACACGGTGTCGAGGTGCGCCGCAATGAGTACAGGCGGCCCCACGCCTTCACCGGAGCGTGCAATGACGTTGCCAACCTCGTCGATGCGCGTTGCGAGACCAATTGCGCCCAGCCGGTTGGCAATGAAGGCTGCGCGCAGCCCCTCGGCGCCGGTAGGCGCCGCGATGCGCGCGATCGCGAGTTGCGTCTCCGCGATCGTCCCGTCCATTGCCGACAGGGCGGCGCGCTGAGGCGCGAGCTCGTGGAAAACGGCTTCGGTGTGCTCGTCGATCTGCCGGTGACGCACGATCGGAAGATACGCGTACATTCTCGGCGTGAATCGACCGCGGCTGGGACGCAACGTCGTGGCGCTCGGCGTCGTGAGCTTGCTCACCGATGTCTCGAGCGAAATGATCTACCCGCTGCTGCCCCTGTTCCTCACGACGACACTGGGCGCGTCAGCAAGCATGCTTGGCGCTATCGAAGGAGCCGCCGAGTCCACCTCGTCGCTGTTGCGGCTGGCCAGCGGATGGTGGAGCGACCGCGTTCGGCGTCGCACGCCGCTGATCATCGGCGGCTACGCGATTGCCACGGCCGTGCGTCCGCTCGTAGCCATTGCGCAGTCGGCGACGCAGGTGCTGGCGATCCGCGTGGTGGATCGGGTGGGGAAGGGACTCCGTTCAGCGCCGCGCGACGCGCTGATCGCGGACTCTGTAGACCCTTCGATCCGCGGCAAAGCGTTCGGGTTTCATCGCGCGATGGATCACGCTGGCGCGTTCGCGGGTCCGCTTGTCGCGTTTGCGCTGCTGAATTGGGCAGCGGTCGAGCTGCGCACCGTGTTTTGGCTGGCAGCAATTCCTGGCGCGGTTGCCGTGGTCGTGCTGGTCGCGTTGGTGCGGGAGCGGTCACCCGTTGACCAGAGTGCAGCGTCTGCGTCAAGCAGTGCAAACGGGAAGGACCTGCCGAAAGCGGCGGCGGTGCCGAGCGTGGCCAAGGAACTTCCCGGATCCTACTGGGCATATCTCGCCATCGTGTTTGTCTTCACCCTGGGCGCCTCCACGGACGCGTTTCTCCTGCTGAGGGCCAGTCAGCTCGGCGTACCCGTCGCGATGCTCGGGATTCTGTGGGCCGTGCACCATGCCGTGAAGAGCCTGCTTGGCACGTGGGGTGGCACGGTGTCGGACCGCATTGGCCGGATGCCGACGCTGGTCGCCGGTTGGCTCGTGTACACGCTGGTGTACATCGGATTCGCGTTGGCTTCGTCGCCGTGGCATGCCTGGGCGCTGTTCCTCGCGTACGGAGTGTTCTTCGCACTCACCGATGGCGCCGAACGCGCGCTGATCGCAGATCTGGTTCCGGTCGAGCGCCGGGGATCCGCGTTCGGTTGGTTTCACCTCGCTATCGGCTTCGGCGCGCTGCCTGCGTCACTGATCTTTGGCGTGATCTGGGATCGCGCCGGCGCCGCGGCTGCATTCAGCTTCGGGGCGGTGGTTGCGGCGGCGGCGTCAGTCGGCCTGACCGTGTTCGCCGCGGTGCGATCCCGACGCTAGAAGCACGCCAGCCCAGTCAGCAACAGCGATGCCCCGGGCGGGAATACTTGTCTTCAAGGCGCGATTTCTCGAACTCTTCACGCGTCATGGGAGTCGCTCCTGCATGACAGTCCTGGACGTGCCTGATATAGATGTCGTAGTCCGGCACGCCGATGATGCGGCGAATGACATCACCGGTGCTCTTGAGTGTGGCGCGAATCGTCTCTGCTTTCACCGCCTGCCTCCCGCGGCGCCGGCTTTGCTACCGCCAGCCGCAATCGTGCGCTCGAAGAGCTTGAAGATCCTGGTGTATTCGTCGGTCCAGGAGTCCGGCCGCACGAATCCGTGGTCCTCTACAGGATACACTGCCAGTTCCCAGTTGTCCTTCCCGAGTTCGATGAGTTTCTGGGTCAGCCGCACGATGTCCTGGAAATGCACGTTCACGTCCACCATGCCGTGCGCCATGAGGAGCGGATCCTCGAGGCCGGCTGCGAAATTGATGGGTGACGACCGACGGTACGACAGCGTATCCGTCTGCGGCATGTTGAGGATCTGGCCCGTGTAGCCGTTGTTGTAGTGCGCCCAGTCCGTAACGCTGCGGAGTGCGGCGCCCGCGCCGAACTGCTTGGGCTCCGTGAACAGCGCCATGAGCGTCATGAAGCCGCCGTAACTGCCGCCGTACATGCCGATACGCTCCGGGTTGATCCCGAATTCTTTTTGCAGATACCGGGACCCATCGACCTGATCCTGCAGGTCGCGTCCGCCCATCCATCTATAGATGGCGGTGCGCCAGTCGCGTCCATATCCGGCCGAACCGCGGTAGTCGATGTCGAGGACGACGTAGCCTTTGGACGCGAGGAAGTGATGGAACATGTACTCGCGCGGGTACGGCGACCAAAAATTGCCGATGTTGTGCAAGTACCCGGCGCCGTGAACGAAGATGACCGCCGCGCCGTTTGGCTGAGCGTTCATGTCCTTGGGGCGGTAGACGCGCGCGGGCACTTTCACGCCGTCGCTGCCGTCCAGCCACACGATCTCGGGCACGAGCCACGTGAACGACATCCAGTCTGCGGTGGGCGACGTGGTCAACTGCGCCATGTCAGCGCCGGCCGCGTTTCTCACGAGGTACAACTCGGGCGGCTTGTTGGCGAACGAGTACACGTCGGCGAGCCACTGTCCGTCCGGGGACATTGTGGTTGCGTGCGCGCCGGGCTTGGCGGTGAGCTTCTCGCGCGCGCCGCCGTTCACGCTCATCCGGTACAGTTGCGCGTCGAACGGTGACGTCTCGCTGGTGCTTATATAGAACGACGCGCGATCCGGCGAGAGCTGGACGTCCAGGACTTCCCACTTTCCGCTCGTCAGCTGCTTGCGTTCGGTGCCGTCGGACCTGGCGGTGTACACGTGAGCGAACCCGTCGGCTTCCGACGTGAAGTAGACCCGGTCGCCGTCCAGCCACCCGGCGCGCGTGCCGCAGGCGTTGGCGCCGCCGCATCCGCCCAGCACCCACGCGCTATCGCGCAGTGTATCGATGGTCTTGAGCGCGCCGGTGGCACCCACTCTGTGGATGTAGCGCGTCTTGAAGTCGCGGGTCACGGCGATGATAAGCGCCGCGTCGCCGTTGGGGCTCCAGCCCGATAGCTGGCCTTGCATGGGCAGTGGAACGCGATTCGTGTCTGTCGGGTTGAGTTGCAACCACTTCACGTCGCCGCCAGCGAGTGGCACGAACGCAACGCGTCCGCTGCCCTGATCGTCGCCGACTTTCGAGCGGCCGCGAATCGGTTCGGTGTAGCCGCTCTGCGTCACGTACGCGGGGACTTCGGCGCCTCGCGACATCGGCGCCGGCGAGTTGGTCGTGAGCAGCAGCGAAGAACCCGTCGGTGAAATGCTCAGCTGGCCAAGCTGCTCACCCTGGGTGAGGTACAACGGCTTGGGGTTGAGCGCCTCGTGCGCGCGCCGGTCGGCGCGGGCCATGCTGTCCAGTCGTGCGCGTTCCCGCAGTGCGTCGAACAGGCGCGTCTGGTCGTTGCGGAGCGCTCCGCGCTGTCCTGCGAACGCCGAGTCGCGCGGCTCGGGCCCGTTGCGCACGTCCGTGATCTGCCGGATCAAGGCGCTGGACACGTTCAGCGAGTAGACGTTGTTGGCCCGCGTGAAGTAGACCACGCTGCCGTCCGCAGTGATGGTCGGTGCGCCTTCACCGTCTACGGTCTGCGTCAGGCGGCGAGATGTTCCCGCCCGCATGTCTACGAGGTACAGGTCGCCCTCATACACGGCGGCCTTCCAACGCCGGTCGCGCGAGAAGCTGCCGGGGGCGAACAGCGGTCCCGCGGAGTCTACCTGCGCTTCAGTCAGGCGCTCGGGCGAGGCACCGGCCTGTGCGCGCACACGATACGGAACCGCCGGCTCGCTCCACTTGGCACCGGGCGCATTCCAGTAGAAGTAGATGTGCTTTCCGTCCGCGCTCCACTGCACCCGCTGCGGCTCGCGGCCGTACAACTCGGGGCCGCGCATCATGTTCGCGATGCTGAAGTCGAAGGACCGGGGTGCGCCCTGACCGAGAAGGGGCGCGGCGGTGACGGTCAGGACCAGGGCTATTCTGGATGTAAAATGCATGGGGAATTGTGTTCATCTGGCGTACCGGCAGGCAAGACATATTTTGTGACTGCTGTCACACAAGGTGGTTTGGCGCGGCGATGATGGCGCGTCACGGAGCAATGGATTGAGCGAGTTCCCGCAATGCACGGTTTGCCAGGCACCAATCAGCCTCCGCGCCACGAATTGCGCGGTGTGCGACGCACCCGCACCTCCGCTCAAGAAGGCTGTCCCCAGTGGTGAGATCCGCAGCGGTGAGTGGGTGCGGTTCAAGCGTCCGCCCGAGGAACTGAGGGAACTCTACAAAGACGTCGTCCAGGCTCTGGCGCCCAACATTCGCGTCCTCGGCATGGCCGGCGAGGGGGGAATGGCGCTGGTCTTCGTCGGGCGCGACATGACGCTCAAGCGCGAAGTGGCAGTGAAAGTCCTGTCGCCCAGACTGGCCGACGACGATGTGGCACGGAAACGGTTCATCCGCGAGGCGGAGGCCATCGCCGCGGTGAATCACCCCAACGTGGTAAACGTCTACCACGTTGGCGAACTGACGGGCAGTCTGATCCCGTACTTCGTAATGCAGTTCATCGACGGGCCCACGTTGGGCATGGGCGCGCTGCACGGGCGCATGCTCACCGAGGTGCGCGTTCGGCGTTTGATGGCGGACGTCGCCGAAGGGCTTGCGGCGGCGCACCGTCGGAAAGTGTTCCATCGCGATATCAAGCCGGGCAACATCGTGCTCGACGGCGAAACAGGGCGCGCGATGGTCCTGGACTTCGGCATTTCCGCGGCAGCCAGTTCGCGGCGCCCAGGCCTCAGCAGCCGCTGGACCGAAGAAGGCATGTATCTCGGTACGCCGATCTACATGAGTCCGGAGCAGGGTGGTACGCAGGAGCTCACGGACAAGAGCGATGTCTACAGCTTGGGCATTCTCGCCTTCGAGTTGCTGGTCGGGCACCCGCCGTTTGAAGGGTCGCCGGTAGAGATAATGGCGGCTCACGTGAACAAGGCCCCCCCGCGAGTGGACACACTGCGCGACGGCATTACGCCCGAGCTGGCGACGCTCATCGAGAGGTGCCTCGAGAAGGATCCGGGCAAGCGGCCGAGCGCGCAGGACATTTTTCTGCTGCTGTCACCGGACGACAAGCAACAGGTCGAATGGCCGCCGCCAGGCCTGGGACGCGTGCGTTCTGCCGGTGTCGGCCTCCTGCGGTCGGCGGCGTCTCTGTCTACGGCGGTCGCGATCTTCCTCGGAGTGGTCGTCGTGTGGCCGGACTTGGCCCTCTGGCAAATGTCAGGTGGTGGCCAGTCGGGATTGATCCGTTCGTTCGCGCTTGGCGCGAGCTTGGCGACCATCGTCGTGAGCGCCGCCATGTTTCTCGTCTATGCCGGGCTCGCGCTGATGAGGCGGCGCTGGGCCATCTCGTCCGGTTATCCCAAGTGGGTCGTCGCTGATGTCATCTGCGATTCCCGTCGCGACGCCGGCGACTTGATGAACGGCACCGGAGATTTTGCGCTCGTGGCCGGCGTCATGCGTGCGCAACTGCTCAGCTTCCGCCGCTGGCGGTTCTGGATCCAGGTCGTCGGTGCCGTGATTGCGATTGCCATCGCGTCCCGCTGGGTCGTGGCGTGGCTCGCGTCGGGTCGTGCCGCGCCGTCCCAGACCATCGCGCTGATGGGCGCGGCGTCCATAATCGCGGTATTCGTGATCTACTTGGTCGCGGGCATCCCCGAGTGGCGCATTCGCAGCGTGGAGCGCGCCAAATCACTCGGCGGCGTCACACGCGTGAGCGCCCCCAAGATCAAGGGTGAGCTCGTGGACATGTGGCTGGCCAGCGCGGAGAAAGCACGCAAGTCCTTCACGGGCGGGCAAAACGCCCAGAAGGATCAAAAGAAGAAGTAGCCCGACTAGTCGGCGGCGATATCGACGGTCACGGTCTCGAACGGATGCTCCGAGCTGACCGCCTGCTTGCGTCCACTCAGCACCGCTGTCCATTCGCGCACGCTGTCCGCGATGATCACGATGACCGACGCCATGAAGAACAGCGCCACAGCCGTGTTGAGATAGTCGTTGAAGATCATCTGGCGCGCGGCGTCTACGCTCGTGATTGCGGCCGGGAGCGCGTTGGCGTCGATGGCCGTGTTCAAACTGCGCGCGTGCGACAGGAACCCCAGCTTCGGATCCGCGGAGAAGACTTTGAGGTAGCCCGCGGTCATCGTCACGATCGCCAGCCACACCAGCGGAATCATCGTAACGAACACGTATTTCACCTTGCCCATCTTGATGATGATGGTCGTGGCGACGCACAACGCCACGGTGGCAAGCAGCTGATTGGAGATGCCGAAGAGCGGCCACAGCGAATTGATGCCGCCCAGCGGGTCGACAACGCCCTGATACAGGAAGTGGCCCCACATCAGCACCACCATCGCGCTCGAAACCACGACCGCCGGATACCACGACACACGCCCGAACGGCGCCCACACGTGCTTGCCCAGGTCCTGCAGCATGAAGCGGCCCACGCGCGTCCCGGCGTCGAGTGTCGTAAGGATGAACAGCGCCTCGAACATGATCGCGAAGTGGTACCACAGCGCCATGGCGCCGCCACCGAAGACGTTCGAGAAGATCATCGCCATGCCGATCGCCAGGCTCGGCGCGCCGCCGGTGCGCGACAGGACGGACGATTCGCCGATTTGCGTCGCGAGATTCGTGAGCTCCGCCGGCGTCACGGTGAAGCCCCACGCCTGAATCGCCGCCGCGGCCGATTCGACCGTTGTCCCGAGGAGCGCGACCGGCGCGTTGATGGCGAAGTACGTGCCGGGCGTGAGCACGCACGCGGCAATGAGCGCGAGAATCGCGACCATCGACTCCATCAGCATGGCGCCATACCCGATAAAGCGCGCGTCAGCCTCGTTCTGGAGGAGCTTGGGCGTTGTCCCGCTGGAAATCAGCGAGTGGAACCCGCTGATCGCACCACACGCGATCGTGATGAAGCAGAATGGGAAAAGTTTCCCCGCGAAGACGGGTCCGGTGCCGTCGATGAACTTCGTGACGGCCGGCATTTGCATGTCCGGCAGCGTGATGAGGACGCCGGCCGCAAGCGCCAGCACCACGGCAATCTTCACGAACGATGACAGGTAGTCGCGCGGCGCGAGCAGCAGCCACACGGGCGTGACGGATGCCGCAAACCCGTAGATCATGATCAGGATCGCAAGCGTAGCGCCGCTCAGCGTGAACATCGGCGCCAGCGTCGGGTTCTCGGCCACCCACTTGCCCGCGTACAGCGCAACGATGAGCAGTCCCACGCCAATGGCGCTGGCCTCCAGGACGCGGTGGGGGCGGAAGTACTTGAGGTACACGCCCATGAACATCGCGATCGGGATCGTGAGGCCGATGGTCACCGTGCCCCAGGGGCTGGCGCGCAGCGCGTTCACGACCACGAGGCCCAGCACGGCGATCAACACCACCATGATGCCCATCACTGCGACCAGCGCCGTGAATCCGCCAACGGGCCCGATTTCTTCCTTGGCCATCTGGCCCAGCGACTTGCCGTTCCGTCGGACGCTGGAGCAGAGAATCACGAAGTCTTGTACCGCGCCGCCGAGCGCGACGCCCACCAGGATCCAGAGCATGCCGGGCAGAAATCCGAACTGGGCAGCCAGTGTCGGACCGACCAGCGGGCCGGGCCCGGCAATGGCGGCGAAGTGGTGGCCGAAGACGATCCACCGGTTCGTCGGCACGAAATCGCGGCCGTCATTGAGCCGCACCGCGGGGGTGGCCCGTGTGGCGTTCAACGCGAAGATGTTCGCCGCGATCATCTTGCTGTAGAAGCGGTACGCGATGGCGTAGGTGCAGACCGCCGCGGTGATGATCCACGCGGCGCTGATGGTCTCGCCCTGTGACAGCGCGATGTAGGCAATACAGCTGGCGCCGAGAACCGCCAGGAGGGCCCAGCCCATGGTCGAGAGAAGCTTCGTCATGCGGCAAAGGTGTGCGGGGGCGGCGGGGCGGTCAATCGGAATGCGCGGGGGCCGTTAGATTCACGCCGTGCCGCAATACTTCCGGTTTGCGACCCTTGCCTTCCTTGCCGCTGCCGCCTCGTGCGGCCGCGGCTCAAAAGCGTCCGAGACGGCGCCCGAGGCGCGTCCATTCGCTTCGTACGCGATGCAACGCATCATCGTTACGCCCACGGCGTACGTGCGCGTCTCCAGCGACTCGATGGGTTGGGTGCAGGCGATGGGCGGCAATCGCGCCACCGCAAGACTGTTGGATAGCGCCATCGCACGCGCGCTCGACGACCGCGGCCTCGCCCAACGCTGGGTCATGCCGCCGGCATTGGTTCGCGCGCACGAGCGCAACCGCAACTACGCCACGGATCCCTACGCCCTTGGCCTGGAGCCGCTGCGGTCCGCCAACTTCGTTTCCGGTTCCAAGTTCGGTGAGCCGCTGTCCAGCCAGTTGCGCACCATGATTGCGCTCGAAGCGGACGTCCGGATGGTTCTGCTGCCCATCGAACTCCGGTTCGAGAAGGTCGGCGCCGGCACGCGCGCGGCGTTGCGCGCCGCCCTCGTGGATCCGCGCCTCGCGGAAGCGCGCTGGGTTGGCGAGGTTCGCAGCGAAAACGCAGGGACGTCCGCCATGGCGCTGGCAGCAATCGGTCAGCGGCTGGCTGACCTCTTCGCGGCGCCCTGAGCGTCGGAATCACGTGAAGAAAGTCCCGGTCACGCTCATTCCAGGCGACGGCATCGGCCCTTCCATCACGGCCGCCACCGTGCGCATGCTCGAGGCGGCCGGCGCGCAAATCGAATGGGATTCCCAGGTAGCGGGCATGGCGGGCGTGGCCAAGTTCGGCGACCCGATTCCCGACGCGACGCTTGAATCCATCAAGCGAACGAAGGTGGCGCTCAAGGGTCCACTCGAGACGCCGGTGGGCGACGGTTTCCGCTCGATCAACGTTGCGCTGCGCAAGACGTTCGACCTGTACGCCAACGTACGCCCCGCGTACTCCATTGCGCCTGGCGGCCGGTACCAGAATCTCGACATCGTGATGGTCCGCGAAAACACCGAGGGGCTGTACGTCGGTGTCGAGCACTACATCAAGATCGGAGACGATCCCCGCGCGGCTGCCGAAAGCGTGGCCATCATCACGCGGTCCGGGTCCGAGCGCATCGTCCGCTACGCGTTCGAGTATGCGGTGAAACACAAGCGCAAGCGCGTGACGCTGGTGCACAAGGCCAACATCCTGAAGTTCTCGCAGGGCCTGTTCCTCGAGACCGGCCGCAAGGTGGCGAACGAGTATGCTGGCCGCATCGACTTCGACGAGCGCATCGTCGACGCCATGGCCATGAGTCTCGTACTGCATCCGGAGCGCTTCGATGTCATCGTCACGACCAACCTCTTCGGCGACATTCTCTCAGATCAGATTTCCGGACTCGTCGGCGGACTGGGCATGGCGCCGGGCGCGAACTTCGGACTGCACGGCGCGATCTTCGAGGCCGTCCACGGTACGGCACCGGACATCGCGGGCAAGGGCATCGCCAATCCCACCGCGCTGGTGCTCGCTGGCTGCATGCTCATGGAGCACATCGGCCAAGGCGAGAGCGCGGCCAAGCTGCGCAAGGCCATCGAAAAGGTGATTCGCGACGGCAAAACGGTGACCGGCGACCTGGGCGGCAAGGCGACGACGGGTGAGTTCACCGAGGCAGTGATCGCGCTCCTGTGAGCCCGGTAAAGGTCTTTCACTGTTCGGATCTCCACTTCGGACACCCGGCGATCCCCGAGCAATACGAGGCGCTCGAGTCGCTCATCCAGGAGCGCCGGCACGACGTGGTCGCCATCTCCGGCGATCTCTCGCAACGCGCCCGCGCCGGTGAATTCCAGCGGGCGCGCGCGTTCATCAAACAGGCGGAACGCGTCAGCAAGGTCATCGTTGTGCCGGGCAATCACGACGTCGCGTGGTGGTTCTCACCGCTGGGCCTGGGCGACGACCGCATGCTGCTCAAGAAGTACCGCGCCTACATCAACGAAGACATCGAGCCTGTGTTACGGGTGCCCGGCGCGACCTTCGTCGGAATCAACACCAGCCACGGCATCGCGCTCAGCACGCTCACGTGGCGGCTCAAGGATCTTTCCATCATCGGGTACGTGCGCGAAGACCAGTTGGCCCGCGCCGCGTTCGAGTTCGGCCAGTCGCCGGCTGGCGACGCGCGCGTGCTCGTGCTGCACCACAACGCGGTAAAGGGCGAACTCTCGCGCCGGCACGGACTTAAGAACACCTCGCGCGTCCATGAGGCGATGCAGGCCATGAAGGTGGACCTCGTCCTCTGCGGACACGACCACCAGGAGTCGGTGTTGGCGGTCGAGCATCCCACCAAGCGCACCACGGTCTCGACCGCCGGAACCGTGTCCAACCGCGGGCGCGGCGGTCGCCCGTCATCGGTCAACAGCATCGCCATCACGGACTCGGCGATCGACGTCGTCACCCTTACGTGGTCCGCCGAGCGAGCCACGTTCATCGACGGGCCTCTCCAGTCATTCACCCGGTAGTCCAGTCACTGGTCATCAATCACTAGCTTTCCAATCATGCAAGACTTTTTCGGTATCGACGCGCAGCTCTCCGAAGACGAACGGGCCGTTCGTGACAGCGTTCGCGAATTCGTCAACGACAAAGTGCTGCCGATCATCGGCGACTACTATGTTCAGGGAAAGTTCCCCAAGGAAATCATCCCCGAACTCGCCGAGCTGGGCGTGTTTGGCGCCAACCTGCCGGAGGAGTACGGCTGCGCGGGGCTGAACAACGTCGCGTACGGCCTCATCATGCAGGAGCTGGAACGCGGCGACAGTGGGGTGCGCTCCTTTGCGTCCGTGCAGGGCGCGCTGGCGATGTATCCCATCTACGCCTTCGGTAGCGAAGAACAGAAGAGACACTGGCTGCCCAAGATGGCGTCGGGCGAGATCATCGGGTGCTTCGGGCTCACCGAACCGGACTTCGGCTCCAACCCGTCCGGGATGATCACGATGGCCAGGGAGCAGAAGGACGGCACGTGGCTTCTGAACGGCGCCAAGATGTGGATTACGAACGGCTCCACTGCGCAGATCGCGATCGTGTGGGCCAAGACCAACGGCGACCCGGACGACACGTCCATCCGCGGCTTCGTCGTTCCGCAGGCCGCCAAGGGGTTCACGACCAAGGACCAGAAGGGCAAGCTCTCGTTGCGGGCCAGCGACACCAGCGAGCTGGTGTTCTCGGACGTGCACGTCCCTGCAGACGCGATTCTGCCGAAGTCAGGCGGACTCAAGAGTCCGCTCATGTGCCTCACGCAAGCGCGCTACGGGATTTCCTGGGGCGTGATTGGTGCGGCGATGGCGTGCTTCGAAGAGGCGGTCTCGTACTCGAAAGAGCGCGTCATGTTCGACCGGCCCATCGGCGGCTTCCAGATCCAGCAGGAACGCCTCGCCGACATGCTCACCGAGATCGTGAAGGCGCAGCTCGTCTCGCTTCACCTTGGCCGCATGAAGGACAACGGCACGTACACGCCGCAACAGGTATCGCTCGCCAAGCGCAACAACGTCAACATGGCGACCGACATCGCGCGCGAAAGCCGGCGGCTCCTCGGCGCTGTGGGCATCCTCGCCGAGTATTCGGCCATGCGCCACATGGCCAACCTGGAAAGCGTCTACACATATGAAGGGACGCACGACGTCCATTCACTCATTCTCGGTCAGGCCATCACCGGCCTGAGTGCATTCAAGTAACAGCTAGAACCGGATCGTCAGCAGTCCGTGGTGGCCGCGTACACCGGCGGCCGCCATGGCGGCCCCGCTCGCGTAGAACTCTACCGACGCGCGCGGTTCGCCTTCGCTTGAAGGCGCGAGCGCCGACCTTGGTCGCGCGAGGGCAGGGCGGGTCATGCGCTGACCGCCCCAGGCACCGAGGATTCCGCCGGCGGTAACCAGCGACAGTCCAATCGTCGCGCTCGGCTTGGCAAGCACCACCGCCGCGCCCCCCATCAAGCCGCCAGCAAGAGCGCCGAGCCACATCTGTCCAACGTCGCCTTGCGAATGGTCAAATGGTCGCACCCAGACGCGTTCTGCGACGTACGCGCCGCCGAGGATGCCGGCTGTGAACGCCACCCAACCCGTGCGTACGTCAATGTCGTCGCCGCCGACGAGCGGGATGAACGCCGTGCCAAGACCCAGCGCAGAGCCGATCCACAACGTGTTGATGTCTCCCGCGGTGATCGTGTATGCAGAGCGTTGGGGATAGCGGGGGCCCAACACATATCCGGCGGCCCCGGCTGCAACAGTGGCGAGCGCCGTCGCCCGGTAGGACGTCGAGTCGCTTACGCCGGCGATGCCCAAAAGGCCGGCCGTGGTCAGAAGGCTGTAGGTGGATATCGACTTGGCCGCTTTGCCTTCGGCGTCCGTGAGCCCACGCGCTCTGTTGAAGCCGGCGACGCTACCAGCCAGTGCTCCGGAAAGCGTCACGAGCGCGGAGACTTTGCCGTACGGCTCTTCCGGCCCCAGTGCAGCGAACAGCCCATTGGTGAGAGTGGCGCCGCGCAGCGCGCCATCGGTGGCCAGATCATTCTGGGTGCGCGTCACTGTCCGCTTGTTCGCGATTGACGTGACGATGAAGTAGCTGGCGCCTGTGCCCAGGAGCCACACTGCCGCCGCGCCCTGCCCGTTGTTGGTCTGGGCAGCAAGTGCCGGTGAATAGAGGATGGACGACAGGAGCATCTGGTTCCGGATGAACGCCCCGCGCGCTGGCTCTGCGACGACGTCCGACTGCGTCTCCGTGACGATCGCTCCTCGCGTCCGCATTGCCTGATCAATGAAGGCGCGAAGCGAGACGAGCGCTTCGTCCGTCAGCGCATACCGCTCCACTGTGCCACCCAAACGCTCGACGGACAGTACGTGGCCTCCCGCGCTGCTCGCGAACAACCGCGCCTCGCGGAACGGTCCGCTCACTGTCCACATTGGCGCGGAGAGCTCCAATCGCCTGATGAGGGCTGGGGTCAGCGATCGTACACGTCCGGCGCTGTCGAAGGCGGCCGGCGTCTCGACGGTCTGTGCGCCAAGATCCGCGTTTGCCGCACAGAGTGCTGCCAGTGCCACGACTAGAATCACTGCGCGCATGGATTTCCGGGTACGACGTTTGGCGTGACGGACTATCTTTTCCGCTATGAAAATTGCGGTCTGCATCAAACGTACCCCGGACTCCGAGTCACGTTTCAAAATAGCCGCCGGCGGCGCAGGCATTGATGAAAGCGGCGTCAAGTTCGACATGGATGACTTCGCCAGCTACGCGGTTGAGGCGGCGCTCCAGATCAATGAGAAACAGCCCCCCGGTGAGACCATCGTATTCGCGGTGGGCCCGGACGCCATACAGGAAACCCTGAGGAAGGCAATGAGCATGGGCGCGGATCGCGCCGTTCACCTCAAGTCCGACGCGCCATTGTTCGACGGCATCTCGATCGCCAAAGCGCTGGCCGCCGAGCTCAAATCCGGAGGCTTCGACCTGATTCTTTTTGGACGTCACGCGTTCGATTCGTCAGCCGGCGTTGTCGGGACCGCGACCGCGGAAATGCTCGGCCTCCCGTGCGTCACGGCGGTGTCTCATCTCGAAGTCTCGCCGGGCAAGGGAAGCGCGCGCCGTGAGATTGAGGGCGCGGGAGAGGTCGTGGAGTTTTCGTTGCCCGCGGTCGTGACCATTGACGAAGGCGTCGCCCGTCCGCGTTATCCGTCGCTCAAGGGAATCATGGCGGCGAAGAAGAAGCCGTTGGAGTCCAAGCCGGCGCAGGTTGGCCCTGTGCGCGTGTCCGTGAAATCCATGGAGCTGCCCGCCGATCGTCCGCCGGGACGCATCATCGGCCAGGGCAGCGCGGCGGTGCCGGAACTGGTTCGTCTCCTTCAGACGGAGGCGAAGGTTCTCTAATGCCGAACGTTCTCGTGTTCGCCGAGTCGCGCGGCTCGGACCTCCGCAAGGTGGCGCTCGAGGCGACTACAGCTGCGCGCGCGTTCGTGGACGCTAGCGGTGGCGGTGAAGTTCACGCACTCGTCGCAGGTCCGGCGGGAATCGCCGCCAAGGCCGAGCAACTCGGCAAATACGGCGCCGACGTCGTCATCACCTGCGAACACGCCGGGCTCGCCCGGTACGCGCGTGAATCCGTTGCTGCGACGCTCGCTGAGCGCGCAAAGCAAGGCTATCGCGCGGTGTTCATGCCGTTCTCGGCCAATGGCCGCGATCTCGGCCCACGCGTTGCTGCCAAGCTCGACGCGCCACTCGGCTCGGACGCGACCTCCGTCGCGATGTCCGGTGACGCGATCGTCGTGAAGCACCCGGGCTACGCCAACAAGGTGATCATCGAACTCACGATCACCGGCCCGCTCGCGGTGATTTCGCTGCGTCCCTCGGCGTTCACGCCGGTGGAGAAGCCGCGGGCCGCGAAAACCGATTCGGTTCAACCGGCCGCCGATCCAGGCGCCGAACGCGTCGTTGTGAAAGACGTCGTCGAAGGCGCAAAGGGAAAGCTCGACCTTGGTGAGGCGCCAGTCATTGTTTCCGGCGGTCGCGGCCTCAAGGAAGCCGCGAACTTCAAGCTCGTGGAGGATCTGGCGAGCGCGTTCGGCAACGCGGCCGTTGGTGCCACGCGTGCCGTCACGGACGACGGCTGGCGGCCGCACTCGGATCAGATCGGCCAGACGGGAAGGCAAGTGAGTCCGCAGCTGTACGTCGCCGCCGGAATCTCGGGCGCCATTCAGCATCTCGCCGGGATGCGCACCGCACGCACCATCGTCGCGATCAACAAGGATCCCGAGGCGCCGATCTTCAAGGTCGCCGACTACGGAATCGTCGGTGACGTGCTCGAGATTCTCCCGGTACTGACGGCGGCGGTTCGCGAAGCCAAGAAAGGGCATTAGACTCTCGGCTCAATGAGCGCCGAGAACTACACGTTCCTGTTTGTCCTCGTCCTCGCGACGGGGTTCTTTGCCTACAACGCGCAGCGCCTGGTGTCGTTCGTGGCGCTGGGTCAGGCGGACTACCGTCTGGATCGGCCGTTCGCGCGCCTCTGGAACGTGCTCATGGTCGGCATCGCGCAGACCAAGATTCTGCGCGACCCCGTCGCCGGCGTCATGCATGCCGTGATCTTCTGGGGCTTCATGGTGCTGACCGCTGGCACGGTAGAGCTGCTCATCGCCGGCGTCTTCCCGGCGTTTTCGTTCTCAATGTTCCTGCCGGACCTGCTTTTTGAGGGCTATGAGGCGTCGCAGGACGCCTTCGCCGTGTTCGTGCTCGGCGCCATCGGCTTCGCGTACTTCCGGCGGCTGGTGTTGCGCCCCAAGCGCCTCGATGGCGATAAGGTCGAGCACGGCGACGCCTACCTCATCCTTGGAATGATTGGCGCGCTGATGGCCACGCTGCTCTTGAGCGTTGCGTTCCTCGAAGTCGCGAGGCCGGGCACCGTGAGCGAGGCGCACTTTGCATCGCGAATGATGGCCGCCGCGCTGTCCAGCGTGCCGGCGGACGCGGCGTGGAACGCGCACCGCATCCAGTGGTGGGCGCACGCGCTGCTGGTGCTCGGCTTTCTCAACTACCTGCCGTACTCCAAGCACCTGCACGTCGTGACGTCGCTGTTCAACGTGTTCTTCTCGAACACGTCATGGAAGGGCGAGCGCGCTGTCATGCGTCCGATGGACCTCGAGGCGGACGACGCCCAGTTCGGTGCTGCGGACGTGGAGCAGCTCACGTGGAAGAATCTGCTCGACGGCTTCTCGTGCACCGAGTGCGGACGGTGCACGTCGGTGTGTCCGGCGAACATCACCGGAAAGCCGCTGAGCCCGCGCAAGATCATCCTCGACGCGCGTCATCGCCTGATGGAGAAGGGGCCCGCGCTTGCCGCCGGCAGCATCGCGACCGACATCGTGAGCCACCGGTTGCTCGACCAGTTCATCACCGAGGACGAGCTCTGGGCCTGCACCAGTTGCCGCGCGTGCGTCCAGGAGTGCCCGGTTTCCATCGATCAGCTGGATGTCATCAACGAGATGCGTCGCCATCTGGTGCTGAGCGAGTCGCGCTTTCCGGCGGAGGTGCAGCCGGCATTCGAATCACTGGAGAAGAACGGATCTCCGTGGGCATTCGCGTCTGCAGACCGGGCCAAGTGGGCAGACGGGATGACCATCCCGATCATGTCGGACCTCGCGGCGCGCGGCGAGCGGGCCGACGTCCTGTTCTGGGTCGGCTGCATGGGCTCGTTCGACGACCGCTCCAAGAAGACCACCGTCGCCTTCGCGCGGATCCTCCAGGCGTGCGGCATCAAGTTCGCCATCCTCGGGCAGGAGGAGCATTGCCACGGGGATCCGGCCCGACGCCTTGGGAACGAGTACCTATACCAGATGCTGGCGAAAGACACAATCGAGACGCTCAATCGCTACAACGTGCTGACGATCGTGACGAGCTGTCCCCACTGCTTTCACCAGATGGGCAACGAGTTCCCACAGCTCGGCGGCAACTACGAAGTCATCCACCATTCGACGTACATCGAGCGTTTGCTGGCTGAAGGGCGCGTGGAGCTGAAGGGCGACGAGGGGAAGCGGCTCACCGTCACGTATCACGATTCCTGCTATCTGGGCCGCTACAACGACGTGTACGACGCGCCGCGTGAAACATTACGGCGCGCGCTTCCGGTGATGAACTTCGTGGAGCCGCCGCGCACGAAGGATCGTGGTTTGTGCTGCGGCGCCGGCGGCGGCCGCATGTTCATGGAAGAGCGCACCGGCAAGCGCATCAACGCCGAGCGCGTGGACGAACTGGTCGCGACGGGCGCCGACACGATTGCCGTGGCGTGCCCCTTCTGCATGACCATGATGAACGACGGCGCCAAGGCGCGCGACGCCAAGGTCGACGTCCTCGATATTGCCGAGGTCGTCGCGTCCCGACTGGCGAACTAGTCGGGCTTTCTCAACACCGGCTTCGGCCGGCCCGCTGAAGTCGTCGGCGCGGCCCTGAGTCCGGACGACGGCGGCGCCGGCAGGATGGCGGGGTCCGCCGCGGTCGTGATCGAATCGATCGGCAGCAACCGCGCGCCGTCGTATTTGAACACGTTCCACAGGTTGCCCGAGACCCCGGCCGGCGGGAAGAACGTTCCGATCTGGCGCCCGTCCTGATATACGTCGACGCGCGCCGCCGAGGAATCCGCAATCGCCTTGTTCGAGCCAGTGCCGAGCGTCGCGTTGTGGACGTAGAACCGGTACTCGCCAACTGCTGCGGCCGGCCGCAAGCTCAGGATCTCAGGACCGCGACCGTTGATCGCGCTGACATCCAGATTCGCGATCGTGTCGATGCCCGACGTATAGCGCACGCTTCCCGAGAACACCTGGAAACGCGGCGGAATCGTGTCCGGCGCGATCCTCGGACCCGTGAGATGCGCGTCCAGGTTGCACGGGATGTTGTTCGCAGTAATCGTGCAGTCGACGCCCGACTTGCCCCACGTCACGACGATGTAGATGCCGCCGCCAACAGCTGCCGGCGCGATGAGCACATCGTTGATGACTTTGGTCACGCCGCTCACCACGTTCGATCCGCCGAACGTCTCGGAATATCCAGAGGCGCCGAACACGAGCGTGTACGTGCCGGCCGGCTTGGCCGAGGCAGTGAATATGCCGCTGGCGTTCGTGGTTTCGGTGAAGTCAACGGTCGGGTTGGGGCGTCTCGAGCTCGGACCCGCGTTGATGCCCTTGTAGCCCGTCACTGTAATGCCGGACACGACCGCACCGGTCACCGCGTTCACCACCTTGCCACTGATGCTCCCGGTGCCGCCGGTCGGCGACAGTGATGCCGTGGGTACTTCCAGCGTCTTGCCGGGGAACGCCGGCACGTTCCAGGCGATCGTGTTCACAAAACCAATCTTGGTGATGCCGACTGTGTCGCCGTTCTGGAGTCCACCAAGCAGGAAGCTGCCGTCAGCCGCTGTGGTTGTCGAAACGCCACTACTGCCGGCGAGTGACGCACCCGAGATCGGCGTCCCATCCGCCGCGTTCGTGATCTTCCCCTTGAGGAATCCGGGCGGCAGTGAAGTCAACACCGCTACGTCGATGGTGTCAGCCTTGCCGTCAAGCGTTGCGATGATCTTGGCAGTGCCAGTGCCGACGGCCGTCGCTACACCGGTCGTTGCGTTCACCGTGGCAACACCGGCCGCGGTGGTCGTCCACGCGAACACCTGCGCTTCGGGGATCACCCTGTTGGCGGCGTCGAGCGCCTTGGCGAAGTAGCCGCGCGTCTGGCCGATGCCCAGCGAGTCGAGACCGACGACCGGCAGCGCAATGACCTTGGAGGCCAGCGGCCTCACGACTCGGATCACGCCCACTGTGGTGCGCCCACCGGACGCCGCGGTGATCAGCACGCGCCCGTTCGAAACGCCGGTCACCAAACCGGTCGCGTTCACCTTGGCCCGCGTCGTGTCCGCCGAGAACCAGCCGACGGACGACGCGCTGACGGCGGATCCGGTCTCATCAACCACCTCCGCGATAAGCTGCACAGTCGCACCGCGGGCAACGTTCGAGGAATCCGGCCTCATCCGCAGCGAGAACGCTGGCGCTGTAACCGTGACCTCGATCGTGTCTGTCACGCTCAGGAATGTCTTCGCCACCAGTTTGGCGCTCTTGTTGGAGCACTTCGCCTTCACGAGGCCCGAGGTGTCGACGGTGAACGCGGTCGGGTCCAGAGACGTCCAACCGACGCGGACGTTCGGGACAGTTTGGTTGGCGGCGTTCCTGCCCGTGACGGTGACCTTCTGCTGCGTCACCGCCGCCATGTTCGGAATCTTGTTGAGACAGCTCGTATCGCCGACCGCGGCGCCTTGCCACTCCAGCGCCAGCGCCGCCACCGAGATGTCGATCGACGTCGCGGTGAGGTCCGGCGCCACGTAGTTGAGGTTCGGTGTCGCCGGCGCATTATCGCCCGGCTTCACGTGCAGCGTGTCCACACCCGAAAAAACCACCACGTTGCCCGCGTCCGTCGCCGACAGTTTGAGCACGTAGTCGGTGCTGTCGCCGTGAACCACGACGCTCTGAAACTCGAGAATTGCGCTGTCGCCACGCACACTCGCTTCGGCCACGGTGCTGTCCCTGCTCCCGAACAGCACGCCGCGAATCTTCCTGATGTCGATGCGGGGTCCGCCCGGAGGCGCCACTGCGAACGACGGCGAAAGCGGAACGCGCGCATAGCCGGCTTTGCGAACAAGGGGTTGCTCGGCGCAAGTGACGCAGGCAACCGCCGCAGCCATCGCCGAAAGCAATCGAACAGCGCGCATCGTTTTCCGTCCTCTGTGATCGGGGCGGGGCCGGCGCTGCCATTGAAATGGGCTGCGCCACTCCGCGAGTCACTTTGAAATCGTAACGTACTGCCGGAAGTAAGCTTGCGACAGCACTCCACCTCACAGAAACGTGCCGATCCGCGGCCCTTCAGATTGTGCGGTCCGTCACGAACTGCAGTGGGGAGACGGCTCTCAGGCCGGCGGATTTGCAGAAGGCGTGCCGTCGTTCTCCAGGAGCAGCGCCTGCATCGTTTCGCCCGCCTCGACCCTTGTGCGGTCGCCGGGGACAATGACGAGGGCATCCGCCCGCGCCATCGACGTCAGCAGACCCGAGCCCTGCGGACCCGTGAGCCGCGCGGTTAACGTACCGGCTCGATCGGTAATGACTGCCCGCATGAAGTGCGTCAGACCACCGCCTGTCACGATCGGCTCCTCAATCTGCACGGGTGTGGCGCGGCGGAATGGTGCGGCCAGTCCGTGCATCGTGCGAATCGCAGGCCGCGCGAACAGCTCGAATGTCACCAGCGTGGACACCGGGTTGCCCGGTAGCCCCAACCACGGAATACCACGGAGGAGCCCGAACGCCACCGGTCCGCCGGGCCGAATCCGCGCGCGCCAGAACCTCGCAACGAGGCCAAGTTCGGCGAGCACCGGCCGCGTGAAGTCGAACGCGCCAACGGAGACGCCACCGGTCGTGATCAGCAAGTCGCAATCGAGGTCCTTCAGGCGGCTGCGCAGTTCGGCGGGGTCGTCTTTCACGACGCCCAGTGACACGGGCACGGCGCCAGCTTCGACGACGGCGGCTGTGACCGAGTAGGAGTTCGAGCTCACGATCTTGCGACCTGCCGTCACCTCGCTGAATCGCTCGACGTCAACCAACTCATCGCCGGACGCCAGCACCGCGACGCGGGCGCGCCGGTACACGCGAAGTTCCGCGCGGCCAACGGAGGCGAGAACGCCGATGTGGCCGGCGCCAAGGCGCGAACCCCGCGCGACCGCGACGGCGCCGGCCGCGAGATCCTCACCGCGCGGACGCACGTTTCGGCCGCAATCGCGGTCGCCCGTGACCGACACCGTCGACTCGCCGGCGTCTGTGTCCTCGACTCGAATCACACTGTCGGCCCCTGCGGGCACCGAGCCACCCGTCATGATGCGAATCGCCTCACCCGGACTTACGTGGCGGTCGGTGGCGAGCCCTGCAGCCACAGTCCCCACGACACGCAGTGACTTTGGTCGCTGCGGAGACGCGCCGCGCACGTCCTCGGCGCGCACCGCATAACCATCCATGGACGAATTGTCCCACGGCGGTAGCGCCAGCGGCGAGGTCACGTCCTCCGCGAGGACCCGTCCCAAGGCATCCTGCAGGCGCACGATTTCGCTCGGGAGCGGCGCGATGTCTGCCAGCACCATCCGGCACGCCGCGCCGACGTCGAGCGGCTGCTCGTTCAGCGTGCGCTCCTGACAGACATGCGCGCGAGCCTCACCGCGATCGAATCCTGCACGCGCGACACGTACGCGGTGGACGTCAGGAAGTTGTTGCTCAACACGCTGAAGATGAGCTGTCCTCCGCCCCTGGTTGTCACATAACCGGACAGCGAGCGCACGTTGCCCAGCGTGCCGGTCTTGCCACGCACGTTGGCTTCCGCAGTGGTTCCGCGCATGCGCGTTTCGAGCGTGCCGTCCACTCCGGCGACCGGAAACGCATCGTAATACGCCTGAAACAGCGGCGACTTTCGCATCGCGTGGAGCACCCGCACGACCGTCTCCGGCGACACCATGTCACGCCGCGACAATCCGCTGCCGTCCCAGACGATGAATCCATCCGGCTCGGCGCCCCATTCGCGAAGCCGCTGGCTCATCAGGCGTCGCGCGACACGCGCCGTGCCCGTGTCCGCTCGGCTTAGCGCCACGGACTTGAACAGCATCTCGCCGATCTGGTTCTGCGACGGCTTCATGAACGCCGCTAGGATCTGCGTCATGGGCAGTGACTGCATGACCAGGAGCGTGTCGCCGGCAGTCGCCGGTGCGAAAAGGCTATCAGCGATGCTGATGCCGCGATCCCGGAGTGCCTCCGCCAGTGCGGCAACAAACGCTTCGCGCTGATCGCGGAATGTCACCACGGCCCGCACCGAATCGCCCACCGGGATGGTGCCGGCGACCACTACGTCGCCGCGCAACGTGTCCTTGATCGCGGAGATCTGAGGCAAAGAATCAGGGCCGCTTCCGCGCACGGTGGTCACAGCGGTAACACGGAGTTTCGGGAAGGACTTGGCGGGTCGGAGTTGCACCGTCACGGTGTCGCCGGCGGCTGCTCCGGCCCTCACGCGCAACTCAGCGAAACCTTCGTTGAACAGGAGTTCGTCCACGGTGGCGCCGTACGCTTCGTCGAGGTCATCCCACCCCCAGCCGAACCCGGCGGTCGCATCGGGGAAAGCGTCACCGAACGGAAGCACGCGTCCGCGAATTCGCCGGATGCCCATCCGGTACAGCGAGTCCGCGACGGCTCGCAACGGACCCATCGCGTCACCAGCCAGATGGTCGCTCACGCCCGGATCCCCGCGGCCGGCTACCATGAGGTCGCCTTCCAAAATGCTGTCCCGCACCGGTCCGGCGGCGAGGACCGGCGTCATGAAGCGGAAATCAGGCCCGAACGTCTCGAGTGCGATCGCACTCGTGAGGATTTTCATGTTCGACGCTGGCACGAAGAGCTTGCCTGCGTCGTGCGAATACAGCGTGTCGCCCCGGTCAGGGTCCACGATCAGCACGCCCCACCGCGCGCCGCGCGTGTCCGGGGCCCTGAGCATCGAATCGATGACGTGCCTCAGTTCGGCGCGTTCATCGCTCGCCCGGCTGGGTGCGCCGGTGATTTGAGCGCATGATGCGCTCATCAGGAGCAAGGCGCCGCTGAGCGCGGCCATTTCAGTTCGGGACGGCAAAGTGCCGGGAATCTACTGCCCGGATTCCGCCTGGGCGCGCGCCCGCATCAAGTCGTCCGCGGAGTTCACGCTCATGAAGACGCGCGCCGGATCTCCGATGCGGCCGGTCTCTTCCAGGGACACGCGGACAACCCGAGGCCCGCTGGCAAGAAAGGCGGCCGGCGCCGAGCTCGCTTCAAGGAACTTCTTGAGCGTCCCCGCCACACGCGCCGAGTAGAACGAGCAGAACGGCTCGAAGCCGTTGGGCGAGCCACTTTCTGGTACGACGATGTCCGCGTCCTCGTTCCTGGCCTTCGCCAGAATCAACTGCAAGACGTCCGGCGTGACGAAAGGCATGTCCCAGGCAACGACAAGCACGTCGTTGCCGGTACTGAGCGCGGCCTCCACGCCGGCGAGGCCGCCGACCCCCGGAATGCGGTCGCGCAGCACTGCAACACCAGGCAGCCAGCGCTCCGCGTCCGCGCTATTGGAAATGAGTGTCAGGTTCGGGGTCACCCACCGCAGCGCGTCAGCGACGCGATCGATGATCCTTCTTCCCGCGATTTCCTGAAGGCCCTTGGCCATGCCGCCGAAACGGCGGCTCTCGCCGCCGGCGAGAATTGCGCCGACCAGCGGCCACGAACTCAGAGGCGCAGGCCGCGTCGCTCGGCGGCGGTGTCCAGCTCAGCAGTGAGCATGCGTTCCACCAGCGGCGACGACATGTCGGCAGCGGGGCGTTCCTTGATGTACCGCGAACACGCGTGGCATACCAGCAACTCGTATCCCATGTCGAGCGCGTCCACGCGGACGAAGGCCGGCGGCCGGTTGGACTCGCAGCTGAGGCACCCGCTTGTAGGCGCCGGCCAGCGCGAGTCGCATCGCGAACAAATGACGTGACGGCCCGACATATCCCTCACGGCCAGGTCCGGCGAGCCCGCGCAGCACGGGCAGGTGGCATGAGCCCACGCGGAGAAGGAAAGCCCCTTGGAGACCTGCTCCGCCGCGCAGCGCAGGACGCCGTTTCCGAGGATTGCCGCGGCGCGCAGAGCCAGCCGCCGCCCGTGATCGCTCGACCCGCGCTCGCCAACCAACCACGCTTTGAGTAGCGGCTGAGCGGACGAGTAGTTCTTGCGAAAGGAGTCCAGTTCCCGCATGGACGCCATGCCGCACATCTCGAATGCGGATGCAATCTTGGCCAGGCCGGCATCGTGACCGTTGACGCCCTTGAGGGCGTCGGCGGGGTCGAAGGCCACGCGTCCCGCGCTCAGGTTTGCGCGGGCGCGCTTGATGCGCGTCGGCCCCAGCCGAAAGCGGCCGAGGGCGGCGTGTACGTGGACGAGGGGGCTCAGCTCGTCCGCGTAATTGTCAGGCGCGGTTTCGCGCGGAAGGGTCTTTGTGCTGGTCAAAGGAGGGCCGGTGACCGCACGAATGTGTTGTCGGTCGCGTTTTCCACACCCTGAGGAAGATTGGCCCCCCTCCGGGGTCACTATCTGGACCCTTCTTTCTGGCTGGCTTAGTCGCCGCGGTAGGTGGCGCGAAGCGTATCGTCTTCTGATACCGTCACTTCCGTGACTTGAACGCGACCATGGAGCGACGCTTGGAGGCGATCGAACACAAACTTGGCGAGGTTCTCTCCAGACGGCGCAAGCTCGCCATCGCCGAACTCCGGTACGTCTTCATTGATGGTCTTTCCGTCAAACCGGCGGCGCACCTCCTGCCCAACGATCCGGTCGAACTCAGCCAGGTCGATGACCATTCCACTGCGCGGATCCAGCTTTCCGCGCACGGTCACGTCGCAGACGTAGTCGTGGCCGTGGTAGCGTGCATCGGCGCTCACACCGTAGACCGCCGCGTTCTCCGCCGCGCTCAAGGCCGGGTTCCAGTACCGGTGCCGAGCCGAGAACTTCATTCGGCGGGTGAGTGACGCGTGCGACATCTACCGGTTCACATGCCGCCAAAGAGGTACGAAAGGCCAATCGTGAGGGCGCTGTTGTGGAGCCACACTGACCGTTTGGCCGGTCTGCACCGAGGGTCCGTATTCGAGGTGGCGTCGGATGGGCACGACGGCTCACGAATAAGCGACTTGTCCGGGGCAGGTGTGAAATACGACTCGGGGTATTTCAGGGAGTACACGCGATCACTGAAGTCGAACCGCAGCTGGTACCTCCCGCCGGAGACCCATCGGATACCGGTTCCGTACGAGAAGGCGAACCGCGTTCCGATCGAGAAATCGCCGACGTCCGCTTTGGTGTGGAAGTCCGTGAGGAACCCGAGTCCGCCGCGAACCTCCGGTACGAGACCGTGGAACGTGCGCGCCCCCGTCAGATTCAGGGCCATGCCGAGGTCGGCGAAATACACCGGCCAGCGGTTGGTGCTGATCAACTTGCAGTCAGCAGCCGGGCCCACCGGACACGTCGCATTCTTGAGCGGGTCCAGCACCCGACGCTCCGAGCCGAGTCGAGAGATCTCTGCCGTGAGGTTGGCCGGGCCCCCCATGAGCCACTGGTACTTGATCCCGACCAGGGGCCCCGATCGTGGCGTGACACGCGCGGGATCGGACGAGGTCCTCAGCTGACCGCTGATAATCGAGACCTCATGGCCCCTCTCCAGATCACGGTACGGGCTCCGGCTGGGGTCGTATCCCACCTGGGCGTCGGCGGTCGCGGCGGCGGTCGCAGCAAGAGCAACGAGGACGAAGGCGCGGCTGCTCATCGCGCCCCCGCCGATGCCAGCCGAAGGTCCCGCCCCGTCATTTCCGCTGGACGCGGAAGGCCCAGGAACTCGAGGACAGTGGGGCCCACATCGCACAGGGCGCCGCCCGTGCGCAACGCACGGTCGCCGTCGGGATCGTGCACGATCAGGGGCACGGGGCTTGTGGTGTGTGCGGTGTGGGGCCCACCGGTGATCGGATCAATCATCATTTCACAATTACCGTGGTCAGCGGTGACAAGCAGGCGTGCGCCGGCCCTTTCGGCGGACGCAACGACGCGCGCCATGCACGCGTCCACAGCTTCCACCGCCCTGATCGTCGCTGGGATCGAGCCAGTATGTCCTACCATGTCACCGTTGGCATAGTTGCAGAGAATGAAATCGTGCTCGGTCTTTTCGATCGCCCCGCAGAGCACGTCCGTCACACCGGCCGCGCTCATCTCGGGAGCCAAGTCGTACGTCGCCACCTTTTGGCTGGCAACGAGGAGTCGTTCTTCACCGGGAAATGGTTCCTCGATACCGCCGTTAAAAAAATAGGTGACGTGGGCGTATTTCTCAGTCTCGGCGGTCCGGAACATGGTCTTTCCGGCGTTTGACACTACCTCCGCCACAATGTTTGCCATCGAATGCGGCGGAAAAGCAACCGGCACATCGAACGTCCGGTCGTAGGAGGTCATGGTGGCCAGATGGATGGATGGGCGTCGTCCAACGGCGAATCCGTCAAACGCCGCTTCCGATAGCGCACGCACCATCTGCCGCATGCGGTCCGAGCGGAAGTTGACGCACACCAGGCTGTCGCCATCACGGAACGGCGCGATGGGCGCGCCATCCCTGGTCACCACCATCGGCTCGATGAACTCGTCGGTGACGTTGCGGTCGTACGCGGCCTTGATCGCCTCGATCGGGTCCACGCACTCCGGTCCCACCCCGCGCACGGCCGCGCGAAACCATTTTTCCGTGCGATCCCAGCGGCGGTCACGATCCATGCCGAAGTAGCGCCCCCCGAGACTCGCGATCTGCGCCCGCGAGCCGGCCCGGGCCACCAGTTCACGCATATAGCCCAGGGCTGACCGCGGCATCGTATCGCGGCCGTCCAGCAGCGCGTGAATAGCCATGCGCGCCACCTGTTGCTTCTCCGCAAGATCGATGAGGGCAAACAGGTGCTCGTCCTGTGCGTGGACGCCGCCATCGCCGATCAGCGCCATCAAGTGGAGCGTGCCGCCATTGTGCTTCACCCGTGAGCACGACTCCACCAACGTGGCGTTCTGGAAGAAGCGGCCGGACTCGATTGCGTCGTTGATACGCACGAGGTCCTGCATCACGACGCGGCCCGCCCCCAGGTTCAGGTGCCCAACCTCACTGTTCCCCATTTGGCCCGTCGGCAGCCCCACCGCCTTGCCGGACGCCTCCAGCAACGTGCGTGGCGCGCGGCTCCACAGTCGGTCCCACGTAGGCGTGGACGCAAGCGCGATGGCATTTCCTTCGCGCTCCTCGCGGTATCCCCAGCCATCGAGAACCACCAGGACCACGGGACGCCGTCGAACCATGCGGGAGTTTGGGATGAACCGCGGAACTTGCTCTGCGTGCGCCAGTACGTATCGTCCGGCGCGGTTGCGGAGAATGTACGCGCGCGCAGAGCGGCCACCAAGCGACTACACACGCTGGATGAGTAAAGCCCCCCACACGTTGAGACTGGAACCTGCCGGCCCGGTGTCGCCGGCGCCGCCCGCCGACCGCGGACTACGTCGCTGGGCGGTCGCGGCTCTGGTCCTGTTCGTCGTCGTGGCAGTCACGCTTGACGCGCTGGTGATCGTCCGCCGTGGGCGCTACCTGGAGGAGAACGCGCGCTTGCGAGAGGCCATGTCGGCATTGGAGCGGCAGCGCGCCGACCAGATCGTGTCTCAAGAGCACAACAAGCTGCGGCTGGCCGTGGCGCTCTTCCGCCGACAGGCGAAGCTGGAAAAGTCGTTGCACCTCTCCGTCTCCGTCGACAGCGCGGCGATGTACCTCGAGCGCGATGGCGCGCTCTTGCGAGAGATGCCCGTTGCGATCGGCGCGGAAAAACGCGTAGGAATCGCACCCGACACGGTGCGGCTCGCGCCGCCCCTCGGCGTTAGGCGTGTGGCGCGCATCTTGGCCGAAGACGACCTCTGGGAAGTACCCGCGTGGGTCTACGCAGACCGGGGCCTGCCGTTGCCCGCCGACCGCGTCGTGGCCGGTGGTCTCGGCGCCGCGGCCGTGGTGCTGGACGGCGGCGCCATCATTTACACCCTGCCGACCAGCGGCCCGCTGGCGGACTCCGCGTACGTGCTTCCCGGGGCGGTGCGCGCGCGGACCGAGGACCTGCGTGCCGTAGTACCGAATCTGGTGCCGGGCATGCGGATCTATTTCTACTAGGATGACCTCCACGCGCGCGTTTGTCCTGTCAATCTCAGGCGTTGCGGTCGCCGTTTCGGCCGTCAGCGCGGCGCTGGTCGTGAACACGCTCGTAGTACGCTATGAGCGCGACGTCAGTCGCATGGTGTTCAACGACAACGTGCAGGTGCTGGACGAGCTGCATCGCCGCGCGGGCTTCGAAACGGACAGCCTCCGACGCCTCCTCGAGGCCAGGCCAGAGCCGGCATCGAGGGCATACATCGTGGTGAGCATCGAAGACCATCGGCTGTGGTACCGACACGGTGATACCGTCCTCTACACAGCGCTCGTGGCCACCGGAAGCGGCAAGATCCTCGAGTCCACGGGATCGATCGCGCGCTGGCGCTTTGAGACTCCCCGAGGACGACTGACGGTCGTTTCACTCGACACCAACCCCGTCTGGATTCCGCCGGACTGGTACTACGTGGAGGAAGCGATTCGGCGCGGTCTCGGCATCGTGAAACTGACGCGCGGAACGCCACTGCAAGGGCCGGGGGGCCAGACGCTTTCGGTGGTCGGCACGGAAATCGTCCGCCGCGTCAAGAACGGCAAGGCCACCCCGGTACCCGCGAGCGAGGGCAAGGAAATCGTCTTCGGAGGAAACTTGGTCATTCCGCCCTTCGGAACATCGCAGCGAAAGTACCAAGGCGTGCTCGGCACGCATCGGCTGAACATCGGCGACGGCTACGCGCTGCACGGAACGAACAAGCCGGAAACAATTGGCCGTTCGGTCAGTCACGGCTGCGTACGCCTCGGAAACGAGGACATCGCTTGGCTCTACCACAATGTCTCCGTCGGAACGCCGGTTTACATCTACTGAGCGGTCGGCAGGACCCACGGCTGACCGAACGACCAGCGTCGAGCGTTTTTAGCCACTCTGAGACATGTGATGTACGACACAAAAGGCATCGGAGAATCGCTAATTTGCGTGTGATTTCTGCTGGCCCAACCGCATTCCAGGTGTAGGTTTAGCCCGAGGAAGTTCTCGGGTCTTGCAGGGCGTCCCACCGACCCGAAACCTGCACGCGGTTGCCGCCGTCTCGAACACGATACGCCGGCGTCATTTCCGGATCGGGCTGGAATCGTCCCGGAAACGCGAACTCGAATCGAAGGCACATGTCCGTCGCAGTCGTCCCGGAGCAATTCAGTTGACCCCGCCGAAGCGGCGCTTCAAGCCGGTCGTTCGGCACGAGCCGCGCATTCGTCGCCATCTGGCGACGGGCGTGGTCGTGATTGCTTCGGTCATAGGTCTGCTGCAGTTCTTCTACCCCGGGCTGGTCATTGCTCGTCCGGCGTTGGTAGGTGTCCTCACCGAAGAACCGAGCTTGGCCGCACCCTCGACCAACGCCTTCGGGCGCAGCGGCGAAGTAAAGCTCCTGTTCGCGATGCGGGGCGATCGTATCACGTTCCCGCTGGCGGTCACCGGCGACCCGTCCAAGCTCTCGTACGAGTGGTCGTCGTTGCTAGGCGACTCAGCGGCGTTCGTCAGCCAGCCCATCGCTGGCGCCGAGATGCAGGTGCCGGATTCAGCGGGGTTCTACTACCTGACGCTGGTGAACGGCAAGGATCGTCAGGTCCTGAAGGAGCCGCTTGTTGCGGTGATGCGCCCGTTCACCGACAAGGCCGGCAGCACTATGCTCGACGGCTACCGGATCGGCACCTACCTCTCCGAGAAGCTTCGCGGCAAACGCGACAAGGAGCACCCGGAGGGTTTCATCAAGGTGTATCCGCAGTTCCTGGACATCGCGGTCAGCAAGCACCTGCGCCTGCACCACTTCATCACGCATGATGCGCAGGCAGACGTGTGGCCCAAGTACGTTGCATTGAACCCCCGTCTACTCGACAAGCTCGAGTTCGTGTTCGCCGAGTTGGGCCAAATGGAGTGCAAGACGCTCGCGCAGCCCATCGAGCTCGACGTCAATTCAGGGTATCGCACGCCGGCCCACAACAAGGCCGTCCGTCGCGCGGCCAGCGACAGTCGCCACCAGTACGGTGATGCCGCCGACGTGGTCATCGACGCCAACTGCAACGGTCGCATCGATCGTTCCGACCACCGTCTCGTCGAGGCCGCGGTCGAGAAGGTCGAGAAGAAGCAGCCTGAGTTGGTTGGGGGCATGGGGGTCTACACCAGCTCGCTGTACCCGACTCCATACGTGCACATCGATGCGCGCGGGCAGCGCGTGCGTTGGAGGGGCTGAGCTGAACGAGCACCTGCGCGAACGGCTCAACCGCAAGCTCGAAGCGTTGAGCGACGAGCGCGGTTATCAGGTGTTGGACTACGTCGAGTTTCTCGAGTCCAAGTTCGCCGAACGCACCAGCGCCCAAGGAAACGCGTTCACGCGTTTTACCGAGGCCGTGGAGGACAAGTTGCGTGCAGGCCGCGTGTCCGCGTCGGTCATCTCGGAAACCATGGGCTTGTTGAACAAAGCGACCAACGTGCTGAGTGGTGCCGTTGCCGCGGGGAAGTCGGTCGCCGAAGACATCGTCTCCGTGGCGCAGAGCGCGTCGCCGCGCCCCGCCGCGCCGCCACCGGCGCAGCCACCCAAGCCTCCCGCCGCGCCGCCGGCGCCAGGTAGCAGCACCTAGCGATGGCTGCCCCGCAGCGGACTTCATCTCGTGCGCTGCCGGTTGGGCGGGGACCGCGGACGGGTACCAAGCGGACGGTGCTGAGTTACATCCTCGAGCTGCCCAAGTTCCTGCGGCTGCTCTGGGGCCTGATTACCGATCGTCGGGTTTCCAGGACGGACAAACTGCTGGTCGGCGCGGCGCTCGCGTACATCGTCATGCCTGCGGACATGATCCCGGACGTGATTCCGTTCTTGGGACAAGTGGACGACGTCTATCTGCTGATCCTCGCCATTCGCCGGCTGATTCGACGGGCGGGAAGGGACGTGCTGCTGGCCCACTGGACCGGCGATCCCGAGCGGCTGCGCGACGTGAGTCTGCGGCGCGTGCTCACGGCTGCCGCGTTCTTCCTGCCGTTTCGGTTTCGCCGCCGCCTGAAGCGCAAAGCCGCACCCTAGTCACTAGAACCCCGCCACCCGTCCCTGTATTTTTACCCATGGCGACAGGAACTCGATCAACTCCACGGCCCGCAGTCCAGGAACGCTCTGGCAGCGGGCCGTCGCGTTTAGGGGAGCCGCGAACTGACGCGTCACGGGTGCGCGAAGACGTGGCTCTCACGTTTGATGATGTGCTGTTGGCGCCCCGACATTCGCTGACCCACCCCAAAGACGTCTCCACCGGGTCGCGGTTCTCGCGCGGCATTTCGCTCCAGGTACCGTTTGTCTCTGCGGCGATGGACACGGTGACAGAGTCGGAGATGGCGATCGCGATGGCACGCACCGGCGGCATCGGCGTCCTCCACAAGAACATGTCCATCGACCGGCAGGCCTCCGAGGCCGATCGGGTCAAGCGCAGCGAGAGCGGCATGATCCTCCGCCCGATCACGCTGCGGCCCGAGGGCACGGTGCGCTCGGCGACCGCCCTCATGGCACGGTTCAGCATCTCAGGCGTACCGATCGTGGACAAGGATGAGCACCTCGTCGGCATCATCACGAACCGCGATCTCCAGTTCGAGCGCGACCTCGACCGCCTGCTGGTGGACGCGATGACCAAGGACCGTCTCATCACGGCGCCGGAGGGCACGACGCTGGACGAGGCCGAGCGGATCCTGGCCAAGCACCGCATCGAAAAGCTCCCCGTGGTCGACAAGACCGGCAAGCTGCTCGGGCTCATTACGGTGAAGGACATCCACAAACGCCGTCTCTACCCGAATTCCAACAAGGACAAACACGGCCGCCTGCGTGTCGCGGCTGCGATCGGCGCGGCGGGTGATTATCTCGCCCGGGCGCGCGCGCTGGTGGACGCCGGCGTGGATGCACTCGTCATCGACACCGCGCACGGACACGCCGAAGCCGTCCTGAAAGCCACGGCGCAGGTTCGCGACGCCTTCCCGGACATCCAGTTGATCGCGGGCAACATTGCCACGCGTGAAGGCGCGCGCGCCTTGGTGGAGCGCGGCGTGGACGCGGTGAAATGTGGTGTTGGCCCCGGCTCGATCTGCACGACGCGCGTTGTTACCGGAGTTGGCGTCCCGCAGCTGACGGCCGTGTTGGACGCGGTCGAAGGTGCCGGTGACGTCCCCGTCATCGCGGACGGCGGCATCAAGTACTCCGGCGACATCGTCAAGGCGCTCGCGGCGGGCGCCAGTTCGGTGATGATGGGCTCCATGCTCGCAGGCACCGAGGAGAGCCCGGGCGAGGCCTTCCTGCTCGAAGGCAGGCGCTTCAAGATGGTCCGCGGCATGGGGTCGCTGAGCGCCATGCAGGATGGCAGCGCCGACCGGTATTTCCAGGACGGCGAGCTGTCCGAGCGCAAACTGGTTCCGGAGGGAATCGAAGGCCGGGTCCCGTACAAGGGCCCCGTTGGGGACGTCCTGTATCAGATGGTTGGCGGGCTCCGGAGCGGCATGGGCTATGTGGGCTGTCGCGATATCGACGAGCTCAGGGCAAACACGGAATTCGTGCGGATTACATCGGCCGGGCTGCGCGAATCGCATCCGCACGACGTCACCATCACGCGCGAAGCGCCGAACTACAGCGTCTGAGGCGGGTCCGGACACGCACCCGGCCGGCGAGAACTGCTTGACACTCCGCACGCCTGCGCGCATCTTCCGCGCGGTCCCACGGCGATTGTATACAAAATCTGACGGCTGATAAAACGACTAACCGAAGGGGGTCCGAGTGGCCGGTGAACTGACGCGTATCAAGTCGATCGATGCCTTGTTGGCGGATGCGTCCGCGACAGGCGAGACGCAGCTCAAGCGTACGCTCGGTCCCGCGGCGCTCGTCGCCCTGGGCATCGGCGCCATCATTGGCGCGGGCCTGTTTGTGCGAACCGCGTCGGCCATCGCCGAGCGTTCGGGTCCTTCGGTGACATTGGCGTTCATTCTCGCCGGCGTCGGCTGCGCGTTCGCCGGCCTGTGCTACGCGGAATTCGCCTCGATGATTCCAATCGCGGGCAGCGCGTACACGTACTCCTACACGACGATGGGCGAGTTCGTCGCCTGGATCATTGGCTGGGACCTGGTGCTCGAGTACGCAGTCGGCGCGGCCACGGTCGCGATCGCGTGGAGTGAGTACTTCAACAAGCTCCTCCAGTATTTCGGGCTCAGCGTGCCGTACCAGTGGGCCCATTCGCCCTTCCAGGTACAGGCCGAAACCGGCATTCGCGGCATTATGAACGTGCCGTCGGTATTCATCCTGTTGGTGCTGTCATTGCTCCTCGTGCGCGGCACGCAGCAGTCGGCTTGGGTGAACAACCTCATCGTCATCACCAAAGTGGCGATCGTCATCCTCGTGATCGCGCTCGGGTGGGGCTTCATCAATCCGGCCAACCACACGCCGTACATCCCGGAGCCGGGGACGTTCACCACCGCTCTCGGTTCCACACACGCGTACGGTGGCTTCTGGGGCATCGTGGGGGCCGCCGGCGTGGTGTTCTTCGCCTTCATCGGATTCGACGCCGTGTCCACCGCCGCCCAAGAGGCCAAGAACCCGGGTCGCGACATGCCCATCGGCATCCTGGGCTCGCTGGTCGTTTGCACGGTGCTCTACGTCCTGTTCGCGCATGTGCTCAGCGGACTGGCGCCCATCGAGTTCTTCCGCACCACGGGCAGGGAAGCATCCGTTACCGAAGCCATCACACAGTTCATGACCGGCTACGGCTGGCTCGGGAAGTTCGTCACGGTCGCCATCCTCGCCGGCTTCTCGTCGGTGATCCTGGTGATGTTGCTCGGCCAGTCGCGCGTGTTCTATTCGATGAGCCGTGACGGTCTCGTGCCGAAGGTCTTCTCGGACCTGCATCCGAAGTTCCAGACGCCGTACAAGTCGAACATGATCTTCTTCGTGTTCACAGCGCTGTTTGCGGCGTTCATTCCGGACAGCGTCGTCGGTGATATGACCAGCATCGGAACGCTGTTTGCCTTCATGCTGGTCTGCGCCGGCGTGTGGATCATGCGCGTGCGGCGCCCCGAGATTAAGCGCGGGTTTACCGTGGCCGCGCTGCCGCTGGTGGCGATGGCGGGCATTCTGACGTGCGGCCTCATGATCTTCGGGCTCGGCAAGGAGACGTGGATCCGATTGCTCGTCTGGCTTGCCATCGGCATGGTGATCTACTTCGGATACAGCAAGTCGCACTCGAAGCTGAACAAGGCAGCGTAGGGCGGCCGCGCTTTCAGCGCGTTAGGTTTTGGGACGGCGCCCGGCGACGGGCGCCGTTCTCATTTCCAACTCAATGACCCACGGCGACTACTTCAGGATCTCGGAGGACCGACGCGCGGGCGTCAAGCGCATCGCTGAGCATCTGGTGCCGGGCAAGCGCGTGGCCCTGTCGACGCACATGAATTCCGACGGCGACGGGTGCGGCTCCGAGACCGGACTCGCGCGCTTCCTGATGCAGCGCGGCATGCACGTGCACATCGTGAACCCCACGCCGTGGCCGGATCTCTTCCGGTTCCTGCTCGGCACGGATGTGAAGGACCGGACGAATGAAGGCCCGAAGGCCTTGGACGGTATCGACCTGCTGATCGTGCTCGACATCAGCGACGTGAAGCGGCTTGGTTCGCTCACGGAGAAGGTGCGTTCTCTCACGGTGCCCAAGCTGGTGATCGATCACCACATCGCGTCGGACGACAGCGCCGGCGACATCGTGCTCACGGACACCACGGCCTGCGCCACCGGCGAGCTGATCTACGACCTCGCGTGCGAACTGGACTGGAACATCAGCGCCGACGCCGCGCGATCGCTCTACGTAGCCATGTTGACCGACACCGGCGGCTTCCGCTTCTCGAATACAAGTCCACGGTGTCATGCGGTGGCGGCAGACTTGTTGGCGGCGGGAGTGAACCCCGAGGAGATGTACCAGCGAGTCTACGCGTCAGCGCCCGTCGGTCGGCTGCGCCTGATTGCAGAAGTACTGCAGACGCTGGGCGTGGACGAGACGAAGGGGTTGTCCTGGCTTTCGATGGCTGCCGGGTCTCTCGAGAAGAACGACGTGCGCCCGGAGGATCTCGACGGCATCGTGGAAATGGCGCGCTCGATCAACGGGACCAGGATGGCGCTGTTCTTTCGCGACCTCGGCCACGGCAAGGTAAAAGTCTCGTTCCGGAGTACCGGATCCGTTGACGTAAACGCATTCGCGCGCACGTTCGGCGGTGGCGGTCACGCGCGCGCCTCGGGCGCGCTGATCGCGGGCAGCATGGACGACGTGCGGGAGAAAGTTCTCGCCGCGGCCCGCCAATCACTCTAGGTTGAGCTCAATGGAAGACGGTCCTAAGAAAAGCGCCGCGCGCATGCTTCCCGTGATGGACTCGCGTCCTGCGGCGAAGCCGGTGCCCGCGCCGACGCCCGTGTTGTATCCCGAACTTGGACGCGTCATCGCGATATCGTCCGGCAAAGGCGGTGTTGGCAAGTCGACCGTGGCGACGAATATCGCGGTGGCGCTGGCGCAGAAGGGCAAGCGCGTCGGCCTGATGGACGCCGATGTCTACGGCCCGAACGTGCCGCGCATGATGGGCGTGAATTCGCCACCGCCGGTCGTGAACGAAAAGATCATTCCGCTCGAGGCCCACGGCGTGAAGGTCATCAGCCTTGGCTTCCTGATCGAGCGCGACCAGCCGGCCATCTGGCGCGGACCCATCGTCATGAAGATCGTGACGCAGTTCCTGCGTGACGTGGCGTGGGGCCAGCTTGACTACCTGCTGGTGGACATGCCGCCGGGCACGGGTGACGCGCAGCTCTCGCTCGTGCAAGCGACACACGTGAGCGGGGCGGTGATCGTGACGACGCCGCAGGAAGTCTCCGTCGGCGACGCGTTGCGCGGCGCCAAGATGTTCCAGCGCGTCAACGTACCGGTGTTCGGTATCGTCGAGAACATGAGTTGGCTTGAGTGCCAGCACTGTGGCAAGCCGACAGCGATCTTCGGGTCCGGCGGTGGCGAGCGGCTCGCAAAGGAGCTGAACCTGCCGCTCCTCGGCCAAATCCCGCTCGATCCGAAGGCGCTCGAGGGCGCGGACAACGGCAAGCCGATCATGTCAGCGTCGCCGACGTCGGCGGCGGGAAAGGCCCTCTCCTTGGTGGCAGACCGCGTAGCCCAGGCAGCTGACGCACTCGCCAGCGCGTAAGTTGGGGCAGGGCACAAGATCGAGAACATGCCGGCAACCATCACGCTGCTCACCGATTTTGGAACTGCCGACGGCTACGTCGGCGAGGTGAAGGGCGTGCTCCTGGGCGAAGCGCCGGGAGCGAACATTGTCGACATCACGCACGATGTCACACCGCACGACATTGATGCCGGCCGCCTCGCCGTCATGCGCTACTGGCGCCGGTATCCGCTCGGCACGGTGCATCTGGCCGTGGTTGACCCGGACGTCGGGACGGTGGAGCGGGCAGCGATCGCGGTGGCGAGCGATGGGCTGTTTCTGGTGGGGCCTGACAACGGGTTGCTGTCCCATGCGCTGCTCCAGCCGGGCGCGCAGGTGGTCAGGCTCGAGGTGCCGCCCGGAGCATCGCCGACGTTTCATGCGCGGGACGTCTTCGCTCCTGCCGCGGCGAAACTCGCCTGCGGGGCGCCAATCGACACTCTCGGCAAGGTGGGCCACGATCCCGTCGTGCTCCTGACACCGGAGCCGGAGCTGGACACCACCGGCGCCGCCGTCGGGCTGGTGATCGCGATCGATCACTTCGGCAACGCCATTACGAATCTCATGGCGGCGCGCGCGACGCGCGTTCACATCGGTGGCCGGACGCTCAAGCTGGTGCGCACCTACAGCGACCTCGACCCGGGCGAGGCCGGGGCGTTGATCGGGTCGTCCGGCTACGTCGAGGTGGTCGTGGGCCAGGGCAGCGCAGCCAAAGTGCTCGGCATCGCGAAGGGCGCTGCCATCAGGATCATCTGACCGCTAGTACGTCCGGTCGATCTCGATCGCGCCCATCACGGTCTCGGCGCGAACGCGCATCCGCACTTTGGCATCGTCCCAGTTGTCGCTGTAGTAGGCGTTGCCGCGCTTGTAGAGACCGCGATGCTCGAAGCCCGCGATGACCCGCTGGATCTCGACGCGGACCCCGACGTCGCGAGGCAGTCGTAGCAGGAACTTGCCCAGGGCCACGCGGGCGTCGACGGTGACATCGTTCTCGACTTTGCCGCCGAAGTCGAGGTCCACCTTGCCAACGCCGCCGTCCACCCAGATTTCCGACACGCGCGCGTTGCCGAGGTTGCGGATCACGAATCCCGCGGCACCCAACTGAATGTCGAGACGGCGCATTTCCGTCTTGTTGGGTTCGGAGAAGTTGATCCGGGCGTCAGCTGCCCCGGTCTCCACGCGCATGCGGCTGACCGCGAGCCCACCGATGTTGAGGCGCGCTTCCGCGGCGCCGAGCCGCAAGTCGAGGTCGAGTGGAACGACACTTGATAACTCCAGGTCAAGCGAAGACTCGCCAAGGTCCTTTCGATTCTTCCAGCGCATGTCGTCGCCGTCGAATCCCAGTGTGGCGCGGTGCGCCTCGGCGTCGTACTTGTGGAGCGGGGACATGTATTCCTCGTCATACCGCAAGTGCATTGCGTAGATGACGGGGTCGGATGTTGCACGAAGCGAGATGCGCCCCACCGGATACCGGACCCGGATCGAGTGCTCCGTTGTGTCCCGCAACTGGCGCGACACGTCGAGCGTCTTCCAACTCTGCGCAAGTGCCGGTGTGGCGAGCGCGCCTGCACTGAGCGAAGCGAATGTGAGCAGAACGAGCGAGCGACGGGTCATGCGCATGCGGCTACCTCTCTTTGACTGTTGCCACCGGACGCCGGGCCGCGACAACTCCGGTCACGGGTGTCGGCGTTTGCCATGAGTACTCATCCGCGGCCTTGGGTCTCGTCTTGCCGTCGGATTGCCGGCGCGTTCCGGCGCGCGTGATGATTGTGGCGCCCAGGCCGAACGTGATTGCCACCCAGCTGCCCGCAAGGGCGACCGTGCGGAGCAGGGAGCCGACCAGCGGACTCCACACGAAGACCGCTGCCAGGAACCAAAGTCCCATGTAGATCGCGAGGCCAGCGAACAGCGACTTGAGGCTCAAGGCGCGGGATGCCGCCGCAGACCGGAAGAACGCGCGCCCGGTGAAGCGGGACACGGCCAGGAAGCCGAGGGTGATCAGTCCGGCGAGGCCAATGATGAACGCAACGATCGCGAAGGGCACCAGCAGTGTGCCGATGATGGTGAGGCACAGGCCGACCACTACCAGCAGGAGTGCCGGCAACGCGCCAAGCTGGGCCACCACACCGAGCCAGAACGAGCGCGAGAAATCCTGTTCCAGCGCGAGCACGACCCCATCCAGGTTCTTCTCGGCGAACAGCAGCACACCGACGCCGATCATGAAAAGGACCGCGAACCAGCCCAGCGCCATCTTGAGGGACGCGAGTGTGCTGGGTGCACGCTCCGAGGCCGCGCGCCCGGCAGCGGCCGCGAGGAGGTTGCCGGTGATGCCGCGAATGGCGCGGACGTCGCCCTCGATCACTCCCCCCGACGGGCGGACGCGGCCGTCTACCGAGACCGCGTTGCCGGTGATGACGCCGCCCGGCATCACGATGATGTCGCCGTGCAGCACGAGCGCGTCTCCGGAGATCCGGCCCTTCACGACCAGGTTGCCACGTGCCACGGAAACGGGGCCCATCGCGCTGCCCGAGTCGACCGCCTGATTCCCGAGCAGGAACGCGGAGGCCTCCGGGACGCTGACGCCGCGGACAAAGGTCGACAGCAGGGCGATCTCAGCGCGCAGCCGGCCGTCCATCACCGGGGGAACGGTGGTGCTGTCCTGGCCGAATGACGGCGTCGCGACGAGGAGCGCGGTGAGCGCCCCCAACACATGCAGGCGGGCCATGGATCAGCTCCGCGCGCGAGTTGTGGTCGCTACGTGTCTGAGGCCAACGATGGTGGCGAGCGACGCGGCGGCGAATCCGACGGCCGCGGCGGCCAGTCCCCAGGCGCCCATCTGCTGGATGACGGTCACGACCTGCGGTCCGAAGAGGGCCACGACGAGGCTGCCGGCTGCGTCTGTCGCGGCGGTCCGGGCGCCTTCACCGGCCAAGCCGGTTACCAGGGCGACCAGGTCACCACGCGCCGCCACCCAGAGGGTTCCGCCGGTAATCAATGCGCCGACCATCGCCGTGCCGAAGGCGGCAACGAGTCGCATCGGTCGAGCCGCGGGGATCCAGGGTGTCAGGGCGTCACGCGCGGCGACGTGCCAAGGTACGAAGACCGGGACCTGACCCATCACGCGGTCCGCCAGGCCATAGCGCGGCGCGATCAGGGGCAGTTCGGACAAACGGGAGGCAACCCACGTGGCAGCATCGAGCTGGCCGCGGCAATCCGCGCACCCGCGAACATGCTCGCGGAGTGGTTGGACTCCGAAGCCGGACTCGCCGTCCAGCAGCAGGTCGATTTCGTTGGGAAGTAGGTGCCTATGGTTCACAATGCCTCCGGGCCTTACTACGCGCAGCCGGGTGGGGTGGTTTCACGAGGGTGGACGGGGTGACTCGGGTCACAATGGCTCCTCCAGGGGGGTCGCCGCGCCGTCTTCCCGCAGGTGCTCCAGGAGTTCCCGGAGCTCGTGCCGGGCGCGGTGGATGTAGGTCTTCACGGTTCCCAGGGGCAGATCGAGGGTGGCAGCAATTTCTTCGTAGGACTTGTCCTCCACATGACGCAGGAGGATGCAGGAGCGGTAGTCGGGCCTCAGCCGGCCGATGGCGCGCTCGATTTCGGAGCCCAGTTCGCGCGCCTCCAACTCCTGAAGGGGCGTCTCGTTGTTATTCGGCAGCTCGAACGACGTCGCCTCGGTCATGTCGGAACTGGTCGAATGCGGCGAGCCGTCGAGGCTCACCGTGTTCAGCTGCCGGCGGCGTAAGTGATCGATCGCCACGTTGTTGGCGATCTTGAAAAGCCAGCTCGAGAACTTGAACTCCGAGCGGTATTTCTCGATATGGCTCAGGACCTTCACGAACGTGTCCTGCGTCAAGTCCTCGGCCAGCTCGCGGTCGCGCACCATGCGATACACGAGCGAGAACACCGGCCGCTCGTAGCGGCGGACCAGCTCCCGATACGCCGGCTCGCGCCCCTTTTGCGCGAGCGCGACGACATCGGCGTCCGGCAAGTTTGCGAGATCGAGGACGGAGGACGGCTTCATTCAGCGTTGGAAGATGCTTGCCGCGCTATGGCCACGCCACGAACTTCCTGCCATGTCCCCGGCGGATCACCACGCGGAGGAACGTAGCGCCGTGGCCGCTGCGAGTGGCGCCGCGGACAAGCGCGGCTACGTGCAAGCGATGTTCGCCGACATCGCGCCCCGCTACGACTTCCTGAACCACCTGCTGTCGTTCAACATCGATCGCGGGTGGCGGACACGCGCCATTGCGGCGCTCGATGTGGGCAAGGCGCCGGCGGGGAAGTATCTGGACCTTTGCGCCGGCACGCTGGACGTTGCCGTCGAGCTCTCAAAACAGCCCGGTTTTGACGGCTGGGTCCTCGGCGCGGATTTCGTGGAGGCCATGCTCCGCGCGGGTCGCAGCAAGGCCGCGGGACGTGCTGTATTCGGTGTCACTGCCGACGCGTTGGCACTTCCGATGCAATCGGCCTCGGTCGACGGCGCCATCGTCGCGTTCGGCGTCCGAAACCTGACCGACCTGGACGCCGGGCTGCGGGAAGTGGCGCGCGTCGTAAAACCCGGCGGACGGTTCGTGATCCTGGAATTCACCACGCCGCCGAATCCCATCGTGCGCGCTGCGTACGGGTTCTACTCCAGGCGTATGTTGCCCTTCGTCGGCGGGCTGATCAGCGGCAACCGCGGCGCGTATCGCTACCTGCCCGAGTCCATCGCGCGGTTTCCGTCGGCTGACGAGTTGTCGAAGCGAATGGGCGCCGCAGGATTCATGAACGTGCGGTACAAGCTGCTGACCATGGGCACCGTGGCACTGCACGTGGGAGTCAGGTCATCCTGAGCGCAGCGAAGGATCTGCAGTTTTCGACAACTACAACTGACTGTTTTTCGGATGGGCGCGGATAACTGCCCGGATCCGTCGCGGAGACTGCGTACCGACAACAGCGACGACCGATTCTCTTTGTTTTGGATCCGTCGGATCAACGGCGCTGATTGAACGGATCAACGCGACGCGGCACTACGAGATGCGCGAAAGTTGGGGTTCCTTGAAGTTGCCCCGATTTGGTGGACACCTCAATTCTACCGGAGGAGGGGTCCATGGGTCGTCAGCCATTTCGGAAGCGGAAGCACTCGCCGGGCTTCAAGGTCGAAGCCGTTCGATTGATGCA
>JANNRQ010000051.1:0-3053 GCA_031401495.1 Gemmatimonadota bacterium
CGTGGATGAAGAGCGCAAGGTCCGGCTGATCGACCGCTTTGCTGAATTTGCGGCTGTGCTTAGTAACCATCGGATGGCACGCATGGACGAGGTGGACGATTGCGTTTGTCAACGAAATCTGGCCCCCCTGTGATACCGAAATCTGGCCCCCCCTGCGGTTGACGGACGTTCGTTCTTGATCTCTTCACGTACCCGATGACGGCGGTGGGCGCTCGTGGAAAACCGTCCTCGGTTTTCCAAGGACCGGTGGGCGCGTTCTGTGCGTCCACGGGTCCGGCAGCGTCCACGGCCTCTTGCGGATCAGCCTTTCTTCTGCCGCTTTTCGCTCGTGCGGCGAAACCGATAGGATTCGTGGCCGGTGTCGATGATGTGCGCTCGATCCGTGATCCGATCGAGGACGGCCTTACACAACCGGGCGTTCGGGATGACTTGGGTCCATTCTGAGAACGGCAAATTCGTGGTCAGGATGAGGGCCGCGCGCTCGGTCCGTTCGGCGATGATCTGAAACAGGAGCTCGGCCCCGACGTCGGCGAGCGGCACGTAGCCGACCTCGTCAATCGCGATCACGTCATACCGCGCCCATCGGGCGAGCACGCGGGCGAGTTGCATCGCGTGCTTCGCTTCGACCAGCTCGTTGACCAGCGCCGCGGCGGTCGTGAATCGCACGCGCCGTTTCTGCTGACAGGCCGCGACGCACAGGCCGGTCAGGAGATGGGTCTTGCCGGTCCCGCAGTCGCCGATCAAGACGACGGGCTCGGTGCGCGCAATGTAGGCCCCGTCGGCCAGCTCGCGGATCTGCGTCGCCGAGACCTTCGCCGCCTGGCTGAAGTCGAACTCGTCCAGGGTCTTGACGCGCGGCAGGTGCGCGTCCTTGAGCCGCCGCGCGATCGCATGTCGCTCGCGCTCGTCGACCTCGGCGGCGAGCAGCGCGTCCAGATAGCCGAGGTGCGTCTGGCGCTCACGCACGGCTTGCGCGGCGAGCGGTCCGCACTGCCCGCCGACGGTCGGGAGATGGAGCACTTTGCAATGCTGGAGGATCGTCGCCTGTTGGACGGCGAGCGGGGTCGCGCTCATCGGGCCACCTCCGGCGCCAGCAGCGTGTCGTACGCCGCCACGCTCGGCAGCGGACGGTCATAGTGGGCGAGCGCCGCATCAAATGGCATCGGATCCCTCGGCGGACGCGCCAGCGTCGCCGTGAGCAGCAGGTGCTGGACGGCGGCCTGGTCGCTGCAGCCCAACGTCAGCGCGACCGGGACCGTGCGCTGCAGGGCGGCCGTCCCGTAGGTCCGCGCCAGCTGCAACACGCCGATCATCTGGCGCGTCCCGGCCTGTTTGCCGTGGCGGCCGATCAAGTGCGCCCACAGCGCGTCGTAACTCGTCGGCCACAGACCCCGCGCGCGACATTGCGCCAACGGCGTGGACCCCGCCAGCGCGCCGGGCTTGCGCTCGAGCACGTCGAGATAATGCTCGAGCTCGAGGACCGGCTCGAACCGCACATACGATCGCTCATGGCGGGCGAGACACTGGCCGGCGGCCCACAGCTCGACGTGGGCGGATCCCAGCTTCGCTTCGACGCAGGTCCCGACCGCGGCGGGCACCGAGTACGGATTGGTCTTCACGCGCACGCACCGCGCCCCGTCGACCTTCGGGAAGCTCACTTCCTGGAGGTCGAACCGATCGGTCGCCAGCGGTCGCAGGGACGCGTGCTCGATCATCACCGCCTCGCCGACGGTCTGCGTCCGCCCGTGGATCACGCGCGCCTCGTCGGCGCGACACCCGGTCAACAACTGCGCATTCAGCGCGTCGAGGTCCGCCGCCTGGGGCAGCGGCACCCAGTGATTGCGCCGGAAGTAGCCCGCCTCGCCCTCCACGCCGCCCTTCTCGTGCCCTTCCCCCGGCGTACAAAACTGCGCATCGAATTGCCAGTGGGAGCGAAACGCGAGGAACCGCGTCGTCTCCTCGCGCCTGAACCCACGCAGGATCTTGCGGACCGCGCTCGTGAGATTGTCGTACCGCAGGGTCGCGAACACGCCCCCGAAGTACGCGAACGCGCCCTCATGCGCTTCGAGAAACGCCTGCTGCGTGGCCCGCGGATAGGCCCGGTGGAACGCCGCGCCACTCGCCATGCTCCGCACGCAGAACACCTGCAGCGTCACCTCCTCGTCGCCGAGGATCGCGACCGCTTCGTACCAATCGACTTGGGCCTCCTGGCCCCAGCCGTAGGTTTGCGGGACGCAGACCATCTGGCCGCTCAGGCCCTGCGCGCGCTTCCAGCCCCCCACATACTTGCGCACCGTCGACGCGGCGACCGGCGCCTCCGGCCGCTCGCGACACAGCCGATCGTAAATGCGGCGTGCCGTGTGCCGCTGCTTCCGCGGCGCCAGGCGGTCGGCCGTCAGAATCCGATCGATAAACTCCTGGACGGGCGCCAACGTCGGCTTCGTCCGCGCCTGGTACGCCCGCGCCGGCGGCACCGCATCCGTCAACGCTTGGCGCACAACGCGTCGATGGACCCCCAACTTGCGAGCCACGCCCTTAATCGTCCCGATGCCGAACTGATACTCCCGTCGAATCTCTGCAAATAACTCCACGCGGGCTCTCCTGTCCAACCAACCCTCCTCGATCCCGCTGGGATCGACACGGGCCAGTCAGCGTAGCAGGGGGGCCAAATTTCGGTATCGAAGTGGGCCAGATCAGAGTAGCGAAATCACGAGAGCCGTCACACCACAACTGTCGTGCTAAGATGCGCCGTTCTCGTAGGTTGGAGAGAGGCCAACCGGGATGGCTGGAGCTGGTTGGCTTCGAGCAGCCCGTGCGGTCTACTTCAATACTTGTTAGCCGGACTTCGTAGGTCGACAAATCACTCAAGATGGCGAGATTCCGGATTTACGTCGACACCTCAGTGATCGGCGGGTGCTTCGATGCGGAGTTTGTCACTTGGTCGGAAGCGCTGATGCGCGACTTCCGTGCCAAGCGGCTGGTGCCTGTGCTGTCGGACGTGACCGCTGCGGAGGTTGCCAGCGCCCCGACCGCAGTTCGGGTGCTTCACCAAG
>JANNRQ010000052.1:0-24466 GCA_031401495.1 Gemmatimonadota bacterium
TGGCCAGCGTCGTATTTCGCCACGTCCTGCTCCGCTTGCTCCGTCGAGTTGATCGGCGTCGCCATGGAATAAACGCTTGATTGTGGGACCGAAGGAAGACCGTAGGGCCGCACACTTGCAACCGGTTTAACCTAACCGGCAGGGACGTTGAAAGCAACGACCCTGGCACAATGTAAACGCCGAAATCCCAAGCGTTTATGACACCGGTTACTGCGTGGAAAACTACCCTCCGGTGATATCTGTGATGCGCCCTATCTTCGCTGGATTTGCCAGCGGATCTTGCGGATCGAGAGCCTTCCCGTCTTCACGTTCAGCTTCTTCAGCAGCTCCGGTTCCAGCAGCGAAAGTTCGGTCATCCAGGCGTTCGTTTGCACGGCAACGAACAACGTTCCCTGCGGCGTGACGGAAATCGGCTCGGTCACCTTCGCGATCTGAGGACCAACCAGGGTCGCCCACTCCGGGAATACGCCGGCCTGACGAATCCGGTCGCCGAGTTTGTTGTCGGCAAGCACCGACTTCATGACGTCGCCGATGGGCTGCGGCCGTTTCTTCTTTTTCTCGGTCATCCGCGCGCGCTCGGCTCGAGTGTGCCCGCCACGACCTGCCGCCGCTCGAGTGTCGTCAGCTCCGCGGGGATATCACTATCGCGCGGGACGGCCAAAATCGATTGTCCAAGGCCGATCTCGCCCAACAAGGCCAATGCCCGCTCGGCCCGGCCCGCGTCCAATTCGGCGAACGGATCGTCGAGCAGGAAGACTGGCGCCGCATCGCGTGCCTCGCGCAGCGTTTCCGCCTCAAGCGAGCGCAATACCAGGGCAGCCGACCGCTGCTGTCCCGCTGATCCGAATGCCCGAAGTTCGCGCCCGTCCAGCAACAGCGTGAGATCGTCGCGGTGTGGCCCTGCGTGCGTGCTACCCCGCTTCAAGTCGTGCGCTCGACACTCTACCAATGCCGCCGATAGCGCGGACTCGACGTCACCTGTGGGAATCAACGCGGACTCGTAGCCCAGCTCGGCGCAGCCTCTTTCGCCCAGAGCCGAACTGCGGCGAGCGAATCGCCCGGCCACGGCGGCAACCCACTCATGCCGCGCCGTGCACAGCCTTGCGCCGTGCTCCGCAAGCGCCGGTTCGTACGCCTCGATCGCGGCAACGCTTCGCCGTCCGCCACGCGTCGCAGCGCGAAGCGCTGAATTGCGCTGCACCAACGCGGCGCGGTATTGCTGCAGGGCGTGCAGGTACCCCCGGGAACTCAGCGCCAGCATGATGTCCAGGAACCGGCGGCGGGCGCTGGGAGGGCCAGTAACCAGAGCAACGTCGGTCGGTGAAAACATCACGGCGGGCAAGGCGCCGAGCGCGTCGCTCAACCGATCCACGACCGCCCCGTCGCGTCGGACCCGCTTGCGTCGGCCGGACTTCTCGAAGCCCACCGAAAACTCGTGTGGTTCGTGGACGTGCACGGTTGCCTCGATGAAAAAGCTCTCGGCGCCGAAGGCCATCACGTCCACGTCGCGCGCCCCGCGAAACGAGCGCAGCAGGCTCAGGTAATAGAGCGATTCCAGAATGTTCGTCTTGCCCGCGCCGTTCTCGCCCACGAGCACGAGGCCTGCGTCGGGGATGTCGAGCTTGAGCTTCCCGAGGTTGCGGAAGTCACGCAGCGCCAGCGAGGCGATCCTCGCTTTCGAAGCTTGCACGGATCGGCCGAACTCAGGAGCCGCCGAACTTCGGTGGGCGCTTCTCGAGGAACGCCTTGGTGCCTTCCTCCATGTCGGCCGTCTTGGCCATGTCGCCGAACCGGTCGGCTTCAAGTTCGAGGGCTGCGGGCAGCTTCAGGTCCTGCCCGTCATTCACGACCTCGACGATGCTCATGAGCGCCAACGGCCCGTTGGCGAGCATCTGCTTCATCATGGCACGGGCCGCGTCCACCACCGACTCCGAGGCCGGCACAACTTTGTTGACCAGGCCAATCCGGTAGGCCTCTACGGCGTCGATGATCTCGCCGGTCATGAGCAGCTGCATCGCCCGGCCACGGCCGATCAGGCGGGGCAAGCGCTGCGTCCCGCCGTATCCCGGGATGGTGCCGAGCTTCACTTCGGGCTGCCCGAATTTAGCATTTTCCGACGCAATTCGAACATGACAGCATAGAGCCAGTTCGCATCCACCGCCCAATGCAAAACCATTCACAGCGGCAATCACCGGCATCGGCGCTGTCTCGAATCGGTTGAATATTTCCTGGCCTTTCCGAGCGAGGGCCTGCACCTCACGTGGTTTCTTTGCGGCGAGTTCCGCGATGTCCGCGCCCGCCACGAAGGCCTTCCCGGAACCCGTCAGTATGACGCCACCGATCTCCTCGGTGTTGCGGGCCTCTTCGATGGCTTCGCCCAGCTCCGAGATCGTCGCTTCGTTCAGCGCGTTGAGCTTGTCGGGCCGGTTTACGGTGATCGTCGCGATGCGGTCTTCGACCGAGTACGTGATGAATTGGTAGGCCATGTGCTCGAATCTATGCCGCCGTTCTGAGACCGCCGAGCCCCATTACCTTCTCGAAACTGATGCCACAGCGCGCGGTCCTTGCCATCGATGAAGGCACCACGGGGGTCACCTGTTTGGTGGTGGCCCAGGACGGTCGCGTGCTGTCCCGCGCCTACCGCGAAATCACCCAGTACTTCCCGCAACCGGGTTGGGTGGAGCACGATGCCGAGGAAATTTTCGTGCGCACGGTGAGTGCCGCGTGCGAGGCGCTTGCCGGCACGGACGCCATCGTCGAGGCCCTGGGGATCACCAACCAGCGCGAGACCGTCGTCGTCTGGGATCGCACGTCGCTCAAGCCGCTGCATCGCGCCATTGTCTGGCAGGACCGGCGCACAGCCGCGCGTTGCGCTCAGTTGTCCGGCCAAGCGAAAGCGCTTCGCAGACGCACCGGCCTGGTGACCGATCCGTACTTCTCGGCCACCAAGCTCGAGTGGCTGCTCACCAAGGGCGGTCTCCGGAAACACGACGTGGCGTCGATGGCGGCCGGTACGATCGACACCTGGCTCATCGCGCGACTAACGAACGGCAAGGTTCACGCGACCGACCACAGCAACGCGTCGCGCACAATGCTGTACGACATCGATCGCCGCGCGTGGAGCAAGGATCTGTGCAAGCTCTTCCACGTGCCGATGGAGATGCTGCCGGACGTTCGCGAATCGAGTGGCGATTTCGGCGTGGCTTCCGCGACGCACCTCGGCCGCAACATCCCGATCCGCGGCGTAGTCGGCGATCAGCAGTCCGCGCTCTTCGGTCAGGGATGCTGGAAGCCGGGTATGGCCAAGAACACCTACGGCACCGGCGCGTTTCTATTGATGAACTCGGGCAACAAGCGGCCCAAGGCAAGCGAGGGCCTGCTCACGACCATCGCGTGTGGACCCAAGGGCGAACCGGTGTTCGCTCTGGAGGCGTCGATCTTCATCGCCGGCGCCGCCGTGCAGTGGCTGCGGGACGGACTCGGCATCGTGAAGTCCGCATCGGAGACGGAAGCGTTGGCCCGCTCGCTGGAGTCCAATGAGGGTGTCTACTTCGTCCCGGCGCTCGTGGGGCTCGGTGCGCCGCACTGGGAGCCGCACGCACGCGGCACAATTGTGGGCCTCACCCGCGGCAGCACCAAGGCACACCTCGTGCGCGCTGCGCTCGAAGCCATGGCATTCGGAACAGCGGACGTGATCGACTCGATGGTGAAAGGAACCGGCCGCAAATTCGCCCGGCTTCGCGTGGACGGCGGCGCCACGGCCAACAACTGGCTGATGCAGTTCCAGGCGGACGTGCTCGGCGTCCCGGTCGAGCGTCCCGGGAACGTCGAGACGACGGCGCTTGGAGCGGCCGGGCTTGCCGGCATTGCGAGCGGCCTGTGGAGGGACGCAGACCACTTCATCGCCTCGCAGACGTTCACGCCGTTCGCGCCGAGTGGCGCGTCGTCGCAGGTGAAGGCGCAGCGAAAGGGCTGGGGCCGCGCGGTGAGGACTGCTCTTCATTGGGCGAAGGACGCGAAGTGAGCGCGCCGCGCCGCGCTGTTGGACTCGCACTCCTCGTAGTCGTCGCCGCGCCGCCCGGGGGCTGGTGGGGCTCCGACAAACTCAAGCACTTCCTGATGTCCGCGTTGGTCCACAGCAGCGCGTTCTCGATCGCGCGGGCAACGGGCGCGCAAAGGTCCGGAGCCCAGGCGGCCGGCGTCGCGAGCGCACTCACGATCGGCGTCTGGAAAGAGCTGCGCGACCGTCGCTTGGGCAGACCATTCAGCATTGGCGACCTCGTATGGGACGGGGCGGGTGTCGCCTCGTCGGCGGCGTTTCTTAATCGCTCGCGCTAAGGCATATTCCTAGAGTTATGAAGCCGCGTACCAAGTTTCTCATCGGAGCCGGACTGGTCCTCGCGTCCGCCGGCTATCTCATGGCGAGCTCGATCAACTCCACGGGCATGTACTACCTCACGCCCAGCGAGCTCGCGTCCAAGCTGTCCGCCGATAAGTCCTTCCATGGAGTCGGGCTCAAGCTTGGTGCCCGCGTGGTGCCGGGGTCGATCAAGCGCGTGGCTGGCGGCCGCGAGTATGCGTTTGTCGTCACTGACGGAGCGCAGACCTATCCCGTGATTTACCGCGGCATTGCGCCCGACACCTTCACCGACGGCGTGGACGTCGTGGTGGAAGGACGCATGGCGCCGGACGGGACGTTCCACGCGACGACGCTGCTGGCCAAGTGCGCGTCTCGCTACGAGAGCGCGCCGGACAAGTACAAGGACACCCCCGGCTACAGCGGCGCGACCAAGGGCGTGTGATCGTCGTCGGAGAGTTGTCGCTCTGGATCGCTTTGCTGATGGCGGTCTGGGCCGCCACGGTTTCGTTCGCAGGCGGGAAGGGACGCCGCGAGGAACTGGTGCTCAGTGGTGAGCGGGCGGCCTATGCTGCCACCGCCTTCACCGTTCTGTCGTCCGTTGGTCTCTGGTACGCGCTCTTTACGCGCGATTTCTCGCTGTCGTATGTCGCGAGCCAGATCAGCGCCAACATGCCCAACGTCTACGTGTTTGCGGCGTTCTGGAGCGGCCAGGCCGGCTCGATGCTGTTCTGGGCGCTGATCCTCTCGATGTACCTCGCGATCATGGTGTGGACCAACCGGAACGCGAATCGCGAGATGATGCCGTACGCCACGGGCACGCTCGCGGCGGTGCTGGCGTTCTTCCTGCTGACGACAGCGCTCAAGGCCAATCCGTTCGTGCGCCTGGACTGGCTGCCGGCGGATGGGCGCGGCATGAATCCGCAGCTCCAGAATCCGGGCATGGCGATCCACCCGCCGATGCTCTACCTCGGCTACGTGGCCGCGGCGGTGCCATTTGCCTTTGCGATTGCCGCGCTCGTCACGCGAAAGCTCGACGCAGAGTGGCTCGGCGCGGTGCGCCGCTGGTCGCTGGTGTGTTGGTTCTTCCTCACCATCGGCGTCACGCTCGGCATGTGGTGGGCGTATGTCGAGCTCGGATGGGGCGGCTACTGGGCCTGGGATCCGGTCGAGAACTCATCGTTCCTGCCGTGGCTCACATGCACCGCCTTCCTGCACTCGATCATGATCCAGGAAAAGCGCGGCATGCTGCGCAAGTGGAACGTGACGCTCGTGGTCTCGACGTTCCTGCTCTCAATCCTCGGCACCTTCATCACGCGCAGCGGCATCATCGAGAGCGTGCACTCGTTCGCGCAGTCGCCCGTGGGCGGCTGGTTCGCCACGTTTCTCGTTGTCGCGACGGCGATCACCGCCTACCTGGTGAGCGTGCGGCTCAAGGATCTGGAGGCGCGCGCCGGGCTCGAGAGCATGGTGAGCCGCGAGGCTGCGTTCCTCTACAACAATCTGCTCTTCGTTGGCATCGCGTTCTCGGTGCTGTGGGGCGTGTTCCTCCCCATCATCAGCGAGTGGGTTCGCGGCGAGAAGATCACGGTGGGTCCGCCGTTCTTCAACACGGTGAATGTTCCCCTCGGCCTGCTGCTGCTCGCTCTCACTGGCGTTGGCCCGCTGATCGCGTGGCGCAAGGCGTCGGTGTCGAACCTGCGGCGCCAGTTCCTCGGACCGGTCATTGCAGGCGCTGTGGTTTTGGTGGCGCTTGTGGCGCTCGGCATGCGCGCTGCCAACGCGCTCATCGCGTACATGCTCGCAGCATTCGTGGCCGGCACGATCGTCCAGGAATTCTGGAAGGGGGTCGGGGCACGCCGCTCTCTGCACGGAGAATCATTCGCCATTGGCCTGTTCAACCTCGTTACGCGGAACCGGCGTCGTTACGGCGGGTACATCGTGCACGCCGGCATTGTCGTTCTGTTCGCCGCGTTCGCGGGTATGGCGTTCAAGCGCGAGAGCGACGTGAGTCTTGGCGCGGGCAAGTCGTTCGAGACCAAGGATCCGTACGGCTCCACGTGGCGCTTCGTCAGCCAGGGCGTGTCGACGTCCGAATCGCTCAACCGCAGCATCACCGCCGTTGCCCTTGAGGCCTGGAAGGATGGGAAGCCAATGGGCCTCATCAAGACCGAGAAGCGCCAGTATTTCGATTCGCAGAAGCGCCCGACCTTCGAGCCGTCTACCGAAGTGGGGATCCAAACCACCGCGAAGCAGGACGTCTACGTCGTCCTCGCCGGGGTTCGCGACGATCTCGCCGAATTGCGTATCACGTTCAACCCGCTCGTTGTGTGGGTGTGGTTCGGCGCGGTATTGATGACGATCGGCGGAATGATCGTGATGTGGCCTCAGGCCGAGCGCCGCCGGCAGGCGGGGTACGCCGCAGAGCTCAAGCCCGCACCGGCAGAGCTCGCGGGCGTCGCGTGATCTCGCGTCGCCGGTGGATCGCGGCCGCTGGCGCCGCGATCGGGGTTGGAATCGCGCGTGCTGCGTCTGCGCAACAGCAGGCGACGCCGGCGCAGGCGGACTCCGGCAACCTGTTCGCGATGGATCAGGGGGCGTGGCGTTCGGTGCGTTTGGCGCCAAAGCCCAACGCGGTGCCGTCCATGACGCCTCAGGAACGCGACGACTTCGAGCATCGTCTTCGCTGTCAGTGCGGTTGCACGCTGGACGTGTTCACGTGCCGCACGACCGACTTTTCGTGCCAGGTGTCGCCGGCGATGCATCGCGACATCATGGCCATGGTGGCTGGCGGTCACACCGCGGACGAAATCACGGCAACGCTGCGAGGCGAGTACGGCGACCGCGTGCTCATGGCGCCGCCGAAGGAAGGCTTCAACATCGTGGGCTACGTGCTCCCGGGCGTCGGCATCGCGATCGGAGCGATTGCGCTGCTATTCGTGATCCGCGGCCTCGGAGGCGCCAAGGCGGCAGTTGCGCCGGCCGGCGCCGGCATCGACGCCTCGCCCGACGAGTTGTCCAAGCTCGACGCTGCGGTGCGGGACGACGGATGAACGGCGAACTCCTGGCCCTCGTGGTTGGCACTGTGCTCGCCGTGGGCGCGCTGGCATTCGTGCTGTACCCGCTGTTCTTCGACGTGCCGCGTCGGATCATTTCGCGCACAGTGGTGGTTGCAACGCCCGAGGAAAGCGCCATCCGGGCGCTCCGCGAGATCGAGTTCGATCGCGCGACCGGCAAACTGTCGGATTCCGATTACGCGGAACTTCGCCGCGACTATGGCAACCGCGCGGTGCGAGAGATGCGCGAGGCCGTCCCTGCGAAGCAGGCGGCCGCGCCAGCGTCAGTGGATGCCGTCGAGGCCAGGCTGCGCGAGTGGAAGGCATCGCATTGCGAGTGCCGCACGTGCGGTGTGCGCCCGGAGAGCGACGCAGTCTACTGCTCGACCTGCGGACGCTACCTCGACGGCCGCTGCGCTTCGTGCGGCGTTGAGGTGCCTGAGTCGAGCGCCGGCTTCTGTTCCAGTTGCGGCGCCGGACTCAGCGCCGCCGCACACTAGTGCTCGACGTTCTCCAGCCGCGTCCGCGCGATGCGGATCGGGACGATCGTCGCCGCGCCGCAAAGTAGGGCCGCCAGACCGAAGCCGACGCCCAGCTCGACGGGGTTGAATGCCTCGCCGAATGTCTGCGAACGCAGGTACAGGTAGACCGGTCGAGCCTCGAGGATCACAACGCCGCCGATCACGGCGGTCGAGCTCATCATGAAGAGCAGGCCGCCGAATGACGTTGGTATCTGCGCCGCATTCTCCGTCTCGAATTGCGGGAACATCGTGCCGAAGCCCAGGGCAAGGCCGGACACGGCGAATGTCATCGCGATGATGGTGAGCACGGAAACCGTGAACATGAACGGCGCAACGGCCAGCAAATAATCGGTCACGCCCACGATGCCGACGGCAAGCACCAGCAGCGGCAGCGTGCCGACCCAGAACTTGGTCCACAACAGGTCCGACATCGACATCGGGCTGGAGCGCAGCAGCCAGAGCGTGCGACCTTCGAGGCTGACGCCCGGGAAGATGAAGCGCGCCGCGATCGACGCGAGCACGAACCCGGCCAGCACGAGATTCAGGAACGGCACGACGTTCAGCAGGAAAAACGTGATGCCTTCGCCCCTGAGCGGCAGGAACTTGATGTTGAACACGTACACCACGACCAGTACTGCGAGCAGGATCAGCTGTGACCACTGTGTCGTGTCGCGGAAGAACAGCCGAAGTTCCTTGAGCACCAGCTCACGCTTGAGGATGCTCAGCGGCTTCAATACGGCTTTGGTAAAGCCGTGCATCACCCCGGCGCGTGCCCAGCGCGCAGCGCTTTCCTGGGCCTTGCTGAAGCCTTTGAGGTACATCCAGCGGTGGAGCATGGCGCCGAACACGACCATGGCCGCGGCCGTCGTCCACAGCATGTAGAGGGGCAGGTAGTCCATCTTGAATTGCAGCCAGCTCATGGTCGCGTTGGCTGCCCACTCGCTGGGCATGATCGGCGACGTCGGCGTTCGCAGCACGGTCACGAAATCCACGAGTGAGCGGAAGCCTTCTGGACGCGCCAGCTGTTCCGGACGCACGATGCGGAACAGCAACACCAGGCCGCCGGCCGCCATCACCGAGATCACGCTCAGAATGTCGCGGGTGCGTCGCGCTGGGAAAACATTGACGAGGATAAGCGTGGTCGCGCTGCCAATGACGCCGGGGATGATCAACAACGGAATGAGCACGCCGGCCGCGATGAACGGGAAGAACCAACCGCCGCCATACGCGATGCCGTACGCCGCAAACATCGGAATCGCCATGAGGACAACCATCCAGCTCGAGTTGACGACGGTTTCCGTCAGCTTCGCGAGGTAGACGTTGAGCCAGTCAACGGGACCGGCCACGAGCAGGTCCAGATCCTTTGCCAGAAAGAAGCTCGAGAGCGCGGTGATGACGTTCGACAGCAACAGGATCGAAAAGAACCCCACCAACAGCATTCCCAGGAGCTTTCCCGCGAGCAGCGGCCCGATCTCCTCCACACCGCGGAAATACGCGAGCAAGCGGTACAGCAGCCCGAACACGAACGCCCAAAACAGAAAACCGAAGATCGCGAGGAACGTGAGGCGCGCTCCGCGACCGCGTTCGTCGCCCGTCCCCCGCGCGCGGATCGTCAGGTATTTGGGCCATAGCAGGTGCCACAGCGACGGGTCCGGGCGTGTGTCGCCCGCGCTTGCCACCGGCGTCGCTGTTGCGGCTGCCTCAGGCATCCAGCACGTCCACGAGTGCGCGCGCTGCGTTCTCGCCCGTGAGCTTGAGGAAGATGTCCTCGAGGCCGCTGGCGCCGCCCGTCGCGGACTTTTGCAGTTCCGCCATCGTGCCCAGCGCACGGATCTTGCCGTTCTGGATGATGCCGATGCGGTGGCACATCGACTCCGCCACTTCGAGCGTGTGCGTGGACATCATGATCGTGTGGCCGCGATGCGTGTACTCGCGGAACAGGTCCTTGAGGATGCGTGCTGCCTTCGGATCCAGGCCCACCATCGGCTCGTCAACGACGATGACTTCAGGGCGGTGCACGAACGCGCTCGAGATGATGAGCTTTTGCCGCATGCCGTGGCTGTAGCTCTCGACCAACTCGTCACGCCACTCTTCGAGGTCGAACAGCGCCAGTAGCTCTCTCGCGCGATGCTCTACGTGTGAGCCCTCTTGGTCGTACAAGCCCGCGACAAACTTCAGGAATTCGCCGCCGGTGAGCTTCTCGTAGATGAACGGCCGGTCGGGAATGAAGCCCAGCTTCATTTTCGCGGCGATCGGGTCCCTGGCGATGTTGACGCCGCCAATTTCCACGGTGCCGCTTGTGGGCCGCAGGATGCCGGCGATCATCCGCAGCGTGGTGGTCTTGCCGGCGCCGTTGGGCCCCAGGAAGCCGAAGAGTTCGCCACGCGGGACTTCGAGGTCGACGCCGTCCACCGCAGTGAAGTCGCCGTATTTCTTCACCAAACTCGTGATCTTGATCATCGGGTTCTCAGTACCTGAATCCGCAGGTTGCCGACCAGTCGCAGCAGTTCTGCTTGCCGCGCAAGTCCACCCGTCACGAAGCGCAAATGGGCCGCGTCGGCGGGGAATTGACCGAACGTGGGGTCCACTGCCACCCAGCCGCGCAGCATGACTTCCGGCCAGGCGTGGTAATAGAAATTGCCGTCGAGATAGACCAGCCCCGCCGCGATGCGCGTCGGAATTCCCGCGGCGCGAGCGATGGCGGCGAACAACTGCGTGTGCTCGTTGCAGTCGCCGGCGCGCGTGCGCAGCACGTGCAACGCACTGGGAATACCGACGGTGACTTCCTTCTTCAGTGAGTCGTAGACCCAGCGGGTGATCCGCTCCGCGATGACGCGTGGGTCGCGGCTGCGGTCGGCGAGCCGTTCCGCCAAGGCAACGATTTCGCGGTGGTCCACCTCGAGGAACGGCTCTTTCCGGAGGTCCTGAACCTTCGTGCGTTCCGCGACGTTGAGGATCGGGAAGTACCTCGGTGACAGCGCCTCGATTCCTTCTTGCGTGATTTCCAGCGTGTCGCCTGCCAGGCGTTGCCGCCCGCCGTTGAGATCGAACCCCGTGAAATCGGCGCCGCTCAACCTGACGTGAAGCACCGCGACGTTCTGTGAAATCCGTCTGTTCGACGCGATTGCCGTCGATTCGAAGATGTCGCGACTGGCGTTTGCCGCGGCGGCAGTCGCCGGCCGTCTTGCGGCCCTGGCTGCGATATCGGACTCCTGGCGCCAGTTCTCGAACGCCACTTCGTACGGCATGCGCCGCAGTTCGAAACCCATTTGCCGGCTCGAGACGACGCGGCCCTGCGCGTCCACCCAGCTCGCCGATGCGCCGCCGCCCGTTTCCGGCACGACACGCCACGCGCGGATGGTGTCCGGCAGCACGCCGTGCCACACGCCGGAGACGGTGTCGAGCACCGAACTGTCGTTCACCACGAACACCGTCTCGGCCTGCACCTCAAAGCTCACGTCACGCGGCGCCATGGATGCTGGATCGAACAAGGGGAGCACGTACTTCCGCCCCACCCGCGGTGTGCCCTCCAATGCGACGGCCAGCGGCACGAGCGTCGGAAGCAGGATCGGACCGCCGATGCTGATATGCTGCGTGTCAGCACGCACGCCGGGCACGGGGTTCAGCACGTAGCTGAGGGTGGTGTCACCGGAGATCGTGCCTTTCACTGTCGTTTGCGTTTGCCCCGCTTCGATTTCCGCTTCGAAGGAACGGACGCGCAGCGTACGCGTGAGGATCACGTTGGTCCGGGCTGTGGCGCGGTGGACCTGTCCGCCCGCGACGATGTCCGCCACGAGATAGTCGCGCTGCTCGATCATCGTCGCAGCCGTGTCCAGCGTCGACGAGGCAAACCCGACCTGCTTCTCGCCCTGCATCACCGCGTAGAACACCGCTTCGGGCGAAACGCGAAGCGCGGCTTCCGCCAGCCGCTCGATGTGCGGTCGGAAGTACTCGCGCCGGAACATCATGCCCACACCCGTCAGCCATGCGGCGACGATGAGCCCGCCGATCCAGACGCGCGGCTTCACTCGGCGCTCCGCATGCGTGTCCGCAATACGTGCTCCTCGAGCTCGTTCTCGACGATGATCACGACCGAAGTGGGGAACGCCGACCGCCGCACATGCTCAGTGAGTACGCTGATCATGACGTCGGCGCTGGTATCGACATCCAGATTGCCGGCGCCCAGGCCGAATGGCGCGACGGCGACGCGCTTGATCTCGAAGGCCACTGACCGCTGCATGGCGCTCATCAACGCCAGTCTGACCGTAGCCCGGGTGACACGCTCCTCAGGGCTGGCGACGACGCCGTGCACCAGCAGTTCCACGGGTAGGTCCCCGGCCCCGGTCACGACCGCGGCCCCTACGGGCAGGGGCTCCTGCAAGCGCACAAGCGCTGGGAAGCCGGGGCCTGCGGCTTTCTCGAGGCGGCGCATCACCGGAGTGGTCGCCTCGAGCATCGAGTTCACCGGTCGGACAATGGCGTCGCCCTCGAAGAAGGCGAGATCGTCCACGCGGACCTCAATCATCGTCGTCACGCTGCGGGCCTGAATCACGTCTGGACCGGGGTCGGGCCGGGGACCGTTCTTCTATAGAAGGGAACCTCACGGCACCTTCGGCATCGGGCAGAGGAATATAGGGGTCCGCTTGTATCCCGAGGTTGAACCTTTGAGGTTACGCTGGCTATGGCTGAAGATGCGCTGGTCATCCGGGGCGCCCGGGAACACAACCTCAAGAACATTGATGTTGTCATTCCCCGTGATAAGCTGACCGTCATCACCGGCCTGTCTGGATCCGGCAAGTCGTCCCTCGCGTTCGACACCATCTACGCGGAAGGCCAGCGCCGCTACGTCGAGTCTCTCTCGGCCTATGCGCGCCAGTTCCTGGGTCTCATGGAGAAGCCGGACGTGGACTCCATCGAGGGTCTGTCTCCGGCGATTTCCATCGAGCAGAAGACGGCGGGACACAACCCGCGGTCCACCGTCGGGACGGTCACCGAGATCTACGACTACCTCCGACTCCTGTACGCGCGCGCCGGAACGCCGCATTGTCCCAAGTGCGGACGCGCCGTGGAGCGCCAAAGCGCCTCCCAGATCGCCGACAGCGTGCTCGGCTGGAAAGCCGGCACCAAGATCGAGGTGCGCGCGCCGCTCGTGCAGCAGCGCAAAGGCGAGTTCAAGGACGTCTTCGAGTCCGCTCGCAAGCAGGGCTTCATGCGGGCGCACGTGGACGGCGAAATGGTCGAGCTCGCCAGTCCGCCCAAGCTCAACAAGAAGGTCAACCACTCGATTTCCATTTCCGTGGACCGCCTCGTGGTCCGCGCGGAAGATCGTGCGCGCCTTTCGGACTCCGTTGAGACGGCGCTCAAGCTCGCCGACGGACTCGTCGAGATCGTCCGCGGCGACGAGGGGAGCGAGATGTTCTCCGAGAAGTACGCCTGCCCGGCCGACGGCACGTCACTGCCGGAGATGGAGCCGCGCCACTTCTCGTTCAACTCGCCCTTTGGAGCGTGCCTCGTGTGCGGCGGACTCGGCACGCGGCGCCGCGTGAGCGAGACGCTGGTCCTCGGCGACGCATCGATCTCGATGCTCGAAGGCGTGATCATCCCCTGGCCCGAGCCCACCGGATATCTGCGCAAGGTCGTCCTGCCCGCGCTGGCCCGGCAGTTCAAGTTCGAGCTCAACACGCCATGGGGTCAGCTCACACCGGCGGCGCAGAAGGCCATCCTCCACGGCGACGCGGCGCACAATTGGGAAGGTGTCCTCGCCAACGTCGAGCGCCGCTACTCGGCGAGCCCGTCGGATTCCGTGCGCGTGGAGCTCGAGGCCTACATGATCGCGGTGCCGTGTGACGTGTGTGGCGGTCGCCGCCTCAACAAGTCGGCGCTCGCAGTCACGATCCATGACACCAATGTCGGCGACGTCGTGGCGCGCTCGGTGGCGGACGCGCTCGAATTCTTCAAGAACGTGCCCATCCGCACCAAGGGACGGCCCGGACTCGACCCCGAAATCGCAGCGCCCATCCTCAAAGAGGTCCGCGAGCGCCTCCAGTTCCTTGTGGACGTTGGCCTCGAGTATCTCACGCTCGGTCGCGCGGCCGAGTCGCTGAGTGGCGGCGAGGCGCAGCGCATCCGGTTGGCGACACAGATTGGGTCGCGACTCGTCGGTGTGCTGTACATCCTCGACGAGCCGTCCATCGGCCTGCACCAACGCGACAACGCGCGCCTGCTTGCCACGCTCCAGCAACTGCGTGACCTGGGCAACACGGTGATCGTGGTCGAGCACGACGAAGAAACGATTCAAGCAGCGGACCACGTGATCGATCTTGGCCCCGGCGCCGGCAAGCACGGTGGCGAGGTCATCGCGGTCGGGACCGTGGGTGACATTCTCAAGTCCAAGAAGTCGCTCACCGGTCAGTACCTCGCCGGCTTGCGGGAAATCCCGATCCCGAGTTCGCGACGGCCGCGCGACAAAAAGAAAGCGCTCCGCGTCGAGGGCGCGCGCGAGCACAACCTTCGCAAGATCAACGTCGAGTTCCCGCTCGGTGTGTTCTGTGCCGTGACCGGAGTCTCGGGCTCGGGCAAGTCGACGCTTGTCGAAGACATTCTGCACAGTTCGTTGGCGCGGCACTTCTACCGCGCACGCGTGATCCCCGGTGCCCACGATCGCATTCTCGGGCTCGATTTCATCGACAAAGTCATTGACATCGACCAGAGCCCCATCGGACGCACGCCTCGTTCGAATCCGGCCACGTACACGGGACTCTTCGCGCCGATTCGCGAACTCTTTACGGAACTTCCGGACGCCAAGATCCGCGGCTATGGGCCGGGTCGCTTCTCGTTCAACGTGAAGGGCGGGCGTTGCGAAGCGTGTCAGGGCGATGGCCTCGTGAAAATCGAAATGCACTTCCTGCCGGATGTCTACGTCCCATGCGAAGTGTGCAAAGGCAAGCGCTACAATCGCGAAACGCTCGAAGTCCGGTTCCGCGGACTCAACATCAGCGACGTGCTCGACCTCACCGTCGAAGACGCGCTGGCGTTCTTCGAGCATCAGCCACGCATCCGCGAGAAGCTCAAGACGTTGACCGAAGTCGGCCTCGGCTACATCCACCTCGGCCAGAGTTCCACCACGCTCTCGGGCGGCGAGGCGCAGCGCGTCAAACTCGCCACCGAACTTTCCAAGCGGGACACGGGGCGCACGTTCTATATCCTGGATGAACCGACCACCGGCCTGCACTTCGAGGATGTGCGCCTCCTGCTCGACGTCCTTCACAGGCTGGTCGACCGCGGCAACACAGTCCTCGTGATCGAACACAATCTGGACGTCATCAAGACCGCCGACTGGATCATCGACCTCGGACCCGAGGGCGGCGCCAAGGGCGGAACCGTCGTGGCCGCCGGCACCCCCGAAGATGTCGCCCAGATCCCCGAGTCCTACACGGGTCAGTACTTGAAGCGCCTTTTCGACACCAAGTCGAAGCGCAAGAAAGCGGGGTAAGGGTGAAGTACCCTATACCCTATACCCTGACCCTATACCCTACACCCTAGGCAGTCGTGGTCTCTCTCCTCGACATCATCGGCCCGGTCATGGTTGGGCCGTCATCATCGCATACCGCCGGCGCCTGCCGGCTGGGGCTGCTGGCGCGCTGCCTCGTCGGTGGCACACCGCAAAGCGCCCGTGTCGAGCTGCACGGCTCTTTCGCGCGCACCGGTGAAGGCCACGGCACTGACAAGGCCATCGTTGGCGGCCTGATGGGATTCCGCCCGGATGACGAGCGCATCCGTGACGCGCTCGGCATCGCCGAGCGTGAGAGCCTCAAATACGTCTTCGAGAAGACAACACTTGGTAACGACGAAACGACGCACCCCAACAGCGTCCGCATCACCGTTGAAAGCGGCGATCGCAAACACGCCATGCTTGGGTCATCGCTCGGCGCGGGACGCGTGTTCGTCAGCGAGATCGATGGCTTTCCGGTGGAAGTCCACGGCGGCTACCACACGATCGTGCTCGTCGCCGAGGATGTGAAAGGATCCATCGCACGAATTGCCGGCATCATCGCCGAGGACGGGCTCAACATCGCGACGCTGCGCTTGACACGGAAAGAGCGCGGCGGCGATGCGTTCATCGTCATCGAACTCGACGAGCCGCCGAACGAAAAGGCGCTCGCCGATATCCGCGGACTGTCCTGGGTGCGTTGGTCGTTTGCGCTCGACAAGGTCAGCGCCTGATGTACCGCTCTCTTCGCGAAGCGATCACGGATGCCGAGGCCAAGCGGATCGCGCTGTCGCAACTGGCGCTGGAGCAGGAGTCCAAGGATCAGGGCCGGCCGGTCGCGGACATTCGCGCCGCCCTCAAGCGCGCGCTCGACGTCATGCGCGGCGCTATCGAGCAGGGTCTTGCCGGCGACCTCAGGTCGGCGTCGGGTTTGGTTGGAGGTGATGCCGCCAAGTTGCACCGCGGGCCGGCGGGTCCACTCTCCGGCACTCCGTTCCGCGATGTGCTGGCGCGCGCGCTCGCCGTGCAGGAGGTGAATGCCGCGATGGGCGTGATTGTCGCTGCCCCGACAGCAGGCGGCGCAGGTGTCCTGCCGGCAGTGCTCACGGGCCTCGCTAACTCAAGACGATGCAGCGACGACCAACTCGTGGACGCGCTCGCGACCGCCGGCCTCATCGGCGCGGTGGTCGCTGAGCGCGCGTCGCTCTCCGGTGCCGAAGGCGGTTGCCAGGCGGAGACCGGCGCGGCTGCGGGCATGGCTGCTGGCGCCGGCACGGAGCTTATGGGGGGAACGCCGTCGCAGGTGGGGCACGCGGTCGCCTTGGCTCAACAAGGGACGCTCGGCCTCGTCTGCGATCCGCTCGGTGGGCTGGTCGAGCTGCCGTGCGTCTTCAGGAACGCAACCGGCGCCGCGATCGCGCTGGCCGCGATCGAGATGGCACTCGCGGGTATCACCTTCGCGATTCCCGCTGACGAGGTGATCGACACGATGGGGGAAATCGGCCGGGAGATGGATGTCCGCTATCGCGAGACGGCTGGCGGAGGGCTGGCGGCGACGCCAACCGGCCGGCGACTCGCCCGCGAACGGCTGGTTCAGATCAAGAAGAGTGGCGACTGAGCCACTAGCACGAAGCACGAAGCACGAAGCACCAAGTGTGCCACTTCCCACGCCACGGTCCGTCCTGCAGTTTGAAACGTCCGGCTCACCCAATCGTAGGTCCTTTCAAGGACCAACGACTTCACACACGCGCATGAAAACCAAAGAAGAAATCGAAGGCTTTCTCGACAAGCTTGGCGTCGAGGGCGCCTACCGCGAAGTGGGACCCGGCCTCTGGGTGGTGAAGCCGGGTGGCCCGATCGACATGTCTGTGGTCGTCCACTACTCGCCACCGGTCGTCGTGCTGCGCGTCAAGGTGATGGATCTGCCGCGCGACAAGGACGTACTCGCCACGATCAGCCGCCGGCTCCTGGAATTCAACGCGTCGGACCTGCTGCACGGGTCCTACGGCATTGAGCAGGATTCAATCGTGCTGACCGAGGCGCTCGAGTTGTCCCATCTGGACTACGAGGAGTTCCTCGCGTCATACGAGAGCATGACTCTCGCTCTAGCTTCGCACTTGCGGGAACTCGGGGTCATCAGGTCAACCGGCGAATACCGAGTTCCGCCCAAAGCCGTGAAGAAGGCGAACCGCGCGGGCAAAGCCGGAAAGGTCGCACCCAAGAAGAAGAAAACTCGCGCCGCCAAGGCCGGCGGACGCACCCGCGGGAGACGCTAAGCCATGGGTATTCTCGACAGACTTTCGGCGATGCTGCGGTCCAACATCAACGATCTGATTTCCCGGGCGGAAGATCCCGAGAAAATGTTGAATCAGATCCTGGTGGACATGCGCTCGCAGTTGGTGAAGGCCAAGCAGCAGGTGGCCGGCGCCATTGCAGATGAGAAGCGCCTCCACGATCAGGCGGACCAGGAGTTCACGCAGGCGGCCGATTGGGAGAACAAGGCCATGCTTGCTGTGAAGGAAGGCCGGGACGATCTTGCTAAACAGGCGTTGGTGCGCCACAGCGAGCACATGTCGCACGGCCAGCAGATGATGACGACGTGGGAGTCGCATCGCCAGGAAACCGAGAAGCTCAAGAACTCGCTGCGCGACCTCAACGAGAAGATCGAAGAGGCCAAGCGCAAGAAAAACCTGCTCATTGCCCGCCAGCGCCGCGCGCAGGCGCAGCAGCGCATCCACGAGACGATGTCTTCGATGTCGGAGAAGTCCGCGTTCGAGGCCTTCGCCCGCATGGAGGACCGCATCGAGCACAACGAGCGCCAGCTCAAGGCGTCCGTTGAGATCGAAGAAGAGTTTACCGGCGACCGCCTCCAGCAAGACTTCAAGGTCCTCGAGAAGGGTGCCACGGGCGCAGCGGTGGACGAACGACTCGTCGCGCTGAAGCAGAAGATGGGCGTGCTGCCCGCCGGCTCCAGCTCGCCGCGCGGCCAGATCGGCTCGGGCAAGAAGGACGCCGAGACGGTCAACGCCGAAATCGAGGACGCGACGGGAGAGAAGAAGTCTCATTGACCGCGGAAACGCCGCGGCGGTTTCAGTTCGCGCCGCTGCTGACGGCGACGATCGTGACCGTCCTGCTGCTCCTCCTCGTGAGGACAGCGGCGACGGTTTTCGTTCTTCTGTTCGTCGGCGTCCTGATCTCTCTGTATCTGCGCGGGCTCGCTGCCGTCATCGAACGACGCACGAGAATGCCCGAGCCGCTGCCGTTCGTCGCGGCGCTGGCGCTCACCATCGCGGCTGTTGTCGCGCTCGTCGGCGTACTCGTGCCGCCGGTCGTGCAGCAGACGCAGCAGCTCTATGCGGTGCTGCCCGACTACATCGCGGGATGGGAGGCCGGACTCGACCGCCTCGCAGAGCGTTACCCGGCCCTGCGCGAGGCCATGGGACCCGGCGAAAACCGGTTGGTTGGAGCGTTATACGATCGGGCCACCGAGAGCATCGGTGGGCTGGTGCCCAGGGCCATCGGCGCTGCCCACGTCGCCATCAACCTGGTCGCCGTGCTCGTCATGGCGATCTACATGTCCCTCAGTCCCGCGCTGTATCGCGACTGGCTGATCACCCTGTTTCCACCGGGGTACCGGAGCTTCACCCGCGACGTGCTCGCGGACCTCGGCACGACGCTGCGCAGCTGGATCATCGGCTTGATGGAAGCGATGGTGGTGCTCGGAGCGCTGACCGCGATCGGTCTCTACGCGCTCCAGGTGCCGTTCTGGTTGCCATTCGGCCTGTTCACGGGCCTGGCGTTCATCGTCCCGTTCTTCGGGACGATCGTCTCGACCATTCTGCCAGCGTTGTTTGTGCTGAACGGCGCCGGTATCGGCTCGTTCGGGCCTGTTGGCCACAGCGTGCTGGTGCTCCTGCTGGGCACGGTGATCCACATCCTTGAGGCGAACGTCGTAGCGCCCCTCATCATGGCCAACAAGGTCAAGCTTCCGCCGGTCCTGCTGCTTGTTTCGGTGCTGATCATGGGCCAACTGCTGGGGCCGCTGGGACTGGTGGTCGCAGTACCGACTCTCGCTGTCGTGATGGTGTTGGTTCGCAAGGTGCTCATCGGCGGAGTGTATGAAGGGGGCCTCCATCGCGGGTCAGGTGCCGTCGCGACAGAGCCCGCGCCGGCCAATTCCACGGCCTGAGCATGTCGGCGGCGCCGGAGTTTCGTCTCTTCAATTCCATGACGCGGAGCGTGGAGTCGTTCGCGCCAATGGACGGGCGCACTGTCCGGTTCTACAGCTGCGGGCCGACGGTCTACAACCCGGCGCACCTCGGGAATTTCCGGACGTTTCTCTTCGGTGACCTGCTCCGTCGTACCCTACAGCTTCGCGGTTGGCAGGTGCGTCAGGTCATGAACCTGACCGACGTTGACGACAAGATCATCAAACGCGCGAATGAAACCGGAAAGACGATCACTCAGGTGACGGAACCTGTCACGGACGTCTTCTTCGCAGACCGCGATTACCTCCGCATCCAGAAGGCCGAGGAGTATCCCAAGGCAACAGACTTTATCCCGCAGATGGTCGCGCTGGTGAAGCAACTGATCGAAAAGAAGGTGGCGTACAACGCGGAAGACGGCTCAGTCTACTTCGGCATCGACAAATTCCCGCAGTACGGTCGGCTCTCCCGCCTTGATACGCGTGAGCTGAAGACCGGCGCGCGGGTGGCGCAGGACGACTACACGAAGGAGAACGCGCAGGACTTTGCGCTGTGGAAAGCGGCCAAGCCGGAGGACGAAAAAACCGGCGCCGCGTGGGACTCGCCGTGGGGACGCGGACGTCCGGGCTGGCACCTCGAGTGCTCGGCGATGGCGATGGACATCCTGGGAGAGACCCTCGACATCCACACGGGCGGAATCGATCTCACGTTCCCGCACCACGAGGACGAGATCGCCCAGTCCGAGGCCGCGACAGGCAAGGAGTTCTCGCGCTTCTGGTGCCACGGCGCGTTTCTGATCACCGATGGCGCCAAGATGGCAAAACGCTTGGGAAACGTTTCCACAGTGTCCCAGCTCAGAGAGCAGATGGTGTCCGCCGCGGCGGTCCGCCATTTCGTATTCACGACCCATTACCGCAAGGAGCTGAATCTGTCGGACGACGCCCTCGAGGCGTCGGGCGCGGCGGTGCGCCGGGTCGGGGAGTTTGCTGAACGGCTGGCGGGTGCCAAAGGCGGGACGCCGGCTTTGGCCGAGGCCGCCGCCCAAGCGGAGGGCGACTTCCGCGCGGCCTTGTTTGACGACTTGGGCGCCCCGGAAGCCATGGCGACCCTGTTTTCGTTCATAACAGCGGCCAACCGGGAGCTGGACGCCGGCGGTGCCGATAGGGGGGCCCTGGACCGGGCCAAGGTCGCCTTCGCCCTCATGGACGGGGTACTGGACTTGGTCCCGGACCGCCCTGAGGCAACCGCGGAGCTGACGGTCTGGGTCGAGGAGCGCCTGACCGCCCGGCGGGCTGCCCGGGCCCGGCGAGACTTCGCTGAGGCCGACCGGATCCGTGCCGAACTGACAGCGCGTGGGGTATCGGTGGAGGACGCCGGCGGGGGTACCAAGTGGAAACTGACCGGTGCCGGTGGCGGGGCCTAACTTCGCCTCCCACTGTGCCTTGACGCAGTTTTCGTGCCTGACTATCCTACGAGTCTCGCAAAAATGCCCTGACTGTCGCTGACGTAGCTCAGCTGGCAGAGCACCCGCCTTGTAAGCGGAAGGTCGTGGGTTCGATTCCCACCGTCAGCTCTGACTTGTTCTGCGTTGTCGACATCGGTCGTTGGTGCGGGTGACATAGAGGTGGGGTACCCAAGCGGCCAACGGGAGCAGACTGTAAATCTGCCGGCTCACGCCTTCGAAGGTTCGAATCCTTCCCCCACCATTGTGAGGGCCGAACCAGCGAAGCAGGAGCCGGCGATCCAACCATAGGGGAAGCGAATCGCGGGAGTAGCTCAGCTGGTAGAGCGCAAGCCTTCCAAGCTTGATGTCGCGGGTTCGAGCCCCGTCTCCCGCTCTCGACGAAGCTGCTGACAATCGATTCGCACGCGTAGCTCAGTCGGTAGAGCACACCCTTGGTAAGGGTGAGGTCACCGGTTCAATCCCGGTCGCGTGCTCTGGACGGTGTAGAGAAAGTGAACGCAGTTTCGGTCTTCGGATTACGAACAACGGACTTCGGTAGTTCAAATGCCTAGAGAAAAGATCATTCTGGCCTGCAACGAGTGTAAGAACCGGAATTACTTCACCACGAAGAACAAGCGCACGCATCCCGAGCGCGTCGAGTGGAAGAAGTACTGCCCGCGTTGCGACAAGCACCAGGTGCACAAGGAAACGAAGTAATGGCGTCTGACGTGGTGACCACCGCGGGTTGGTGGCCGACGACCGTCGCGTTCCTGCGGGATTCCTATCTGGAAATCCGCACGAAGACGACGTGGCCCGACGTGCCTCAGGTTCGTCAGGCGTCGATTGCCATCATCATTTTCGTGCTGGCGATCGGCTTGCTGATCAGCCTGCTCGATGTCCTGCTCAACCTCGTGCTGGTGAACTTCATTCCGTCGCTCTTCGCGTGATCACCATGCTCGAGCACCGCTGGTACGCCATCCAGACGACGGCGGGACACGAGAACAAGGTGCGTTCTCTGATCCAGCGCAAAATCGACCAGGACGCCCGTCCGCAGTCGGACCGTCCCATCCGGCAGTCGCTCGTGCCGGTGGAGCAGCTCGTCGAGATCAAGAACGGCAAGAAGGTCAATGTGGAACGGAAGAAGTATCCGGGCTACGTGCTGGTCGAGATGACGATGAATCAGGAAACGATTCACACCATCAACTCGATTCAAGGCGTGATCAAGTTCGTGGGCCAGGAGCGGGCGCCGCAGGCGCTCCGTCAGGAAGAGGTGAACCGCATCTTGGGTGTCGCGGACGAGCGTGAAGAAGAGACGCCGAAGGATGAGATCCCGTTCCTCATCGGTCAGGCAGTGGCCATCACGGAGGGTCCGTTCACGGACTTCAACGGGACGGTCGAAGAAGTGATGACAGACAAAGGCAAGGTTCGCGTGAGCGTCAGCCTGTTCGGACGGCCGACCTCAGTCGAGCTCGACTATTTGCAGCTGAAGGCGTACTAGCGGCACCGCAGGTCACGCCGGCGACCACTCCGGCGAGCAGGGAAAGTCAGTGGGAGTTCGCGGCGGCTTGCGTCGCATACGACAAGGAGAGTGAATGGCCAAAAAAGTTGCCGGATTTGTGAAGTTGCAAATCCCGGCGGGACAGGCGACTCCGGCGCCCCCGGTGGGCACCGCGCTTGGTCCCCAAGGGATCAACATCATGGCGTTCGTGAAGGAGTTCAATTCGCGCACGGCCAGTCAGGCGGGTCTCATCCTGCCTGTGGAAGTCACGATCTTCTCGGACAAGTCGTTCACCTTCATTCTCAAGACGCCGCCTGCGGCGATCCTGTTGAAGAGGGAGGCGGGCATCGAGAAGGGCTCGGGCCAGCCGAACCGCAACAAGGTCGGGAAGGTCACCAAGGCCCAGGTCAAGAAGATCGCCGAGATCAAGATGCCGGACCTCAACTGCGACTCGCTCGAGTCCGCGATGGCGATGGTGGCCGGCGCGGCGCGCTCGATGGGTCTCGAGGTCGTTGACTGATGCCGAATCAACTGCATGGCAAGAAGTACCGCGCGGCGGAGAAGAACCGCGACGTCGCGGCAGCGTACCAGCCCGCGCAGGCGCTCGAGATCGTCAAGAAATCGGCGTTTGCGAAGTTCGATGAGTCGGTGGAGATCGCGGTGCGCCTCGGTGTTGATCCGACGCACGCCGATCAGGCAATTCGCGGCACCGTCGTTCTGCCGGCCGGCACGGGCAAGAAGGTGCGCATTCTCGTGATCGCCACCGGCGACAAGGCGAAGGAAGCCGAAGCGGCAGGCGCGGACATGGTGGGCGCCGAGGACTACGTCGCCAAGATCCGCGAGGGTTTCCTCGACTTCGACGTCCTCATCGCCACGCCAGACCAGATGGGCAAGCTTGGCTCGTTGGGCAAGGTGCTCGGTCCCCGCGGACTGATGCCAAACCCGAAGGCCGGCACGGTGACGATGGATGTCACCCGGGCAGTTCGCGAAACCAAGGCTGGAAAGATCGAGTTCCGGGTCGACAAGGCCGGCAACGTGCAGGCGGCCATCGGCAAGGTCTCGTTCGACATCGGCGCGCTCGAGACGAACTTCACCGCCTTCATGGACCAGATCATCCGCATGAAGCCGGCGTCGTCCAAGGGCGTGTACATCCGGAATGTTTCGGTTTCCAGCAGCATGGGGCCTGGCGTCAGGATCGATCCCAACCCCTACCGGTAACGAGCCATGAAGAAACCAGAAAAAGACAAGCTCGTCGCCGAGCTCAAGAACAAACTCAAGGGTGCCAACGCCCTCTACTACACCGACTTCACGGGACTCAACGTGAAGCGGATGACGGACCTGCGCCGCAAGCTGCGCAAGGTCAACGTCGAGTACGTCGTCATCAAGAACACGCTGGCCCTGCGCGCGGTGAACGAGTCCGGACTGGTCGGCACCAAGCTGAAGGGACAGACGGGCCTGGTCATCGCAAAGGACGCGGTGGCGGCGGCCAAGGTGCTCCAGGACTTCGCTAAAGACAACGAAGAGCGTCCGGCGGTGAAGGGCGGCTTCCTTGATGGCAAAGCGCTGGATACCGCGATGGTGAAGAAGCTGGCGAACATGCCGTCGCGTGAGCAGATGCTCGCGCAGTTCGCCGGTGGATTGCAGTCGCCGTTGTCCGCCATGCTCGGCGCGATGAGCGGTCTGCTGTCCATGATGGTCGGCGCCATGGAAGCACGGCGCGCGCAGTTGCAACAGGGCTCATAACGAATCCCAGGCAGTCAAACGATCAACAATTCCCGGGAACGCCTGGGATCATTTCGGAGAAAAGGAACAATGGCTAACGCAACGCTGGGCAAGGACGAGATTCTCGACGCGATCGGCAACATGAGCGTGTTCGAGCTCGCCGAGCTGATTGAG
>JANNRQ010000053.1:0-4379 GCA_031401495.1 Gemmatimonadota bacterium
TTTTGCTGCTGCCGCTGCAGCGTCTGCTGTCGCAGTACGCGTCGACGTACCTCAGCACCAATCAGTGGGTCCCGTCCGCGTTGTACGTCGTGATTCCGCTGTGGCTGCTGCTGATGGGGGCGCTGCTCTGCATGACCGCCAGTGGCGGATTCGACTGGCTGCAGTTGGGTCGGCCCGCACTGTATGCGTTGACCATTGCGGCGGCCCTCGCCCTCGCGACGGTTTCGTTCGTGTTTGTCGCGCTGTATGTGCGGCCCGGATTCACGCCGCGCGGCCTCTACGTGCCGGTGATCTACCTGGTACCCCTGGCCACCATGTTGCTGGTGACCTTGAGCCTCAATCCGAAGCTCACGCCTGACTCGGTGCAGTGGCTCCGTATGCCATGGACGATATTCACCGCCCTCAGCCTGGTCGCGTGTCTCGGGTTTATCGGTCAGCGGACCCTTCGCGGGGGCATGGGTGGCCTCGCGGTCATCGCCGCTCGCATCCGCAACCCCGCTCCATCGTCCGAGGCGATCCTTGCGGAGCTCTCCACGCTCGACCCGCAGCGCGATTTCGACGAGCTGCTCCGGCGCACGGGCCCAGGTGAAAGTCGCGCCGTCCGTGACGCAGTCACCGCCCGACTACGCACGAATCCGCAGTTCATCGAGTCACTCGCCGCGAACTTGAACTCGCGCGACCCCGATCGCGGTCTGAGCTTTCTTGCCAGCGCCACGCTGTCAGCTGCCGAGCAGCGCGCGCTCGCCTTGCCCGCACGCAATGCCATCGAACGCCTCACGAATGACATTCCAGCGCCCAACTACATGCCGCCGGAACGTCGAAAGCAGCTGTTGCGCTGGGGGCGAAAGACCCTGCCCCCGATCATCGAGAAGTTCTCAGGGACGGACGTGGATTTCTCCAAGTCCATGGCTGACTTCGAATACGCACTTCGCCCTGACGACACGCGGCGTTGACGCGGCGTTGACGCGGCCGGCGCCGACGGCGCCGGCTATCGGCCCTGCCGACGGTGCCGGCCAGAGGTGTTGGGCGAGACTCCACTGGATGCCGTGCCGCGAATGGGGCAACAAGTCATGGAGCAGATCGCGGCCGGAGCGCTCGCCCGACAGTCAATCGGCGAATTGGCGTCGTCGATGGGCCTGAGCGAGCGCCACATGCGCCGGGCGTTGGAGCGACGCGTTGGGGTGACGCCGACACAGCTGGCGTTGGCACTCCGACTACGGCGTGCGACGGCATTGCTGCGCGACCCGCGGAACGCGGTCTCGCGACTCGCCTACGACAGCGGCTTTGGCAGTGTTCGACGATTTAATGGCGCGTTCCGCGAACACTTGGGGATGTCGCCGACAGCATGGCGGCGCGGGACGAACGCTGGAGCGTGAGGGCCGCAGTGCGGCGATCGTCGGTCACCGCCCCTCCCGGTACCGCACGAAGCGCGGGACGTCGTCGTCGCCGAGTTCGTTGACCAGCACCCAGTCGCGACCGCCATCCCACACGCGTGACGACGGTGAAAGGTTGGCAGCGCCCAGGCGCGTGCCGTCTCGCGCGAAGATATCCCAACGCGCCGTCGAGGCGCCCGCGCTCGGTGTAGGGCGGATCCACACGGTGCCATCGCGCAACACCTTGATCATCGACAGCGGCGGATGCGACGGTGGCGTGTTCTGATAGCCGGCACGTACGGCCGGCGGCGGTTCGTTGCCTGGTGCCGACTTAGCAGGCGCTCAATGGGATCTCCGCGAATCCAAGAAACGGGAGACACCCAGCACACTGGATGTCTCCCGTCACTCAGTACTCAGTACTCAGTACTCAGTACTGCAGTCCTACTCGATATCTCCCATCGTAAACGGCACCGGCTCCGCAAACGCACTCGGCAACAGCGCTTCGAAGTTCGGCTCGATGGCTTCCGGAATCGGCTCCGGCTCGGGCAGTGCATCCGACTCGACATCCACTTCCTGATACCGGTACATACCCGTACCGGCCGGAATGAGATGGCCGATGATGATGTTCTCCTTGAGACCCAGCAGGTTGTCACGCGATCCGCGAATGGCCGCATCGGTGAGCACGCGCGTGGTTTCCTGGAAGGACGCGGCCGACACGAAGGACTGTGTCGTCAGTGAGGCCTTCGTGATACCCAGCAGCAACGGCTCCGACGTGGCCGGCACCTGCTTCTTCTTCTTGGCCTCGTCGTTCTCCTTCCGGAACTCGGCGCGATCGACATGCTCACCCTCGAGCATCTCGGTGTCGCCCGACTCCACGATGCGGACCTTCTGCAACATCTGCTTGACGATCACGCCAATGTGCTTGTCGTTGATCTTCACGCCCTGCAGGCGATACACCTCCTGCACTTCGTTCAGCAGATACTCCTGCACCGCGCGCGGTCCCTTGATACGCAGAATGTCGTGCGGATTGACCGGGCCTTCGGAGATACGGTCGCCCGCGTGCACACGGTCACCCTCGTGGACGCGCAAGTGCTTGCCGGACGGCACTTCGTAGACCTGCTCCGGCGCCGTCTCGTCCAGCACCCACTGTCCGCCAATGATCGACGCGGGGCGCACAAACACTTCGCGCTTGCCACGCTTGATCTCGCCGAACCGCACGAACCCGTCGATCTCGGAAATGGTGGCCGGATCTTTCGGCCGACGCGCTTCGAACAGTTCCGCCACACGCGGCAAACCGCCCGTGATGTCGCGGGTCTTGTACGCTTCGCGGCTCACCTTGGCGATCGTCGCGCCGGCGGTGATTTCCTGATTGTCCTCGATCGTGATGATGGCGCCGATCGGCAGGATGAAGTCGCGCACGCGCTTCTCCTTGCCCGCCTTGTTCTGCCAGATCTCGATGTGCGGATGGAGCTTCTTTTCGCGGTCTTCGATCACGACCCGCTGACGCAGACCGGTCAGTTCGTCGAGCTCTTCCGACAACGACTCGTCTTCGACGAGGTCGACGAAGCGAATCGTGCCCTCGACGTCGGCGATAATCGGATTCGTATACGGGTCCCACGAGAACAGACGCGGATCGCGACGGTCTTCGTCGCGCACCAGCTTGCCCCCGTTGGCCACCAGCATCGTTGCACCCAGCGGCACCTGAACGCGTGCGAGCACATGTCCATCCTTCGCCGACTTGATGTTCACGTCGCCTTCGTACGACGTGACAATGCTCTCGCCGTCCTTGTTGATGACGTGCACGAGACGATCGCCGTACTCGACGATGTCGCCGTCGTACTTCACGCGCTTGGTGGTTTGCTCGGCGATACGTGACGCCGTGCCGCCCACGTGGAACGTGCGAAGTGTCAGCTGCGTTCCCGGCTCACCGATGGACTGCGCGGCAATGATACCAACCGCTTCGCCCAGGTCGACCATCTGCATGGTGGCCAGGTTGCGGCCGTAGCACATGCGGCAGAGTCCACGCTTGGCCTCACACGTGAGCACCGACCGGATTTTCACCGATTCGATACCCGCGTCTTCAATCAACTGCGCCACTTCTTCCGAGATCAACTGGCCTGCTTCCGCCAGCATGCGCGGACGGCCCGCCTCATCGCGTTCCATGGGATCGAGGATATCCTCGGCCGCCACGTTGCCGACCAAGCGCTCGGCCAACGGCTCAATCACGTCTTCGCCTTCCTTCAGCGCAGCCGTGTCCAGGCCGAGAATGGTGCCGCAATCCTCTTCCTGAATCGTCATATCCTGCGCGACGTCCACCAGACGACGCGTCAGGTATCCGGCGTCGGCCGTCTTGAGCGCCGTGTCGGCCAGGCCCTTACGAGCGCCGTGCGTCGACGAGAAGTACTCCAGCACCGACAAGCCTTCACGGAAGTTCGACTTGATCGGGTTTTCGATGATTTCACCGATACCGCCAGTGAGCTTCTTTTGCGGCTTGGCCATGAGGCCGCGCATACCCGCGAGCTGACGAATCTGGTCGCGTGAACCGCGCGAGCCGGAATCGAACATCATGAACACGGGATTGAAGCCGCCCTGTGACTCGCGCATCGTCTTGACCATCGCGTCGGCGACATCCGTGTTGGCATGCGTCCACGTATCGATGACTTTGTTGTAGCGCTCGCCGTTGGTGATGTTACCGGTTGCGTAGGCACGCTGGAAACGCTCGACGCGCTCCGACGCTTCCTGCAGCAGCGTTTCCTTTTCCTTCGGAATGTGTAGATCTTCAATGCCGATGGAGACGCCACCGCGTGTCGCGTTACGGAAACCGAACTCCTTCAGGCGATCGAGCAACGCCACCGTCTCCGCGAGTCCCGCGTTGCGGTAACTCTGAAAGACCAGCTCGCCCAACGCCTTCTTCTTCATGTCCTTGTTGAGGAAGGGCAGCACCTTCGGCACGATCATGTCGAACAGCACACGACCCGTCGTAGTGACCACCCACGTCGGCGTTTC
>JANNRQ010000054.1:0-37481 GCA_031401495.1 Gemmatimonadota bacterium
CCGTAGCCACCCCCGCCGCCACGGCTTCCACCACCACCGCCACCACCGTAGCCACCACCACCGCCACGGCTTCCACCACCTCCGCCACCACTTCCACTTTCACCGCCACCGGTGCCACCATCGAGGGCCACGACGTTCTCAGCCTGCGGTCCCTTCTGGCCCTGACCCACGTCGAATTCCACCTTCTGGCCCTCTTCGAGCTTGCGGAAGCCGCCGCCCTGAATGGCCGAGAAGTGGACGAAGCAGTCCTTGCTGCCGTCGTCAGGTGTTATGAAACCGTAACCCTTCTCTGCGTTGAACCACTTCACTACCCCGGTCGTGCGTGGCATCGTGCTGTTTTCCTCTCCCTCGCGGTGGAACGTGGATTCGCGGAATGCGGACCCAGGTGATACTGCAATCTATTTCGGGAGGGAGCGCGTGGTCCGGATACACTGGTGCCACCGCGACTCAGGAACGACGTGCGACAGGCCTATCCGTCGAGCTCGCATCGCTGAGCGATGCTCCTGGCCCCACCCAGAGTTCTTAGTGCTCTACGATTGCTGGTCTTTGGTGTTTCGGGGCCTCGAGGCGTCAACGCCTCATCGCGGTCAAATGCCTGTTCCGGTTCCTTCAGGTACAACCCCCCAAACCCGGAAATGGTCAATTCAGGGGGCACTGGCAGACCACACTCCAAGCACACATTCTACGGCGTTACCCGACCCCTCGTTGGGCGTTGGTTGGTTAGCCCCAGATGTCCGTGTCCCACAATCACTTCCGTAGACTCAGGAATCGCCTTATGACCGTCCGTTCGCACCGCTGGCGCGCCGCCGCGTCCCTGATCGGAGCCGCCGCGGCTCTCGTGACCCTCCTTGGGCCGGCCGGTGCGCAGGCCAATGGGACCACGCGTTCGGCTCCTACAACCGCTGCCACGGCCTCCGCTGCCACGAATCTCAAGGCAGGATTTGCACGCGACCGGCTCGCCAAACTCGACGCGTTCCTCCAGAGCTACGTGGACAGCAACCGGATCGGCGGGGCAGTGGCACTCGTGTTCCGCGACGGTCAGGTCGCCTACGAGCGCAGCGTCGGATTCGCGGACGTCGAAAGCCGCAAGCGCATGACCATGGACGCCATGTTCCGCATCGCCTCAAAGTCCAAAGCAGTGACGTCGATCGCGATCATGATTCTCATGGAGGAGGGCAAGCTTTCCCTCAACAGCCCGGTGAGCATGTTCATCCCGGCGTACGCCAGGACGACCGTCGTCACGCGGGCGGACACAGGCCGGACCTCATCGCCGGCGGCGCGCGCAATCACGATCAGGGACCTGCTCACGCACACCGCCGGTATTTCCTACGGCACCGACGCGATTCTCGGGCCCATGTACTCCGCGAAGGGGCTCGGACCGGCGGCCGGCAACGGCTGGTATCTGGCGGACAAGGACGAACTGGTCTGCGAGAGCATGGAGCGACTGGCCACGCTTCCGTTCGCGCGGCAGCCGGGCGAAGCGTACGTCTACGGATACAACACCGACATCCTCGGATGCGTGGTCGAGCGCGCGTCGGGTATGTCGCTGGACCGGTTCATCGAGTCGCGCATTACGCAGCCGCTCGGCATGACCGACACCCACTTCTTCGTTCCCGAGGCCAAGCGCGCTCGCCTTGTCACGGTCTACATGAGCGACTCGCTCAATCATGCCCAGCGCGCGCCGGAGGGCGCGCGCGGACAGGGGCACTACGTGGATGGCCCGCGGCGCGACTTCGCGGGCGGAGCCGGACTGGTGTCGACGCCGCGCGACTACGCGCGCATGCTCGAGATGCTCCGCAACGGCGGCGAACTGGACGGCGTGCGCATTCTCTCGCGCAAGACTGTCGACCTCATGACGACGAACCAGAGCGGGACGTTGTACAGCGCCAACGGGATGGGCTTCGGCCTGGGCTTCTCGATCGTCGAGCGCGTCGGCGCTGACAACACGCTGCACTCGGAGGGCACGTGGGGCTGGGGCAGCGCGTACGGCGGTCAGTACCGCGTTGATCCCGAAGAGCGGATCACCTGGGTGGTGATGATCAATCAGTTGCCGAATCGCACCGACCTGGTGGCGAAGTTTCCGGTGCTTTTGTACGCGGCGTTGGTCAAGTAGCGGACTGCGTAATAGGTCCTAAGCGGCGCGCCTCAGGCGCGCCGACTGGCGGATTCACCAGCCCGATTACCGCCGGTCCTGAGATCCGGCTGAAACTACCGCAGTAATCCGCCAGTCGGCGGCGAAGCCGCCGCCTAGTACCTAATACGCGGTTACGGGTCCACACCCAGCCGCCGAAGCGCATCCCTCGCCGAGAACAAACCGGGATTCAGTTCGAGCGCGCGGCGGTACGCGGCAACTGCATCGTCGCGCTTTCTGGCCCGCTCCAACGCCTCACCCAGGCTATCGAAGGTGTTCCCCGACCGCGGGTACAGGATCGTGTTTGCCGTGAACACCGTCACCGCGCCCACCGTCTTGCCGTCGCGCAGGAGTTCGTAGCCCGCGGCGTTCACGTCGGCCTCGAAGTTGCGGTACTTGTTCTCGTCGTTGTTGCGGTACGAGCCAATCGCCGAGCGCACCGCGGCCGTGTCGCCCAGCTCCGCGACGTCCCGCAGGCGACGTCCCAGCGAGCTTCCGGTCGCGCGCCGCAACGCCGTCGCAAGCACCGGGTCCTGCTTGGTGCGGTAGTCCTCAGACGACAGTTCCGCGTAATAGTCCGGCGTGAACCACGCACGGTTGTCGCCCGCCTGATGACTCTGCCACAACAATGACGACACGCGCGCCGTGAGTTGGCTGCGCGGAAGCAGTAACGGACGCGCATCGCCGTACTGGTTGGGCGCGTTGCCCGTGGGCTCTCCGACGAACGTTGCGTTCGTGTAATAGTCCAGTTCGTTCACGAGATTCTGTGCGGCCGAGAACACGCCGCGTCCGATCAACACCAGGAGCTTGTCGGGCTTGTCCAGGTCCGGCCGCCGGATGATCTCCTTCACGACATTGCGGTTCATGAAATTGTTGCCGCCGCCGTTGTTCCGGATGTCGAGTACCACGCGTTCGACTTTCGCCGAGTCGCCGGCAGCGAAGGCGCGACGAAAGAACGCGTCGTTGCTCTCGCCGTCGGCGAACGGACTGACCGCGCGGTGATTGATGTACAGCACCTTGTCTGGCGTGATGCGGAACCACCACGTGAGCCCGGGCAGGCGCTGCCACAACGGATCCTCGCCGGCGCTGGCGCGACGCATATCGATCTGCTGGCCGGCGGCCATGTGCGCGTCGCCTGCGGCAGCCCCGGTTCCGGTGAGCGTCACCTTGCTCTCGACCGGCTTGCCCTGTCGGTCGGGTTTCTCAATGACGAAGTCGGCGGACAGCGTGTCCTTTCCCATGCCAAGCGCCGCGAGAACCTCGGGTATGGCGAGCAGCGATGCGGCGCGCGCGCGGATCCAATTGGGGCTCTCTCGGGAGATGACGCGCCCCGCAGTTTGAATGGCGGCGGCGGCTGACGAGGGCCCGATCGTAATGACCTTGGCGCCGACGAGGCTCGCGTGCGCCGAGTCCGCCGAGATGATGAAGAGCCCGTCGTGGAAATCGTAGAGCTGGATCGGGAAGCGGTGGAACCCGATGCGCGGCTCGAACTCCGGGGCCAAGGCAGTGTGGCCGTCGCCGACCATAGCCACAAGTCGCATGAACTCGACGATGACTTCGTGGCGCTTGAGCTGCGGCAGGCGCGCGTCCAGCGCGCCCACGGCGCCGTCCCATTGCGCCCGCGTCATCTTCGCAAACGCGTTCGGGTGTCGCGTCGGCAGCTCGGTGGCGAGGACGCGGAGATCTCCGCGCCAATCGTCGACGGTTTGTGCGGTGAGGGGGCCGGCGGCGAGGATCGCCGCGAGGGTGACGGGGAGGAGTCTGCGCATGGTCACACTACGGATGTGTCCGGGTCCTGTTTCTTCGGCAGGCCAAACAACGCGAAGTAGAATCCGGCGAACGTGCTGCCCCACAGCATCAGCCACGCGGTGGTCCGAAGGCGCGCCGCGTACACCAAGTCGCGGCTCAGCACGCCCCATTGCCCGAGCAGGTTGTACCAGTCGTGGCCGTCGCTCTCCTGGCCGGTCAGTCCGTTGATCAAGGTGAGGTCGCGGGCCCGTGCGTCGCCAACGTAGGTGGCGAGGTTCGCGATGCTCGTCGCGGCCCACCAGAGGCACATCATGGCGGCGTGCACATCGCGGTGCTTCTTCGAGAGCAGGAAATAGCCGACGAAAATCAGCGGGAACGCGACCTGGAGCAGTGACCCGCCGAGGATGACCATGGTGTCGCCGAGGAAAGCGAAGCCGAATGGCATGAACAGCATGTGGCCGAACTCGTGGATCGCGAGCGTGATGTCGCTGATGAGCGGAACCCAGCCCTCGGGATCGCGCAGCGCCGAGACGCCCACGGGAATGAGTGCCGCCGTGAGGAGCACGCGCGCCCACTTGGTGATTGCGGGGAGGTCGTCGCGCGTCGACTCGGCTTCCATGGTGGACTACGTCCCCACGTGCGGGATCTTCTGTGCCATCACCTCGTGTAGCCGGGCCCGCGGACAGTCCTTCCGGGCTTGGCGCCCGTGACTTTGCTGTCCGAGACCACGGCGGTGCCGTTCACGAGGACATGAACCACGCCGACCGACAACTGGTGCGGTTGCTCGTATGTGGCGCGATCGATGATGGTGTTCGGGTCGAAGATCATGACGTCGGCCATCATGCCTTCCAGCAGCAAACCGCGGTCGCGGATGGACAACCGCGCAGCGGTCGCGCCGGTCATCTTGCGGACTGCGTCCTCAAGCGTGAGCCACTTGTACTCGCGTACGAAGCGGCCAAGGATTCGCGGAAAGGTGCCGTAGGCACGCGGGTGCGTAGATCCGCGCGAGCTGTCCGGATCGAAGCCGCCCGCGTCCGTCCCAAACTTCATGTACGGAAGCTTGACCTGGATCGCGATGTTCGAGTCTGACGCCACGAAGATCACCTGACCAAGGCGATTGCGTTCTACGAGCGTGAGGTCAATCAGGGCGTCGGCCCAGTCGCGGTTCCAGGCTTGAGCGATTTCCGGAAGGCGCTTGCCGTCGTACTTCTTGAGCGAGTCCGTGACGAAGCCGATGACCTGAACGCCATGCGGCGTGGCACCCAGGCAGAGACTCTCGAATGTTGCGTTCTCACTCTGCATCTCGGCCTTGATGCGGGCGCGCGTGGCCGGGTCGCGCAGGCGATCCAACAGCTTGCCGTCGGCGTGCGCCCACGGCGGAATGCACGAGGAGAGGTTGTTGGAACCAGCGGTGTAGGGGTACTGGTCCACCGTTACGTCCTGGCCCGCGACTCGCGCCGAGTCGATCTTGGCGATGACGGTGCGCATCTTGGGCCAGTTCTTCACGCCGGCGGCCTTGAGATGGTAGATCTCCACCGGCACTCCGCCTTCCTTGCCGATGCGCAGCGCTTCGTCAACGGATTCGACAAGCCGGTCGCCTTCGGAGCGCATGTGCGTGATGTAGATGCCGCCGAACGGCGCCGCGACCTTCATTTGCTCGATGAGTTCTTCTGTGGACGCGTAGTTGCCCGGCGGATAGATGAGAGCGCTCGCAACACCGAACGCGCCGTCTTCCATCGCGACGCGGACCACCGTGCGCATCGTGTCGAGCTCGGCTGCGGTCGGCGCGCCTTCCGCCATGCCCTTTGCGTATTGCCGCACGCCACCGGCTCCGAGGAAGGAGCCGATGTTCACCGAGGCGCCGCGCTTCTCCATGGTGCTGAGCCAAACGCCAAAGCCCTGCGGTCCGATGAACGACTTGAGCACGGCGGCGATGGTCGTATCCGTGGCGACCGACGTTCGACGCATCGTGGTGAAGTCCCTCAGCCATTCGTCGTACATGTGCTGCGACATCTGTCCGGGGGTGTCACCCTCGCCCATGATCATCGTCGTGATGCCTTGGGTGATCATGCTCACGACTCGACTATCGCCGCTCAATAGCGGCTCCTCCGAGTGCGCCTGGATGTCGATGACCCCTGGCGCCACCACGAGCCCGCGCGCGTCGATCCGGCGGGCGGCCGCCGCGCCGCGCAATGACCCCGCGAACCCCACGTGCGCGATGCGGTCGCCGCGAATGCCGACGTCGCCGTAGTACCACGGGTTGCCGGTGCCGTCCACGATGCGGCCGTTGACGATCGCAATGTCGAACGGGGCATTGGGCGACGGCGCGGTTGCAGGCCGTGCACAGCCGGCGACCGCGATCGCGAGAGCCAGGATGCGCAGCTTCACAGGTTCTCCGCCATTTGAGCAATCGTGTTCCACTCGGTGAGCGTCACCGGTGTCACGGAGAGCCGGCCGATACGAAGCAGTGCCATGTGCTTCAGCTCTTTCCGCACTTTGATCGCGGTGAGCGGCACCGGGTGCGTCATTTGGGCCACGGCGCGCAGGTCCACCATGTACCAGATCGGCTTTTCCTTCGTGGCTTTCTTGTCGAAGTAGTCGCTGGCCGTATCGAACTGGCTGGCGTCAGGATAGGCCTCGCGCACCACTTCACAGATGCCGACGATACCCGGGTCGCCGTTGGACGAATGGTAGAAGAACACGCGGTCACCGAGCTTCATACCGTCGCGCATGAAATTGCGCGCCACGAAATTGCGGATATTGTCCCAGTGCGTGGTCTTGTTGTGGATGCGGAGCAGGTCGTTGAACGAAAAGACGTCCGGCTCGGACTTCACGAGCCAGTAGCGGCGCTCGCCGAACTCGCGTTGCGCATAGACGGCCGCCCAGGAACCGCCAGCCTTGGCCTTGGGTGCCTTCGGCTTCCGTTTGACGGCCTTGGGCTTTCTGGCCTTGGAGCGCTTTGCCGATGGCTTTCGACGCGCGACCTTCGATTTCCGGCCCTTCGGTTTCTTGCTCGCCATGTCCGGGTTTCCGTTACGGGTCAGCGCAGGGGCGTTTCTTGCTCATCTAAGTTCGGTACCGGGCAGGGTGTCAGCCAGTAGGACGCCCACCAGCAAAGACCATCAAGATCGTTTCACGCGGATCGAGCGGAAACGGCGGAAAGGGCATGATACTTCAACAGCATTTTCCCTCTTTCGGGATCGAGTCGAGAGGCTTCTGCCTCTTCCGCATTGTTCCGCTGCATCCGCGTGAAACGAACTTGCCTTACGTGACCCGATAGCCGCGGAACATGAAGTAGACGGCGCAGTGCGTTACGCCCCCGGACGCTGCTCGACGAGGTCCCATTTGTTGCCGTACAAGTCTTCGAAGACCACCACCATGCCGTAGGCCTCGCTGCGCGGCTCCTCAACGAACTTCACGCCGCGCGACTTGAACGCGTTGTAGTCGGCCTGGAAGTCGGTGGTGCCGAGGAACATGAAGACGCGACCGCCGGTCTGGTTGCCGATGTGCGACTCCTCCTCGGCGTTCTTGGCTCGGGCCAGCAGCAGCGACGTGTCGCCGCGCTTGGGCTTCACGACCACCCAGCGCTTTCCCGGTTGCGGCGTGTCTTCGACGAGAGTGAAGCCCAGCACGCGCGTGAAGTAGTCAATCGCTTCGTCGTAGTCGCGGACGACGAGCGCCACTTGGTAGATCATCCGGTGCCGTTGCTGGCCGCGGGGATGATGAACTGCTCGACGAGGTCGTAAATCGCGTCGAGGTGATCGTCACCGCGGCGCGCCGGATTCGGGTCCGATGTCGTAACGATCGTCAACTCCAGCGACGGTACGACAAAAATGAACTGGCCGCCGTATCCCCACGCGATGTGCACGGCATGCCCCGCCATGGGTCGCGCCCACCAGCCGTAGCCGTACTCCATGCCGCTCCAGCCTGAGCGCGTGCGGATGACCCACGAGCTGTCTACCCACGCCGCCGGGATGATCTGTTTGCCGTCCGCGGAGCGCCCGTGTCGCAGATAGAGATTGCCGAACGCGACCATGGCGCGCGGCGTCAGGTACATGTCGTTGCCGCCGAAGTAGATGCCCTGCGGGTCGCGGTCCCACTGCGGCAGGGAAATGCCCAGCGGTCGCGCGAGGTGCCGGCTTGCGTACTCCCACGTGTTGGAATTCGTGGCGCGCGTGATGATTGCGGACAGCAAGTGCGTGTTTCCGGTGCTGTACTCCATCTCCGCGCCGGGATTGGTGACCATCGGCTGGTTGAGCGCGAACCGGATCCAGTTTCGGCTCGTGACCCAGCGCCCGTAGTTGAAAAAGCTGGTGGTCTGAAGTCCGGACCGCATCGTGAGCAGGTCCTCGATGGTGATCCAGTCCTTCCGCTGATCGGAATTCCCAGTGAGCTCCTGCCTGAAGAACGGCGCGATGGGCTGCTTCACGTTCGTGATATCGCCGCGCTGGATCGCGATGCCGACGAGCGCCGACATCACGCTCTTGGACGCGGACTTGAGGTTGGCCGCCTGCTCCCGTTTGGCGCCGTGGAAATACCGTTCGCGAACCAGCGTGCCGCCGCGCGCCACCAGCAGACTGCGGAGCTTTGGCAGCGCCACCGCGCGGCGGTACGCGGTGTCGAGCAGCGCCGGGTTCATCGTCGCCGTTGACGATGCAGGCGCCGACTGGCCTGACGCGGCAGGCGAGAGCGCGCACAGAACCAGTACGGCGATGCGAGCAGGCGACCTCATGTGAGCAATGATACCTTCGTCGCACCCATGACTGCCACACGCGCGGGGATTCTGTGCCTGACGATGGCGACAGCGCTGGCCGCCCAGTCGCCCCGCGACCTCACGATCGTCGCGCCCGCGGCGCCGGGTGGTGGTTGGGACCAGACCGCGCGCGCGATGCAACAGGTCCTTCGCGCTACCGGACTTGCGGGCAGCGTGCAGGTCGTGAATACCGCGGGCGCCGCAGGCACTATCGGCCTCGCCCGTTTCGTGAACTCCGAAGCCGGCCGCGACAACGCTTTGCTCGTCACCGGACTCGTGATGGTGAGTGGCATCGTCACCAACAATTCGCCGGTGACGCTGGCGGACGCCACACCCATCGCACGCTTGTCCGGCGAGTATGAGGTGATAGTTGTCCCGACGTCGTCGCCGTTCAGAACGATGGCGGACCTCGTGGCGGCCTTTCGCTCTAATCCACGCTCCGTTTCGTGGGGCGGCGGGTCCGCGGGTGGTACCGACGAGATTCTCGTGCGGCTCATCGCGGCCGAGGTCGGCGTGAAGCCCGACGGGGTGAACTACATCGCGTACTCCGGAGGCGGCCAGGCCCTCGCCTCCATCCTCGGCGGACACGTCAGCGCTGCGGTGAGTGGGCTCGGCGAATTCGGATCGCAGGTCGAAAGCGGAGCGTTGCGCGCGCTCGCGATTTCCGCGGAAGCGCGACTTCCCAACTCAGCGATCCCAACGCTGCGTGAACAAGGCATCCCCGTCACGCTGCTCAACTGGCGCGGGATCATGGCAGCGCCGGGTATCTCGCGCGCCGAGCGGGCGTCGCTGACCGAACTGGTGCGGCGCCTGGCGACGTCGGCGGAGTGGAAGGCCACGATGGAGCGGAGCGGCTGGGCCGACATCTATATGGAAGGGGACGCCTTTGGCCGGTTCATTGCCGAAGAGACCAAGCGGGTGGCGCCCATCGTCGCGTCGGCCGGTCGCGTCACCGAAACGGACTGGTTCGAAATGTTCGTTCTCGCCGGTTTTGCGCTTTCGCTCGTGGCTGTCACGATGAACCACTGGAATCGCCGCGCAGCGGCAAAGCCTGCACTGAGCGAAGCGAATGTGAGAACCAGTCCGGAGCGGGCGCAGCCCGCTCCGGCCGAGAACGGCCAAAAGCCGGCCGAGAACAGCATTTCGAAGCCACTGCTGCTCCTGGCAATCGCGATCGCCGCGAACGCCGCGCTGATGAACTACTCAGGTTTCGTCATCGCGTCCGCCGTGATGTTCGTGCTTACTGCGCGCGCGTTCGGCAGCCGCAGGGTGGTTCGAGACGCAGCGATCGCGTTGGTGCTCACCGTCGTCGTGCAGGTGGCATTTACTCGCGGGCTGGGCGTTGCGCTTCCGCCCGGACCATTCGGCTGATCGCCATGGAAACCTGGTCCGCGCTGACAGACGGGTTCCGCGTCGCGCTCACGCCGACGCATCTCGCGTGGTGCCTGCTCGGCACGACGCTCGGCACTGCGATTGGAATGTTGCCGGGCATCGGGCCCGCGCTCACCGTGTCGCTACTGCTGCCGGTCACGTTTGGTATCGACCCCACCGCAGCATTCATCATGTTCGCCGGCATTTACTACGGCGCGATGTACGGCGGCTCCACGACGAGCATCCTTCTCAACACGCCGGGCGAGAGCGCCACGATCGTCACCGCGATCGAGGGCCACAAAATGGCCAAGGCGGGGCGCGGTGGCGCTGCGCTCGCCACCGCGGCCATCGGCAGTTTCGTCGCCGGCACTATAGCAACCGCTGGCCTCGCGATCGCGGCGCCGCTCATGGTTCAGCTGGCGCTCAAGATGGGACCCGCCGAGTACTTCGCGATCATCGTGGTCGCGTTCGCAGCCGTGACGAGTGTGCTGGGCGATTCCACGTCGAAGGGAATGGTCGCGCTGTTCTTCGGCCTCGCGCTCGGCCTCGTTGGCCTCGACCCGCGCGACGGACAGGCTCGGCTCACGTTCGGGATTCCGTATCTGCTCGACGGCGTGGACCCGATCATTGTGGCGGTCGGCTTGTTCGCGGTTGGCGAGACGCTGTACCTCGCGTCGCGCATCGGCCTGGACCTCGACGAACTCGTGCCGCTCAAGGGGTCCCTCTGGATGACGCGCGAGGAATGGAGGCGCAGTTGGAAACCGTGGCTTCGCGGCACGCTGATCGGATTCCCGATGGGCGCGATTCCGGCAGGCGGCGCCGAGGTGCCGACGTTCATCTCGTACGGCCTCGAGAAGCGGCTGACGAAGCATCCTGAAGAGTTCGGCCATGGCGCCATCGAAGGTGTGGCGGGCCCCGAGGCCGCGAACAACGCATCGGCCGCCGGCACGCTGGTGCCGCTCCTGACGCTCGGCCTGCCGACGACGGCCACCGCGGCAATGCTGCTCGCCGCATTTCAACAATACGGCCTGCGTCCTGGCCCACTGCTCTTCGACAACGAACCGGCGCTGGTGTGGGGCGTGATCGCCAGTCTCTTCGTCGGCAACGCGATGCTCTTGCTGCTTAACCTCCCGCTGGTAGGACTCTGGGTGAAGCTGCTCACGGTTCCCAAGCCGCAGCTGTACGGTGGAATCCTCGTGCTGGCGAGCGTGGGCGCGTACTCGGTGCACGGATCCGTCGCAGATCTCGTTCTCCTCGGCATCATCGGTGTGCTCGGCTTCAGCCTGCGCGCGGGAGGATTTCCCATCGCGCCAGTGATCATCGGACTGCTCCTGGGCCCGATTGCCGAGCAGCAGTTGGGCCGGGCGCTCGCCATAGGACAGGGCAGCCCTGGAATTCTCGTGACGCGGCCCGCGTCCGCGCTGCTCCTTGGCGTCGCTACGCTCCTACTGGCTTGGCCCGCCATTGCCTCAGTGACTCGGTCGCTGCGCACGCGAGTCTGATCGGCTGGGACCGCAACACCGGGGCACGAAGCGCAGTGTTTTGGTGACGCTGGGGACGTCTACTGCGACATACGATCCACACTTCCCGCCCAGCGACCATACAGCCAAATTACATGAAGCTTACAGCCACACTGGAGCGCTTCATGGCCGCCCGTCGCAAACAGCCACTCCGCCGCCGCAAGACGATGGACATCGACCAGCGCCTGCTCGATAGCGCACGGGTCCGGCTCGGCGCGAGCAGTGAGACCGAGACGGTTCATATGGCGTTGAAGCGCGTGCTGAACAATGAGGCCCACGCCGACTTTATTCGCTGGCTCGCCGCGAACTACACGATCGATCCCAAGCTGATCGACGTCTGAGTCCGCGCATGCTCATTCTCGACACCAACGTCTACGTTGACGCCGCCCTCCATGCCGACCACGGGCTGCGCATCGCTGGCATCGTGGCGACCCGGGGTGCTGTTGTCGGCCTGCACAGCGTTGTTGTGGCGGAACTCCTCGCCGGTGGACGGGGCCAGGGCGAGCGCGCTGCCGTCATTCGCGAGCTCACGCGCATCACAAAAGACGTGATTACGCCAACACACGACGACTGGTCTTTCGCAGGCAATGCCCTCCGTGTGCTGGGTGGGGACGCCGTCACGACCCGCCGATCGTTCTGGAACGACCTGCTGATCGCGACCAGTTGTGCACGCGTCGGCGCCACGCTCCTGACGAGCAACAAGGGTGATTTTGCGCGCATCCGGCGAGCGGTTCCAGTCGAAATCGTGGTGCTTCCGAACTAGAGTCGCTTGCCGCTATAGCGTCAGCCCGGAATGACGGCCACCGCCTGAATCTCGACTTTCGCGCGTGGCTCTATCAGCGCGGCAACCTGGACGGCGGTCATTGTGGGAAAGTGCCTGCCCATGACCGCACGATAGGCCTCGCCGATTTCCTTCGATCGCGCCAGGTACTCGGCTTTGTCCGTGAAGTACCACGTCAGTGACGTGACATGCTCCGGCGTGGCTCCGCCCGACTTCAGAATGGTCACGACATTGTCGAGCGCCTGACGCACCTGCGCGACAAGGTCGTCGGACTCGAATTGTCCCCGGGCGTTCCAACCCACCTGACCGCTGACAAACACGAAGCGGCCGGATGCGACCATTCCGTTGGAATAGCCGCGCGGAGCTGCCCAGCCTTCAGGTTGCAGAATCTTGTGCATGCGTCGGAGAAAGTTGGCGCGTCAGCAGCGCGCGCAGGTCGTCGGGCCAGGCAATGGCGCGGTGGGTGTCGAGCGTTGTAGCGACGAGCACCTGCGTTGCGTCCCACAGCCGAAGGTCGCCGCGCGAAATTACGTGTCGCAGCGTGAGCGAACTGCGCCCGACCTCCATGACACTGAGTTCCCACTCGAGGGTGTCCCCGAACATACTCGGCGCCACGAAAGTGACGTCGAGCTTCACGGTTGGCAGCCCGATGCGGCGCTCCAGGATCAACGGCCGCCACGGCGCACCAATGGCGCCGAAGAATTCCTCCACCACGCCCACGAGGAGATTGAAGTAGGCGGGGAAGTAGGCGATGCCAGAGGCGTCACAATCGCCAAAGCGCAGCGCGCGCTTCGCACGGAATGGCGTCATGCGCCTTTCAGCACATCACGTGCAATGATGACTTTTTGCACTTCGGTGGCGCCCTCGTAGATGCGCAACGCGCGGATCTCACGGTACAGCCGCTCCACGATCTCGCCGCGCTTCACGCCGCGCCCGCCAAAGAGCTGCACCGCGCCGTCAATGACACGCTGCGCGTTCTCGGTCGCGGTCATCTTGGCCATGGCGGCTTCGCGGGTGGTCGGCTGCTTCTGCACGTCGCGACGCCAGGCGGCGCGGTACGTGAGCAGCGCGGCCGCGTCGATCTCCGTCGCCATGTCGCCGATGGTGCCCTGGGTGAGTTGGAGGTCCGCCAAAGCGCCGCCGAACATTGAGCGTGATTTGGCATACGCCACCGCCTCGTCCATGGCCCGGCGCGCGAAGCCGAGCGCGGCTGCGGCAACCGACGCACGGAAAATGTCCAGCGTGCGCATGGCGACCTTGAACCCTTCGCCCGGCGCACCGATCAGGCGGTCTGCGGGAATGCGGCAGCCGCTGAAGCGGAGCGTGCCTAACGGATGCGGCGCGTTGGTCTCGATGCGCTCCGGCACCGTGAGGCCCGCATCGCTCGCGTACACCCCGAAGGCGGACAAGCCCTTGGCGCCGGGACCCTCGCCCGTGCGAGCGAGGACGGTATAGAAGTCCGCGATGCCGGCGTTCGAGATCCACGTCTTCTCGCCGTCCAGCACGTACGAGGCGCCGTCCTTTCGCGCGGCGCACTGCATCGCGGCCACGTCGGACCCGGCGTTGGTCTCCGACATCGCCAGCGCTGCGATCCACTCGCCCGCGGCCACCTTGGGCAACACCGCCTTCCGCTGCGCGTCCGATCCGGCCAGTGAAATCGCGCCGGTGCCCAGTCCCTGCATCGCGAACGCGAAGTCGGCCAGACCGTCGTGCCAGCCGAGCATCTCGCGCGAGAGGCATAGCATGCGCGAGTCGATCGTCGTCGCGTCCGTTCCTGCCTTTGCAGTTGCCACAGAAAGAATCCCAGCCTTGCCGAGATCTCTCACCAGTGCACGGCACGTTGAGTCAACATCCGCGTGATCCGCGCGATTGTCGTTCAAGCCGTTGTAGTTCAGCCCGCCACCGAATTCGGCCACCTTGTCCGCCCACTTCCTGTGGTCCGCCGAAAAAAACGGCCAGTCGAGATGATCGCGCGACGGCGAGAGCGCCACGCTAGTTGCCCTCGAACACCGGCGTCTTCTTGGCGGCGAACGCCTCGAAGGCGCGGCGAAAATCCTTCGTCTGCATGCACAGCGCCTGAGCCTGCGCCTCGGCTTCGACGAGCTCGTCCAGGCCCATCGCCCACTCTTGGTTCAGCATCGTCTTCGTGACCCCGTGCGCGAACACCGGTCCGTCCGCGAGGAAGCGCGCCAGCGCCTGCGCTTCATCCAACAGCTCGGTGGCGGGGACGACCTTGTTGTAGAAGCCCCACGCCGCGCCTTCGTCCGCCGTCATCGTGCGGCCGGTGAACAACAGGTCCGCGGCGCGGCCCAGGCCGATGATTCGCGGCAGGATGCCACACGAGCCCATGTCCGCACCAGCGAGTCCGACACGCGTGAACAGGAACGACGTCTTGGCGCCCGGCGTGCAGTAGCGCAGGTCAGACACCATCGCGAGCACGGCGCCCGCGCCGGCACACGTGCCGTCCACGGCGGCGACGATCGGCTGCGGACAGCTCCGCATCGCCTTCACCAGGTCACCGGTCATGCGCGTGAAGTCCAACAGTTCAGGCGCGGACATTTTCGTGAGTGGCTCGATGATCTCGAAGACATCGCCGCCGGAGCAGAAGTTGCCGCCGGCGCCGGTGAGTACCGCCGCACGCACGTCGGACGCGTAGACCAGCGAGCGAAAGAGATCGCGCAATTCCGCGTACGATTCGAAGGTGAGCGGGTTGCGCTTCTCCGGGCGATTCAGCGTGATGGTTGCCACGCGACCGTCGTCGGAGCATTCCCAGAGGAAGTGCTTCGCTTTGTACGACTTCATCGCCTTCTTGGACTGCATTTCCGGTTTTGTCATCAGGTTGGTCGGGTCAAACCGCGCCGCCTGCCACCGTGATTGCTTGTCCGTTCACGATGCCAGAACTCGCTTCCGTGAGCCACGCTACCGTCTCCGCCACTTCCTCTGGCGTGATGAGCCGGCCAGCCGGATTCTGCTTCGCCATCTTGGCGCGTACCTCGTCCGGCGAAAGTGATGTCATGCCCACGATCCGCGCGATCCCGTCGTCCACCATCGGCGTGTCGGTGTACCCGGGGCACACGGCGTTCACCGTGATGCCGCTGCCGGCCAGCTCCGCCGCGAGCGACTTGGTCAAACCCACCACTGCGTGTTTCGCCGCGACATAGGCCGAAACGTAGGCGTATCCCGAGAGCCCCGCCGTGGACGCAATGTTGATGATCCGCCCGCGTCCGCTGCCTGCGGCGCGGGTGCGCATGGCCGGCAACGCCGCGCGCGTCACGATGAAGACGCTGCGCAGGTTCACGGACAGCATCTCGTCGAGGAGCGCCGAGTCTGTCTTGGCGAACGATGCGCTGGTCGCTCGGCCTGCGTTGTTCACCAGGATGTCGAGTGGGTCCAGTTTTGCGAATGCGCGCCCGACCGCCGCCTCGTCGGTCACGTCCAGCGGAACGACATCGCCGGCGTGGGTGCCCAGTGCCGCGGCCGTTTCCTTGAGCGTGCCGATGCGGCGGCCGGCGAGTGACACTCGCGCTCCGCGTTCCGCCAGTTTGCGCGCGATGGCAGCACCGATGCCGCTGCCCGCGCCCGTGACGAATGCATGGCGCCCTTCGAGTGACGTGCTCACCGGGTTGGCGGGCCGGACGCGGCGCGCTCGAGATTGGTCTCGTACTGGCGGCGGGCGCGCAGGTATTGCACCGGCCACGCGCCGTCCTTCACGCCAATGCGCGCGGACTCGTGCAGCGTCCACGACGGGTCGGCCAGATGTGGACGCGCGATGGCGCACAAGTCCGCCCGACCCGCAGCGATGATCGAGTTGGCGTGGTCCGCCTCGGAGATCGCGCCCACGGCGACGGTCGGGATGCCAATCTCGTTGCGGATGCGGTCGGCAAATGGCGTCTGGTAGAGCCGGCCATAGACCGGCTGTTCTTCCTTGAAGATCTGGCCGGACGAGCAATCGATCACGTCGGCGCCCGCGTCCTTGAACATCTGAGCGAAGACGGCGGCGTCGTCTGCCGTATTGCCGCCCTCGCCCCAATCGTGGCACGAGAGGCGCACCGAGATCGGCCGGTCCGCCGGCCACGCCTTTCGCATCGCAGCGAAGACGTCGAGCGGAAAGCGCGCGCGGTTCGCGTGACTGCCGCCGAACTTGTCGGAGCGGCGATTGGTCAGCGGCGACAGAAAGCTCGATAGCAGGTAGCCATGCGCCGCATGCAGTTCCAGTACGTCCACGCCGATCTCGGCGGACCACTTCGTGGCGCGCACGAATTCCTCGAGCACGCGCTCCATGTCCGCGTCGGTCATCTCGCGGGGAACCTGCGAGTGCTTGAGGTAGGGAAGCGCGGACGCGGACATCAGCGGCCATGCGCCGCGCTCCAAAGGCTCATCGATGCCCTCCCACTCGACCTTGGTGGCGCCCTTTCTTCCCGCATGGCCCAGCTGCATTCCGAACTTGGCGGGCGAGTTCTCGTGCACGAACGCCACGATGCGGCGCCACGCGTCCACGTGCTCGTCCTTCCACAACCCGGCGCAGCCCGGTGTGATGCGCGCCTCGGCGGAGACGCACGTCATTTCGCCGAACACCAACCCAGCGCCGCCCAGCGCGCGCGCGCCGAGGTGCACGAGATGGAAATCGCCCGGGGTGCCGTCCAGCGCCGAGTACATGGCCATGGGCGACACGACGATGCGGTTCGGGAGCATCACGCCGCGCACCGTGTAGGGCGTGAGCATCGGTGGTGTGGCGCGCGCCTCGTCCTGGACCGTAAGTCCCGCCCGTCGAGCAAACCACCGCTCATAGCCTTCCAGCCACTTGGGGTCGCGCTTGCGCAAGTTCTCGTGGCTGATGCGCTGCGATCGCGTGAGCAGTGAGTACATGAACTGCTCGGGCTCCAGCTGGTCGGCGTAGCGCTGGCCCACGACTTCGAACCACTCCATCGCGTTGCGCGCCGCGTTCTGGATGCGAGCGACGTCCACGCGGCGGATCTCCTCGTATTTCTCCAAGGCGACACCGAGCTTGGCGGCATCGTGGTTCGTGGCGGAAACCTGGCGCGCCAGTTCGATGGCGTCTTCGAGCGCGAGCTTGGTGCCGCTGCCAATGGCGAAATGCGCCGTGTGCGCCGCGTCGCCCATGAGCACCACGTGCGACTTGCCGTTGTGGTGGCGCCACCGGTCGCAGATGAGCCGCGCGAAGTTGAGCCACGCCGACCCGCGCAGGTGCTTTGCGTTGGTCAGGAGCGCTGCGCCGTCCAAAACGTCGGCGAATGTCGTCTCGCAGAACTCCAGGGACTCCTCGGGCGTCATCGCGCCAAGCCCTTGGGCCTCAAACGTGGATTCAGTGGTCTCGACGATGAACGTCGAATGCTCCTCGTCGTACTTGTAGATGTGCGCCTGGAACCAGCCGTGTTTGGTGCGCTGGAAGTCGAACGTGAAGGAGTCGTACCGCTTCTTCACGCCAAGCCAGATGTACCGGTTGGGGCGCTGCGCGATGTCGGGCCGGAACACCGATGCCGAACGCTCACGCACTTTGGAATTGACGCCGTCCGATCCGACGATCAGGTCGGCGTCAGGGAAGTCCAGGTCGGAGCTGGCGTCGCGCTCGAATACCAGTTCCACGCCCAGCGACTGCGCGCGATGCTGGAGAATGTTGAGCAGCGTCTTGCGCCCGATGCCGACGAACCCGTGGCCGGTCGTGCGCATCGTGCGGCCCTTGATGCGCACCTCGATGTCGTCCCAGTGGTTGAACGCCTTCTCGATGGCGTCCGCCGTTTCGCGGTCCGCGCGCCGCATGTTGTCCAGGGTGGCGTCCGAGAACACCACGCCCCAGCCGAATGTGTCGAACGGCTCGTTGCGCTCCACGACCGTGATGTGGTGGGCGGGATGCGCCTGTTTCATCAGCAGCCCGAAGTACAACCCGGCTGGCCCGCCACCGATGCAGACGATGCGCATGCGATCCCCGAAAGTGAGCGCCCTTGCTGAGGCCCAACGGACTGGACTATAAAGTATCGGTGCAATGGCACTTGGCGCGCCTCGCTAGCCCCAACCCCTCGATTCGCCGATGAATCGCAGCGCCCACGCGGACGCCTTTACGCGCGATCGCCTGCCACGCACTGAGCTGTGGCCCGACTTCCGGTTTACGCTCCCGGAACTGCGCTATCCCGATCGCCTCAATTGCGTGAGCGAGCTGCTGGATCACTGGCTGGACAAGGGAAGGGCTGACAAACCGTGCCTGCGGTCCCCGACGACTGTGTGGACCTACGCCGAAACCGCGGCGCAGGTGAACCGAATCGCCAACGTCCTCGTGCGCGACTTGCGTCTCGTGCCGGGCAATCGCGTCCTGCTGCGCGCGCCCAACACGCCGATGTGTGTGGCTGCGTATCTCGCCGTGATGAAGGCCGGCGGAGTGGCCGTGGCCACGATGCCGCTGCTGCGGGCGGGGGAGTTGTCGGTCGCGATCGAGCGCTCCAAGGCCACGCTGGCGCTGTGTGACGCGCGACTCGTGGACGCCCTCGTTGAGGCCCGGGTCGCGGCACCGACGTTGCAGCGCATCGTTGCGTTTGGCGCGCCAGACGCAGAGCTGGATCGCCTCGCGTCCAAGGCGGAGACGCAGTTCGCTGCATGCGACACCGCCAGTGATGACGTCTGCCTCCTGGGCTTCACATCCGGTACGACGGGCGGGCCCAAAGCCACGATGCATTTCCACCGCGACGTGCTTGCCATCGCCGACACGTACGGCCGGCACGTCTTGCAGGCGCACGCCGACGACCTCTTCGTCGGCTCGCCGCCGCTGGCGTTCACGTTCGGGCTCGGCGGCCTCGTCGTATTTCCGCTGCGGGTGGGCGCGTCGACCCTGCTGATGGAGAAGGCGCCGCCGGACGAGCTGCTCGCGGCATTCCGTCAGCACAAGCCAACGGTCGTGTTCACTGCGCCAACGGCGTACAAGGCGATGCTCGGCAAGTTGCAGCCCGGAGACACGAAGTCGCTTCGCATCTGCGTTTCCGCGGGTGAGACGCTGCCCGCCAGCACGTTCGATGCGTGGAAGGCGGCCACCGGCATCACGATGATGGACGGCATCGGCGCGACGGAGATGCTCCACATCTTCATCGGCTCACCGGCCGCGGAAGCGCGCGCCGGCTCCACCGGCCGCGTCGTGCCCGGCTATGAAGCCCGCGTGGTGGACGACAACGGCCGCGACGTCCCCCACGGCACGGCCGGACACCTCGCGGTGCGCGGACCAACGGGGTGCCGGTATCTGGATGACCCGCGCCAAACGAAGTACGTGAAGGACGGCTGGAACTACCCGGGTGACACGTACGTCCGCGATGCCGACGGCTACTTCTGGTTCAAGGCGCGGTCGGACGACATGATCGTTTCGTCCGGCTACAACATCGCCGGCCCGGAGGTCGAGCTGGCCATCCTGTCGCATCCGTCGGTGGCAGAGTGCGGCGTGGTTGGACTGCCGGACGCGGAGCGGGGAACGGTCGTCGCGGCGTTCGTCGTCGTGCGCCCGGGTATCACGGCCGACCCCGCGCTGGCCACTGCCCTCCAGGATCACGTCAAGGCGGCTATCGCGCCGTACAAGTATCCGCGCCGTGTACAGTTCGTGGACGAATTGCCCAAGACCGCGACTGGAAAGCTGAGACGCAACGTCCTCCGCGAATCCAACTCGTAGAACCCGCAATCCAGGACGCGCCATGCAACTGACAACTCTCGACTGGATCATCGTCGTCGTTTCGATCGCAGTCTCGTTCGCTCCCGCCGTCGTCATGGCGCGCCGGGCCGGATCGAGTACCGCGGAGTTCTTCACGTCCGGACGCGCGGCGCCGTGGTGGCTGGTGGGCGTCTCCATGGTGGCGACGACGTTCAGCACCGACACGCCCAACCTCGTCACGAATCTCGTGCGCGAACACGGCGTTGCGAACAACTGGCTGTGGTGGGCCTTCCTGCTCACCGGCATGGCCACGGTGTTCTTCTACGCTCGTTTATGGCGCCGCTCCGGGGTGCTCACAGACCTGGAGTTCTACGAGATCCGCTACGCCGGCAAACCCGCGCGTTTCGTCCGCGGATTCCGTGCGCTGTACCTCGGCCTCTTCTTCAACTGCATCATCATGGCGTCGGTGAATCTCGCGGCGGCGAAGATCGCCAACGTCATCCTCGGCTGGCCCATGTGGCAAACGTTGCTCGTATGCGCGGGGCTCAACATCGCGTTCGCGGCTACGTCCGGACTGTGGGGCGTGCTGGTCACCGATTTCGTCCAGTTCGGAATCGCGATGACCGGCTCGTTTGCGGCGGCGTACTACGCCTTGAAGCACCCGGACGTCGGCGGACTGGCCGGGCTGGTCGCCAAGACGGACGTGGCCACGCTGAACCTGCTGCCCGACTTCGGCGACTGGTCACTCACGCTGGCCGTATTGATTATCCCGCTCACCGTGCAATGGTGGTCGGTGTGGTATCCGGGCGCGGAACCGGGCGGCGGCAGCTACATCGCGCAGCGCATGCTCGCGTCCAAATCCGAAGCCGACGCGCTCAAGGGCACGCTCTTCTTCAACTTCGCGCACTACGCCCTGCGGCCGTGGCCATGGATCATCGTTGCTCTGGCGTCGATCATCGTCTATCCGCAGCTCAGCGACATCGCCGTGGCGTTCCCGCACGTGGACCCCGCGCTGATTGGGCACGACATGGCGTATCCCGCGATGCTCAAGTTTCTGCCGGCGGGGGTCTTGGGGTTGATGGTGGCCGGGCTGCTGGCAGCGTACGTGTCCACTTTGTCGACCCACCTCAATTGGGGCACGTCGTACCTGGTGCACGATTTTTATCGCCGCTTTGTCAAAGCCGACGCGGACGAGAAGCACTACGTCATGGTAGGCCGAATCGTCACGGCACTGCTGATGGTCCTCGCCGCCCTTCTCACCTTTGTGCTCGACACAGCGCGCGCCAGCTTCGAGCTGCTCATGTCGGTAGGCGCCGGCACGGGCCTGCTGTACCTGCTGCGCTGGTTCTGGTGGCGCATCAACGCGTGGAGTGAAATCGCGGCCATGGGCGGATCGTTCGTGATCGCGGTCGGGTTCTTCATCGCGCAGAAGAACGGGGCGGCGATCCCGGGACACGTCTCGCTCTTGATAACCGTCGCCGCAACGACCGTGGTCTGGATCACGGTCACGCTCATGACGTCGCCTACCGACCGGGCGACGCTCGTCTCCTTCTATAGAATGGTGCGCCCGGCCGGTCCGGGCTGGAACGCGGTGCGGGCTGAAGCCGGTGGGGCGTCGTCGCCGGACTCGCTGCCGATGTCGCTGCTCGGCTGGGTGCTCGGCTGCACGTTTGTCTACGCTGCGCTGTTCGGGACCGGCAGCTTTCTGTACGGGCGCACGATGCAAGGCACGGTGTGGCTGATTGTGTTGCTTGTCACCGGAGTGTCGCTGTGGCGAATTCTTCCGCGCCTGTGGCAGGGAGCCGCCGAACGCTGAACGCAACAACGAAGGCCGTGGTGCTGGCCCGCGGCCTCGGGTCGCGGATGCGGCGCGCCGATCCGGGCGCCGCGGTCGACGCAGCACAGGCAAGCATGGCGGACGCCGGGCTCAAAGGAATGATCGATGTCGGCCGCCCGTTTCTCGACTACGTCATCAGTGCACTGGCGGATGCCGGCATCACCGACGTGTGCCTCGTGATTGGCCCCGAGCACGACCTTGTCCGCGACTACTACGCGCGCGCCAATGCCAAACGCGTGCGTCTGCACTTCGCCGTTCAGCATCAGCCACTGGGAACCGCGGACGCTGTCCTGGCGACCGAGCAGTTTGCCTCCGGAGAGCACGTGCTCGTGCTCAACTCGGACAACTACTATCCGGTTCACACGCTCAAGGCACTGCGTGACCTCGGCGTGGCCGGAGTCGCTGCCTTCGAACGCAACGCCCTCGTGCGCCTCGGCAACATCGATGCCGATCGCGTCGCCCGGTTCTCCGTCGTGCGGATCGGCGCCGACGGCAATCTCGTGAGCATCGTGGAGAAGCCCGACACGGCCACGATTGCGTCGCTCGGACCGGAGGTGTTCGTCGGCATGAACAGCTGGTCCCTGCCGCCTTCGATCTATGAGGCGTGCCGAAGCATCCCGAAATCGGTCCGCGGTGAGTTGGAATTGCCGAGCGCGGTGCAATACGCGCGTGATGTAATGGGAACGCGCTTCAAGGTGCTGTGCTTTCATGACGGCGTGCTGGATCTCTCGAGTCGAAGTGACATCGCGTCAGTCAGGGAACGCCTGCGCAGTGTGGAGCCGCGCCTGTGACAAATGCGGGCGCGCGGCTTCGCGCGGCGGGCATGGCGGAGCATGAGGCGATCAACAAGTCGCGCGCGCTCGAGCGCTGCATCGCGGCGCTGGGTGCGGCGCCCGTTGCATCATTCTTTGTTCCGGGCCGGATCGAGGTCCTGGGCAAGCACACCGACTACGCCGGTGGCCGGAGCCTGCTGTGTGCGGTCGAACGCGGTTTCGTTGTCGCCGCCTGTGCGCGCACCGATTCCATCGTTCGCGTGACGGACGTAGGGCGAAGCGAGACCCGCGAGACGGCGCTCGACTCGGAAACGGTGATCCCAACGGCTGATTGGGCGACCTATGTTGCGGCGACGGTGCGGAGAGTCGCCCGGAACTTTCCCGGCGCGCGACGCGGCGCCGACATCGCGTTCGTGAGCGACCTTCCCGCGGCGTCGGGGATGAGCAGCTCCAGCGCCCTCAGCACCGCGATCTTCCTTGTGCTCGATGCTGTGAACGGCATTTCGCGTCACTCGGCATATGGCGCGGCGATCAACTCGCCCGAGGACTTGGCGGGCTATCTGGGCACCATCGAGAACGGACAGAGCTTTGGCCAGCTCAGCGGAGACCTTGGCGTCGGCACGTTCGGCGGCAGCGAGGACCATACCGCGATTCTGTGTTGTCGCAGCGGGATTGTGAGCCGCTATTCGTTTGCGCCCGTGCGGCACGAGGGCGACGTCGCGTTGCCGCCGTCGCAGACGTTCGTAGTGGCATACAGCGGTGTTCCCTCGGAGAAAGGGTCACGGGCACAGGCGCAGTACAACGCGCTGTCTGTCGCCGTGCAGCGCATCGTGGCGATCTGGAACGCAGCGACCGGTCGCGACGACCATTCGCTGGGCGATGCCGCAGCGAGTTCGCCGGACGCTCCGGAGCGATTGCGCGACGCCATCCGTTCGGCGCCTTCCGGTGACTACGCGCCCCATCGGTTGCTCCAACGCCTCGACCAGTTCATCGCCGAGTCAACCGAGATCATCCCCCATGCCGCTGAGGCGCTCGCGCGTGGCGACATGGCCCGCTTCGGAGCCCTCGTTGACAAGTCGCAGCTCGGCGCGGAGTCGGAACTCAGGAACCAGGTTCCCGAGACCATTGCACTCGCGCACGCGGCGCGGCGCGAAGGGGCGCTGGCCGCGTCCGTCTTCGGCGCCGGTTTCGGCGGCAGCGTGTGGGCGCTGGTGGATGGCGCGGACGTCGATCGATTCGTCGCCCGTTGGCGTGAGGAGTACCGAACGGCGCATCCGGAAGCCGCGGCGAGGGCCGAGTTCATCGTGACGAGGCCCGGGCCGGCGGCGATGCGGTTGTGAACGAACAACTACAACGGCTTTTTCACAGGATCGGTACTGATCAACGGCTCTGATCCGAGGATGACTGCGAACAGCAACGACGAACTGATTTCTTGGTTTTGGATTCTGGGGATCAACTACGCAGATTCGACAGATGAACGGGACACGGAACTGCGCGTTCCGCGATCGGGACGTGCCGCGTCACGTTCATTCGTTCCATCCGGGCCGCTGATCCTCGAAATCCAAAGCAAAAGAAATCAGTTCCGTCGTTGACGTTCCGCAGTCTCCGTGCCGATCCGTATTCGTTATCCGCGCCCATCCGAGAAAGTCAGTTGTGGTTGTGGTTGTCGGGCTCGCCACTCGTTCAGCTGAGCGTTACGATGTTTGTGCGCATCACACCCCGAGGATTGAGACAATGACCGTAGACGCCGATCGCAGAGAGTTTCTCAAGGCCGCCGCCCTCGCGGGCGTTGGGCTCGGACTCGGCGCATGCCAAACCGGCGTCGGCGCTGCCGTGGGCGCCAGTGCGGTCGCGCGCAGTCCCTATCCCGGCACAGGCTTGTTCGTCGCGCCAAAGCTCGAGCGTGTCCGCATGGGATTCGTCGGCGTCGGGCATCAAGGGTCGAGTCACGTCCAGAACTTCCTCAAGATCGACGGTGTCGACATCGTTGCGATTTGTGACGTCACTCCGGCCAACCTCGCGCGTTCGATGAAAGCGGTCACAGACGCGGGCCGTCCGCAGCCCAAGGGTTACGGCGAGCGCGGCCTGCCCGACTTCGAGCGCATGATCGGCGAGGAGAAGCTCGACCTCGTCTTCACGGCGACCCCCTGGGAATGGCACGCGCCGGTGCTGCTCGCGGCGATGCGCGGGGGCGCGCACGCGGCCACCGAGGTCCCGATGGGCGTCAGCCTCGAAGAGTGCTGGGAACTGGTGGAGACGGCGGAGAAGACGAAGCGGCACTGCCTGATGATGGAAAACTGCTGCTACGACCGCCCCGAGATGATGATCTTCAACATGATGCGGCAGGGGCTGTTCGGAGAGCTGCTGCACGCCGAATGCGGCTACCTCCACGACCTGCGGCGTCTCAAGCTCTCGGACTTCTACTACGACCGCTGGCGCGTGAAGCACTCCATCGCGCGCAACGGCGATCTCTATCCGACGCACGGCATCGGTCCGGTCGCGCAGTGGCTCGACATCAACCGGGGCAACCAGTTCGACCATCTGGTGTCGATGGCCACCAAGTCACGCGGCTTGAATCTCTGGGCCGAGCGTGAGATCGGCCGTGACAGTCCCGAAGCGCGGCAGAACTATGCGCTTGGCGACGTGGTCACGACGCTGATTCGCACCAAGAACGGCCAGACGATCGTGATCACGCATGACACCGATTCGCCGCGGCCGTACAGCCGCAACATCCTGTTGCAGGGCACCAAGGGTCTGGCGCAGAAGTATCCGGTCCAGCGCGTCTATATCGAGGGCACCAGCCCGAACGATCGCTGGGAGGATCTCGCGGCGTACCGCGAACGCTACGATCACCCGCTCTGGAAAGGCCTCGATGAGCGCGCCGCGGGCGCGGGCCACGGCGGCATGGATTACATCGAGGACTACCGGCTCATCCAGTGCCTGCGGCAGGGCGCGCCGATGGACTTCGACGTCTACGACGGCGCGGCGTGGACTGCGGTGATCAACGTGAGCGAGCAGTCCATTTCGCAGCGCAGCAAGTCCATCGACTTTCCGGATTTCACCCGGGGCGCATGGAAGACCCGGCCGCCGCTTGGCATCATCAACGTGGACGGCGCCCGGGTGCTCTGACGGCCTACGGTTTGGGTGTGTGCGCCTCAGCTTTGCGCCCGGCGCGCACCAGGTACCCGTACACGCCAGCGGTCGCGTACATGATCAAGCTGTAGATAGCCGGCGTGATGGACATCTCGGGGCTGTTGAGCAGGGTGCCCGTCACGAACAGGGCCATCGTGCCGTTGTGCACGCCCACTTCAATGCCGAGCGTGATGGCCTGCTGACGCTCGAGTTTTACGGCGAGCGCGCCGAAGAATCCCATCGATAACGCCGCGACGTTGAGTGCGAACGAGGGGAGCCCCGTCGCGGCAAAGAACGCCGGCACTTCTTGCGCGTTCTGCGCCAGCACGCCTGCGATCACAGCGACGAGAAACACGAGTGAAACCGCCTTGAGCGGCCGCTCTGCGCGCGTGGCAAACTTTGGTGCGAACTGGCGGATCACCATGCCAAGCGCGACGGGCGCCAGCGTCACCGCCATGAGCTGCATGATCATCGAGCCGACCGGGATCGCGATGACAGTCGCGTCCCCCATGAGGCGCGACATCGCAACCTGCCCGATGATGGGAATCGTGAACGGCGTCACGAGACTCGACAGCGCCGTCAGCGTCACGGCCAGCGCCAGGTCTCCCTTGCACAGGTACGTGATCATGTTCGATGTCGCTCCGGCCGGACTGAGCGCAAGAATCATCAGCCCCATTCCGAGCGCAGGGCTCATGTCGAACACGCGAACGATCGCATAGGCGACGAGCGGAAGCGCGACGAGCTGCAGCACCAGCCCAAGTGCGACGGCGCGCGGGTAACGGGCCATCCGTGCGAAGTCCTGCACGACGAGCGTCATGCCGAGTCCCAGCATGATCACGACGATCGCAACCGGCAGAAACACTCGCGTCAGCAGTGAGGCTTCCATCCTCGCTCCGTGTTTGAGGCCTGCCCTGTGTTAGCCGCGCGGCCCGGCGGACTCGCGCACCTTCTGACGGAATTCGGTGACCTCAGTCGTTTCCTTGAACTCGGCGGCACGGAGCAGCGCCAGGAAATCGCGCACCACCTTGCCGCTGATCGCCACGCTGCGCCGGTTGGCGAACCGCTCCAACGCCGCGCGGAACTCGGCGCGCAACTCCTTGCTGTTTCTCGTGAACGCCGGTGAGTTCTCCGTGCCGTTGATCATCAGCGACAGATACGCCGCGCGGCGCCAATCGATCTGCTGCCAGGCAATGGTGCCGCGGAACCGGTCCGCCACGCTGTCCGCGGCCGCGAGTCGGTCCGCGATCTCGTCGAGTGAAATCGCCAGCGCCGCGTCCACAGCGGCCGGACGCGCCTGCTCCAGCGCCTCGAGCCGCAGGTAGGAGCGCAGTCCCTCGCGCACGTACGGTCCGAACGAGCGCAGCATGCCGCGCTCGCTCAGCGCGAAGTAGGTGGCGCCTTCCTCGCGGAATGCCCACACGCCGCGCGCGTCCAGGAAGCGCGACAGGGAGTCCGCCATCGCGAAGTCCGGCGGAACGAACTTCGCAAACTCCTTGATGTTCGCGCGGCGCGCCGAGTCCGCCGGGAAGATGAGACGCTGCACCACGGAATCGTCGAACGCGGCTGTCGCGATCTTGAGCAGCTCAACCGCCGATTCGCGATACCGCCACACCGCGGAATCCGCGCGGGACGATGCGGAGTCGCGCGGGAGGATCAGCTCCAGCGAATCGCGGCTGGCCACCAGCGGCGACAGCTTCGGCGTCATCGTCGCGAGCAGGCTGTCGAGTACGTCGTTGCGCGGCGAACGCAGGCGGCGCGGGTCCAGCACCACGTGCTTGATGCGCGTGCGCTTCCACGTGTACGTGATGTGCACCAGGCTGTCCGCGGTCTGGATCACGGCGGGATACGAGTATTCGCCGGGCGCGGACTCCAGCACCACGTTCTGCGTCCACGTCACGCCGTTGTTGGAGACGGAGACGTTGAGCGGCACCCGTCCCGTCGTGGTGTGGTTGTAGACCAGCAACTGACGCCGGTCCAGCAGCGTCAGCGCGTCGATGCCGGAGTTCGGGTTGGGCAGGGAGGTCGGCGCGAGCGGGCTCCACTCCAGTCCGCGATTCGGCGACCACGCTTCGTGGATCCTGCCGGACTGCGTGCGTGTCAGTGCGTGGAGCCAGCCGGAGCGGTACGTGAGAAGCGCTGGCTGGATCGCGTCCACCGCGGAGTCGAGCATCGGCGGAGTGACCGCGCTCCACGTTTTGCCAAGATCCGTGCTGCGCTCGAAGTGCACGCGCCAACGCGGCGGGGTGTCGGTGGACTCGGTGCTGCTGGGTGAAACGATCGGACCGTCGCCAAAGCGCACCGGCTTGTTCTTGATGGGGCCCAACACGCCCTTGGGAAGGCGCGTCGCAGCGCTCCATGTGACGCCGCCGTCCCTGGATGTGCGCTTCATGCCCCACCACTCGCGCGGGTTGGGGCCAACCTTGTAGAAGAGCGTCAGCTCGCCGGGCGCTGTCTCGAACAACACCGGGTTCCAGCACGGATACCGTTTGCCGTCCACGAGACCAGTCGATACGCGCACCGGCCGGCTCCACGGACCGCGGCGTTTGCGGGACACCCAGATGCCGACGTCGCTGGCGCTTTCGCGCGTTCCGCCAAACCACGCGGCTACCAGACCGCCGGACACCTCGATGATCGTCGACGCGTGGACGCTCGGCGTTTCTTTCGGCGCGACCGTGTACACGAACTCGCTCAGCACAACCGCCGGGTGCTGCAGCGTGCCAGCGGCGGGCGTTTGTGCTCCGACCACCCCTGCTGTCATTCCGAGCGCAGCGAGGAATCTGCATTTGGCACTGCAGATCCCTCGCTGCGCTCGGGATGACAGGGTCAGCTTCACTTGGCGCCCGCCTTGTTTGCCGAAGCGGCTTCAGCGGCAGCACGTTCGCGACGGACTTCCGCGATGCTCTTGGAACGTCGGGGTAGGGAAACGCCCGTCCAGTCCTTCTGTTCGGCGTCGCGCGGACGCGAATGCCACACGCGCGCCTTGGTCGCTCCGCCGATCTGTTCCATCGTGCGCTTCGAGACCACCGACGTGAGGTGCGTGTCGACGAGATCGCCGCCGGACTCCGCGTGCTTGTCGCGGTGCTTGATCATCAGCCACGACGGCTTGCCGTCGTCGCCGTAATTACGTGTGCGGACCAGCACCCAGCTGCCCTTCATTCGCTTGCCGTGAAAGACGACCTTGAGGTCGCCCTTGTGGAATCCGGCGCGAATCGATTCCGGACCGCCCTTGGTTTCGTGCTCGTACCAGCCGCAGTCCCAGATCATCACCGTTCCGCCGCCGTACTCGCCCTTGGGGATCGTTCCCTCGAATGCGTTGTATTCCATCGGGTGGTCTTCGACCTGAACGGCAAGCCGCTTGTCCATCGGATCCGGGCTGGGGCCGCGCGGTACCGCCCAACTCTTCATCACCCCGTCCAGCTCGAGGCGCAGGTCAAAGTGCAGGCGCGTGGCGGCATGCTTCTGGATCACGAACTCCAGTCTCGTCGCCGTGGCCTGCTTCGTTTCGGCTCCGCCGGCGGGCTCCGCGGTGCGCGAGAAGTCCCGCTTCCGATGGTATTCGGCCAGCTGCTCTTTCGCGCCCGGAGACTTCTTCCCAGCCATGCGACGAAACTTACGGCGTCTACGTTTATCCGCATGACGGCCGTCTTTTCCGCGAGTCGCGCCCTTGTCACAGCGCTGATCGCCCTTGCCGCAGGCGCGGCCAACCCGGCGCACGCCCAGCGCTACAGCGTCGAGTACACGATCACGATGCCCGAGCCGGCATCGCACCTGTATTCCGTGCAGCTCTTTGTGAGTGGGCTCGTCGGCCAGTCCGTCGAGCTGCAAATGCCGGTGTGGTCGCCCGGCCGCTACGCACGCATGGATTTCGCCCGCAACGTGCAGGAGTTCGCGGCGGTGACGTCCGACGGCAAGCCGGTCAGCTGGACCAAAACCAACGGATCCCGGTGGGTGTTGCGGCCGGGTTCGGCGCGCAGCGTGCGCATCACGTACCGCGTTTTCGCCAACTCGCAGCTCTCGGGCACCTTCTCGGTGCTGGACCAGCACCACGCCAACTGGAACGGCCCGTCCATCTTCATGTACGTCGAGGGTCAGAAGCAGAACCCGGTGACACTCTCGGTCATTCCGCCGGACACCTGGACCGTCATCAACGGCGAGGTGACGCGGCCCGGCCAGCGGTTCTTTCGATTTCCCACGTACGATCACCTGGTCGACACCCCGACCGAGGTCGCGCCCGCCGAGGCGTTGATGCTCGAGTCATTCGTCGTCGACGGCAGGCAGTACCGCCTGATGATTCACCACTCCGGCACGGTGAGAGACAGCACGCGCCGTCGCTTCGTGCGCGATGTCGAGAGCCTGGTGCGCTATCAGAACTCGGTGTTTGGCGCGCCGCCCATCGACCAGTACACGTTCCTCTTTCACCTCGGCTTCAACGGCTGGGACGGAATGGAGCACCTCACGTCAACGCAGATCACCGTCCCCACGCCGTGGACTGACGGCGCCAAGCTGCTGCCCGGCATCGAAGTAGCGTCGCACGAGTACTTCCACGTCTGGAACGTAAAACGCGTCCGCCCTGCCGCGCTCGGACCGTTCGACTACACGCGCGAGGCATACCAACCGTCGCTCTGGGTCGCCGAAGGCTGGACGCAGTACTACGGTCTCGTCACGCTGCACCGCAGCGGCGTTGAGGATCTGCCCGGGTTCTATCGGCGCATGGCCGGCTTGATCCAGGAGAACCTCACGGCTCCCGGACGCAAGGAAGTCTCCGCGCGAATGTCGTCGTTGCACGCGCCGTTCTGGGATGGGGCGATGGACCCGCAGCCCTCCAACCTCGCCAACACGTATTTCGACTACTACACCAAGGGCGCAGGCATCGCGGCCTATCTCGATCTCTATATCCGCGATCGCACGAACAACAAGCGTTCGCTCAACGACGTGTTCAACACGCTCAAGCGGCGCACATGGGATGCGCCCAAGTCGTCGTACTATCTGCAAGGGCGCGGCTACACCGAGAACGACGTTGAGGCCGCTGTGGGCGACGTGGCCAATGTCGACCCGAGCGAGTGGTTCGCCCGTCATGTGGGCGGAACGGTCGATCTCGACTTTGACCAGGCGCTCGGCTGGGTCGGACTGCGCCTCGTCCGCTCCGGCGATCAGTGGCGCATTGAGGAAATGCAGGACGCCACGCCGGCGCAGCTGCGGGTGCGGCTGGGTTGGACGACCGGGCGCACCGACAAGTAGCGATTCTGGTGACGCGGCCGACGGCGACGGGGGTTACACTCGAAACAGCCCCAACTCTGATGAATCGCCGATCCATTGTCGTACTGCTGCTTGCCGTCTCGGTCTCGGGCTGTTTCGCCGACCGTGTCACCGCTGTCTCCAACGGTCTGGTGAAAGCGATGGTCGAGGACGGAGGCGTCCGCCTCACCAACCTGACGAACGAAGCCCGCGCCTATGCGATCAACGATCCCAATTGGCTTGCGCTAGCGAGCCTGGATCTCATCGCTGCGTGCAGCACGGTTGACACAGCGTGCTTGCGATTGCCCGCGAACGGGTCCGTGCTGGTGCCGTTCGCGGAAGTGGGCGGCTACGGCGCATCCACGAAGCAGCTGGCGGTGTGGACGTGGCGGGTCTTGCCTACCGGGGCTGGAGGAAGCCTCCAGCCCGTAATGGACGACGCGATAACCCTACAGTTGTAGGGCCGTCATCCCGCGCTGTCAGGTTGTCATCCCGAGCGAAGCGAGGGATCTGCAGTTCACCTTTTTGGCCAGACTACGCCCTGGTTCATCGCGGTCACCGGAGCGAGTCCCTTGTACGTGAACTTCTGCACCCGCTGGCCGCGGTAGGTCTCTGTCGTGTAGAGATTGCCCTTCGAGTCCGTGGCAATGCTGTGCACCGCGAAGAACATGCCGGGCTGGCGGCCACCGTCGCCGAACATCGTCAGGATCTCGAGTGACTTCCGGTCCATGACGTAGATCCGCTCGTTCTTGCCGTCGGCCAGGTACATGTACGTCTGCGCGGCATCCTTCGAGTACGCGATGTCCCACACCGCGCCATCGCCGAGCGTCTTCGGGAAGATCCGAACCTCCTTCACGAACTTGCCGTCCTTCGTGAACGCCTGAACGCGATTGTTGACGCGGTCGCAGACATACACCATCCCGTCATTGCTCGGCTCCGCGCAGTGCACCGGCGTGCGGAACTGAGAGATGAGCGGCGCGTCCGGATTGTAGCGGCCGAAGTTCGAGTCGCTTGGCACGTTGCCGTAGGCGCCCCAGATGCGTTTGATCGCGCCGGTCTTGTCGTCGATCACGGCGACGCGGTGATTGCCGTAGCCATCGGCGACGTATGCCTCACCCGCCTTGGGGTCGAACGTCAACTTGGCTACCATGCCGAACTGATCCATCGCCGCGCTGTTGACGCGGCGGCCATCGGTTCCGTACTGCGCCAGGAACTTGCCTTGGTGCGTGAACTTCAGCATGTACGAGTCGACGCTGCCGGCCACTTTGCAATCGCCGACGGTAACCAGCGAGTCCGAGCAGCGTCCGTTTCCGCCGATCCAGATGTTGTCGTCTTTGTCGACCGCGATTCCATGGTTCGACACGGGCCACACCGGCGCGCCCGTGCTTGTTCCTCCCCACGAATTCACGAGATTGCCCTCCGGATCGAACTCGAGCACCGGCGGCGCCGGGCGGCAGCATTCAGCCTCCACTGGCCTGTTGCCGATCGGGTCCGCGCCCTGTTCCGCGCGGTGCATATCGACCGCGCCACGATGCACGATGAACACGTGGTCCTTCGAGTCGATGCCGACGCCGATCACCATGCCAAGCGTCCAGTGGTTTGGCAGCGGCTTGGGCCACAGCGGGTCCACTTCGAACCGTGGGGCGTTCGCGAGGCGCGTTGTCGTCGCCTGCAGCCGGTTCTGGCTGACGGCGAGAATCGCGATGAGAGCAGCGAACGTGCTGGCAATGATGATGAAGCGACGCGGCATTCTTGGTCTCCGGTTCGCGCGGTTGGTCCAGCGTATATACTCGGGCGACTCATGATTCTACGCTTGAACGCTACGCGCCGTCCAGCCGCCATGTTGGCGCTGGGCTTGGCGGCGCTCGTTGGCAGCCCACGCGCAATCGGTGCGCACGAGATCCCACAGCGTGCCGCCCTCCTGGCGTTTGTGAAGGCCGAGCAGGGGCGTCTGCGCATCGTGCTGCGCGCGCCGCTGGAATCCATGCGCGACATCATCTGGCCGGAAAAAGGTCTCGGCTACATGGACCTCGTCAGATCGGCGCCGATGGCGCGCGACGCCGCGCAGTTGTGGATCGTGGACTACATCCAGGTATTCGAGAACGGCAACGCATTGTCGGGCGCAACGCTCGTGGCGACGCGGATCTCGCTGCCCGCGGAGAGAACGTTCACGACGTACGAGTCGGCGTTCGCGGCGACGACCGGGGCTCCGGTCCCCGCGTCGGTCGACATTCCGCACGCGCAGGCGCTTATCGATGTCGTGATTGAGTACGCGATCACGTCAGAGAATTCGGCATTCTCGGTTCGGCCGTTGCTTGCGCGACTCGGCGTTCAGACCACGACGGTGTTGCGGTATATCACGCCAAGTGGTGCTGATCGCGCGTATCAGTACCGCGGCGATCCGGGCCTCGTGCGGCTGGACCCGCGCTGGTACCACGCGGCGTGGCAGTTCGTGAAGTTGGGCGTCGAACACATCCTCGGCGGCATCGACCACCTGCTGTTCGTGCTGTGCCTCGTGATTCCGTTTCGGAAGCTCAAGCCGCTGGTGGTGATCGTGACGTCGTTCACGGTGGCGCATTCGATCACGCTGGCGTCAGCGGCGATCGGCGTCGTGCCGGACGCGCTGTGGTTCCCGCCGCTTGTCGAGGTGCTGATAGCGGCCTCCATTCTGTACATGGCGATCGAGAACATCATCGGAGCCAACCTGAATCGCCGCTGGATCATCGCGTTCGGGTTCGGCCTCATTCATGGGTTCGGCTTTTCGTTCGCGCTCAAGGAGTCGCTTCAGTTCGCCGGTTCGCACCTGGCCGTCTCGTTGTTGACCTTCAACATCGGCGTCGAGATCGGACAGGTGCTGGTGTTGGCCGTGGCGATTCCGCTGCTCTCGCTCCTCCTCACGAAGGTGGTCGCCGAGCGCATCGGGATCATCATCCTGTCGGCATTCGTGGCGCACACTGCGTGGCACTGGATGACGGACCGCGGATCGACCCTGTCGGAGTACTCGTTCACGATGCCGGTGCTGGATGTCGTATTTGCCGTCAGCGCCATGCGGGCGGCCATCGTACTACTGATTGCGGGGGCGGCGGGCTGGCTCCTGCACGAGGGCATTCGCCGGTCATTCCGAGGGAGCGAAGCGACCGAGGAATCTGCAGGACGAACTGCAGATTCCTCGCTTCGCTCGGAATGACAGAGGAAGCCGCTGCGCTCAGAATGACAAGCGTACGAACTGGCTCACAAGTGAATTTGTCGCCATACTCTTCAAGTCCCCAAGCAATCCAACGAGGATGTTCATGAGAAAGCTCTTCGCACTTGTCCTTGCGTCCGCGGCAATCGCAGCGACTGCGCCCGCGCAGAACGGCGCCGCACCGCGCGGCAATCCACCCGGTGAGTGGCGCTATTGGGGCGCCGACGCGTGGAGCACGCGGTATTCGCCGCTGGACCAGATCAACGCCTCGAACTTCAACTCGCTTCAGCAAGCTTGGACGTGGGCGCCCGGCGGCGTGGACGAGTACTTCCGCTCGACCCCGCTCTACGCGAACGGCCGCATCTATACGGTAGGCCGCCAGGAGCGCTACGCCTACGCTCTCGATCCCGTGACCGGCAAGGAAGTCTGGAAGTGGGGCTTGGAAGAGGGCATCCGATTCCAGAAAGCGCCGCGCCCGTACTCGGGTCGCGGACTAGCCTATTGGACCGACAATTCCAGCGAGCGCATCATCCTTGTCACCCCTGGCTACCACATGGCGTCGATCGACGCCAAGACGGGCCAGCTCGACCAGAGGTTCGGCAAGGACGGCATCGTCGACCTGATGGATGGACTTGGCCTGCCGTTGGTGAAGCTCGCCGTGGACGACACGGTGGTGCTGGCCTACAGCGACGGCTTCCCGTACCGCGAGGCTCGGTCCGGTGAGACGTGGAATGCTGCGACCCGGACCGGCGCGGATGGCTCCGTCGGCATTCTCGGACAGATTGGCGCCAGCAATCCCGCAATCATCGTTGGCGATGTCATCATCGTCGGTAACTCGCACATTCACGGCTACTACCCGATTCGCATGACGGGCAACCGCGGCTACGTCCGCGGCTTCGACATCAAGACGGGCAAGCAGCTGTGGCGCTTCAACCTTGTGCCGGAGCCCGGCGAGTACGGCGCGGACACGTGGGAGCGCGGCACGAAGTGGGGAACTCCAGGCATCGGCAAAGTGGATGCGTGGGCCCAGTACTCCGCGGATCCGGAACTCGGCCTCGTCTACATCCCCGTGGGCATGCCGCTCGCCGACGAGTACGGCGGTCATCGTCCAGGCGCCAACCTGTTCGCGAACTCGATTGTCGCGCTCGACGTGAAGACAGGCCAGCGCAAATGGCACTTCCAGCTCGTGCACCACGACATCTGGGACTACGACACCCCGATGGCGCCGAACATCATGGACATCCGAGTCGGCGGCCGCGTTCGCAAAGTCGTGGCGCAAACGTCCAAGCAAGGGTGGATCTACACGTTCGATCGTGCCACCGGCGAGCCGATTTGGCCGATTGTCGAACGGCCGGTTGGTGCAAGCAATCTTCCGGGCGAGAAGCCGTGGCCAACGCAGCCGATTCCCAGCAGGCCGGCTCCGTATTCGCACATGGGACTCCAAGCATCTGACCTTATTGACTACACGCCGGCAATCAAGGATTCCGCGCTCAAGCTGGCGCAGCGTTGCCGCATGGGTCCCTACTTCATTCCTGCGCAGGACCCGAAGACCGTCAACGGCCCGACGTGCTCGTGGTACGCCCCTGGAGCAAGTGGCGGCGTGAACGTGGACGGTGGAGCGTCGCTCGATCCGGAAACGGGAATGCTCTACGTCGCAGCCCTGAGCGGCCTCAGCACGATCACGGTTCAGAAAGACCCGTGCTCCGAGCTCGACTACATCACGCCCCACCCGTCAGGCGACGTCTGTCGCCAGGGTGGGGCAGTTCCGCCTCCGCCCGGGTATGTCCCGCCGCGCCGTGGCGGCGGGGGTGACGGCTTCAGCGGCCGCGCCTCGTTCGCATCGATCGACACGGTGTCGATCCTCAAGGTGCGGGAACTCGGCGGTATTACCGCATACGACATGAACAGCGGCGACAAGAAGTGGTGGTCACCGAATGGTGGCTATCTCAGGCCGTACAAGCCGTCGAGCGCGCTGTGGGCGGGAGTGACATTGCCGCCTCGCGCAGGTCCGGGTCAGGCGCAAGTCATTACCACCAAGACGCTCATGATTTACGGTACGGGCCGCAACGGCCGTTTTGGCGACAACCAGCCAAACACCAACTTGTTCGCGGTCGACAAGGCCACGGGCAAGGAAGTGGGCAAGGTCGCGATTCCGTCGGTCACGACCGCGGTGCCCATGACGTTCATGCACCAGGGCAAGCAGTACATCGTGTTTGCCACCGGACAGAACCGTGATACCAAGCTGATTGCACTGAAGCTGCCCTGAAGAACTGAGAACTGAGAACTAAGAACTGAGAACTAAGAATTAAGAATTAAGAAAGGCCGGAAGAGATCGAAATCTCTCCCGGCCTTTCTCTTAGTTCTTAGTTCTTAGTTCTTAGTTCTTTAGTTCTTAGTTCTTAGTTCTTAGTTCTTAGTTCTTAGTTCTTAGTTCTTAGTTCTTCAGGACCACTTCAAGTCGTGCTTTGAAATGGGCAGCGTGCGAATCCGCTTGCCTGTCGCCGCAAAGATGGCGTTGCACATCGCTGGCGGAACCGGCGGCAGTGCTGGCTCACCGAGACCCGTCGGCGGGAACTCCGTCTTGCGCCAATGCACTTCGATCACCGGCGCATCCTTCATGCGCAGCAACGGGAAGTTGTTGAAGTTGCTCTGCACCGCGCGGCCCTTGTCGATCGTGATCTCCTGGCCCATCGCCTCGCTCATGCCGTCGATCACCGAGCCCTGCACCTGCGCAATGGCGTTCACCGGATTGATGATCTCGCTGCCGATGTCACCGGCCACCCACACCTTGTCCACCTTCACGACGCCGGCCTTGCTCACCGTCACCTGAATCACTTCCGCGAAATGTCCGCGGTGGCTGAAGTAGCACGCCACGCCCATTGCTGTGCCCTTGGGCAGCTTGGCGCGATCGTTCCAGCCTGACTTGTCGCGCACCAGCTCGAGCACGCCACGCATGCGCTCGGGATTGAGTGGCGGGTTGTTCGGGTTGCCCTGATCGCCGATGGGCGTGGTCGCAAACATGTCCAGGCGGAACTGCAGCGGATCCTTGCCGGCCGCGATGGCGCATTCGTCCAGGAACGACTCATGTGCGAACGCGATGCCGTTGCTGCCCGGTGCGCGCAGGAACCACGTGGGGATGCCCGCGTTCGGGATGTACGACATGCCAACCGAGAAGTTCGGGACGAAACGTGACGGGAAGAGCAGGCCGCCCATGCCGACGCCGCGCGTTTCGACCCACTGCATCTGCCCCTGCTGGTTCGCACGCTGGTCGCCGAAGGAGATGACGTGCTCCTTGTACGCCGTCATCTTGCCGTCCGCGTCGATACCCGCGGACATGTTGTGCCAACCGGCGACGCGATACACGTCGTGCTGAGTG
>JANNRQ010000055.1:0-21100 GCA_031401495.1 Gemmatimonadota bacterium
CGACATCACCGTCATCGTATCCAGGACGTTCGATACGGGCGCAATGGCGACGTATCCGAGCGAGAGCTCCAGAAATGGGTCGATGACCGCCCCACGCGTGGCAGCGTCGAAAATGGGCGACACGGCCATGGCCGACGTTAGGATGACGACGACGGAGACCAGTGCTGGAATGATTGGGACGCGGCGGAGAAAGTTCATCGCTCAATGGACAGGGTATGGGGTGCTGGATGAGGGTATGGGGGTCAGGGTGCCGCCCATTTTCGACGCTGCCACGCGTGGGGCGGTCATCGACCCATTTCTGGAGCTCTCGCTCGGATACGTCGCCATTGCGCCCGTATCGAACGTCCTGGATACGATGACGGTGATGTCGGCCAACCAACACATCGCCATGTTTGTCGGGGCACTCGCACTCTTTCTGCTCTGGCGCCTGTTCAAGCGCCGCGCTGGACTCAAGTCGCACGCGGTTGCCTCGGCGACATTCCTCGGCTCGGTCGTTCTGACGTATTGCGCGATGGCCTTGCTGCCGCGTCCGATGGCGGCGTTGCGCAGCAACAGTGATTCGGTGGTGAAGATCGATTTTCACTCGCACTCGGTCGAATCGCACGACGGTCACCAGGACGTCGAAGCGATTCGCGAATGGCACCGCAAGGCTGGATACGATGTCGCGTACATCACCGACCATGCATCGGTCGCTGGCGCTGAGCGGGGGATGGTGAACAATCCGGACCCCGCCGGAAGTGGAGTGATTTTGTTACAGGGAATCGAAACGACGTGGTCTGGTGAGCACGTCACGATCCCCAACGTCGAGCGCGTGTATCGCGGCCTGCTCACCGCCAACCGCGGTGATGTGGATACGGCGGGGCTGCGCCTCGCCGGCTTCATTCCGGGTCGCGAACCGGTGGTAATCTGGAATCATCCGCGGAGGTTGGACGCGCTGCCGCCCGCGACGGGCCCCGGAACCACAGGCATTCGAGCGATGGAGATCGTGAATGGCGCGCCGAAGGACGCCGGTCGCTTGCGCGCCACCCGCGACCAGATCGCGACGATGGCCCAGGGCGGCAACATCGCGCTCACCGCCGGCAGCGACAACCATGGTTTCGGTTATGCGACGCCGGGTTGGACGCTCATGATGATCGTCGGATGGCGCGGGGCCACCGCGGACGCGGTCGGACTCAAGATCGAGCAGGTCATCCGCGAAGGCGGCTACCAGGCCACACGCGTTGTCGAGCGCCGGGTTGCGGACCCCCGTAACAGCATCGGACTCACGACGCTGAGCGTCTTCACCGTTCCCTGGACCATGTTCACGACACTGTCCAATGATGAACGCTTGTGGTGGCTCATCTGGACGTGGCTCCTGTGGGGCAGCACGTGGTTCATACGTCGCCGCCGATCGAAGGAGAGCACTGCGTGAAATCACGCGCGATGGCTGTGGTCATCGCTGCAGGATTGGTTCGACTGGTCATCGCTACAACGCCGCCGATCTTCCCAGACGAGACGTACTACTGGGAAGTGGCACATGGCCGCCCACGCCAATACGTTCACGCCCATGAAGACTTCCGCGCCGCACGTTTCAGTCGACCTCGACAGCTGGTTCACGAAGGAAGAGCGCCGCATACGCGGTGAACTGGCCGACTTCCTGCGGATTCCCAGCGTCAGCGCACGGTCAGAGCACGCCGCCGACATGCGGAAGTGCGCGGATTGGCTGGCGGACCGGATCCGATCTGCCGGCATGACGGCAGCGGTGCACGCGACGCCAGGACATCCGATCGTCGTCGGCGAATGGCGTGGCGCCGGACCCTCAGCCCCAACTGTGCTGGTCTACGGACACTACGACGTGCAGCCGGTCGAGCCCCTCGATCTGTGGACCTCACCGCCGTTCGAGCCGACGGTGCGCGACGGTAAGTTGTACGCCCGCGGCTCGGTGGACGACAAAGGTCAGCTCTACATCCATGTGAAGGCAGCCGAGTCGCTGCTCAAGACGCGCGGAAAGCTGCCGGTGAACCTGATTATTCTCGCCGAGGGTGAGGAAGAAGTCGGGAGCGACAACCTGGCCATGTTCATCGAGAAGAACGCGAAGCACCTCGCGTGCGATTCTGTGATCATCAGCGACTCGTCGATGTTCGCACCCGGCCAGCCGTCGATCCTCTCGTCGCTGCGTGGCATCGCGTACTTCCAGATTGACGTCACCGGGCCGTCAGTGGATCTGCACTCCGGAAGCTACGGCGGGGCGGTGGTGAATCCCGCGATGGCGCTTGCGCGCATTCTCGCCACGATGCACGACGCCAAGGGTCGTATCGCGATCAAGGGCTTCTACGACAAAGTCCGCCCGTGGAGCAAACAATCGCGCGACGCGATCAGGAAGCTGCCCTTCAGCGACAAGAACTTCCGGCACGAGACCGGCGCGTCCGCGCTCGATGGCGAAACAGGTTTTGGCACGCTTGAGCGCATCTGGATGCGGCCGACTTGCGAGGTAAACGGGCAGCTGTCTGGCTACACCGGCGAAGGCGCCAAGACGGTCCTGCCCTCGAAGGCGATGGCCAAGGTCAGCTTCCGGCTGGTGCCCGATCAACACCCCGCGCAGGTGGACAAGCAGCTCCGCGCGCACCTCAAGCGCGTCGCGCCCAAGGGCGTTTCGATCACAGTGACGACGCTCCACGGTGGCGCGCCGTGGCGCGCCGAACTCGACGGTCCGCTGTACGATGCCGCGCGTCGCGCGCTCACTGCGGCATTCGGCAAACCACCCGTAGTCGTCGGCGAGGGCGGCTCCATTCCGGTTGTGGGAGACTTCGCCAGGATATTGAAGGCACCCGTGCTGCTGGTGGGGTTCGGCTTGCCCGGCGAAAACGCTCACGCCCCTGATGAGTGGATCAGCGTCGAGAATTTCACCCGAGGCTTGCGCGCGATCGCAACGCTTTACGAGGAACTGGGTTCTCAACAACAGCAGCCGTAGGCTGGGAGAGCGGTAGGTTCCCAGCGGGTACCTCGGTACTGACCGAGGTACCCAGCAGTCACGGGTCAGTTGCCGAGGTACCCGCCCAGTACCTACAGCTCTCCCAGCCTACGGCTGAAGGAGACCCGCCGCCCTCATTCCTTCGTTGCTATCAACCCCGCGAGGAGTACGTCGTTGGACGACGTCGCAGTGATTCTTTTGATCAGCCACTCCATTCCCGACTGCGGCGGCATCTGCGCCAACCCTCGACGCAGCGCGTGCACCGCTTCCACCTGCTCGGCCTTGAAGAGCTTCTCTTCGCGCCGCGTGCCTGACGTAGCGATGTCGATCGCGGGATAGATGCGTTTGTCGGCCAGTGAGCGGTCCAGCTTGATCTCGCTGTTGCCGGTGCCCTTGAACTCCTCGAAGATCACGTCGTCCATGCGCGAGCCGGTCTCGACCAGCGCCGTGGAGATGATCGTCAGCGAACCGCCACCCAGCGACTCCGGAATAGCGCGCGCGCTGCCGAAAAACGCCTTCGGTTTCGCCATCGCCGATGTGTCGAGTCCGCCGGACATCGTGCGTCCCGTGCCGCGTTCCGCCGTGTTGTGCGCCCGCGCCATGCGCGTGAGCGAATCCAGCACGATGATCACGTCCTTGTTCATCTCGACGAGACGACGCGCGTGCTCCATCACCATCTCGACTACTTCCACGTGGCGCTGCGCGGGCTGGTCAAACGTCGATGCGATGACTTCACCCACGCCCCACGAAATTGCCTCGCTCATTTCTTCCGGCCGCTCGTCCACCAGCAGGATCAGGAGGACGGCGCTCGGGTGGTTGATCACGATGCCTTCCGTGATCGCGTGGAGGAGGGTCGTCTTTCCGGCGCGGGCCGGCGCCACGATCAGCGCGCGTTGTCCGTACCCAATCGGCGCGACGAGGTCGATGGCGCGCCGCGTGATTTCATGTCCGCTCTTGGCCGGTTTTCCGGTCTCGAGGAACAGCTTTCGCTCCGGGTAGGTCGCCGTGAGCGTCTGGAAGTCCGGCCGCTTGAGCGAGAGGGCGGGATCCGCGCCGTTGATCGTCTGGACCTCCATGACCGCCACGCGGTTGCGCGGGTCCTTTCCAACCAGCGCCTGCACGCGGTCACCCTTTTTGATGTTCCACTGGCGCACGACGGCCGGGGTCACCCAGGCATCGCCTTGCTCTGCGAGGTAACTGAACTGCGCACGGCGAATGAATCCGCCGTCGCGCGACGGGTCGAACCAGCCTTGCGTGTCGCCCACCGGTGTGAGCACCAGCGGCGTCTGCGGGCCGGCATCCATTGTCGCTGAGCTGCCGCCATTGCTGCCGCCATTGCCACCGCCTTGCCGATCGCCGCCACCACCACCACCACCGCCACCACCGCCGCCACCGCCGCCACCGCCGCCACCGCCGCCACCACCTCCACGTCGGCCGCGTCCACGATGGCGACGTTGCCGCCGCCCATTTCTTTCGGAACGATCGCGACCGCCACCACTGCCGCGCTGTTGCCCATCGCGGTTGGTTTGGCCGGCGGTCATTCCCTCGCCGTCGGACCCTCCGCGATCACCTGCGTCGGATGGGCCTGCCTCCTCGCGCGATGACTGGTCAGCTGCGGGTGGGGGTGATGCTTCGGGTTCGCGATACGGGTTGTCGTCGGACGTTTCCATGTGTGGCAATGCTCCGCGGTGCGTGGCCATCCCGGCCAGCTGCGGCGCTTGGGTGTTGCAGGGTTGTGAACTTGTGGATGCTGAATGCTGCGACGCTCGCACAGGGCGAACGCTCGCGACGGGTTCCTGCCGCCTATTTCTTGTTTCGGACGTGCCCGCAGAACGGATTACTCACGAACTTCGGACGCGGTTGCCTTGTTCAGGCGGTACTGCTTCGCGGCTTGCCTGCCTCAAATCCACTCGGCTGCGAGGGGCGGGGAGGCGTCCGCGTGTTCGGCCGGAAGGACGTACAGCTGGTCGTGCCGGCGGACGAGAAGAGTATCGCGACCTCTCCTCTGGAGCGCAACCCCAAACTTCGGTGACTAGGGACCGGTTTCTGGTAACAGGACACCCCCACCCAAACCCGCTAGCCACATAGCTTTCCAGCGTGCCATCTCTCCTCGAAAGCCTCACCGCAGCCGTCAGCCGCTACGACAATGACGACAACCTTGGCGCATTCATGGACTCCGTCCGCAGCCTGGCCAAGACCGCCGATCCGGACGAGCTCGTTGCAGCGGCGGGGCCATTCACGGACCGGCACGAAGTGATGATTCCCGTCTACGAACACGTCACCTCGCAGCGGCCCAACGACGCGAAAGCGTTGGTTGCACTGGCAAATGTCTACTGGCTCACGGGCCGGGGACCGGATGTGGTTGGCGAGCTGGCTGAACGCGCGAAGAAGTCGGATCCTAGGAACCGCGGCGCCTGGCATTTGTGGGCGCTGGCGGAAGGCGACATCCGAAAGCGCGTGGAGCGGTGGACCACCGTGAGCAAGCAGTTCCCCGAGGACCAACTCGCTCGCGCTGCCCTAGCCGACAACGCCGCTGGTCTCGCCGGCGCCGAGCATGATCCGCTGGCGCTCGACTTGGCAGTCAAAACGTACGAGGGACTGTGGGCCGAGGCCTCAACTCCGACGCAGCGGAGAGCCTTGGAGCAGACCCTGGAAACGCTCAAAGGCTGGAAGCTCTAGCTCGAGACCACGTGAATCGGGCAGCGTAGCGGCCCGCCGAGAACAGTTGAAGCCGAGAACGGTCAGCTGCGGTGAAGCCGCCGCCGAGAACAGTTAAGCCCCGGCGTCAGCCGCCTTGCTCTGCATCCGTCGCACCCAGTCAATCAGCTCTTTGAGGTCGAACGGCTTGCGGAGCATGGGGCAGTTGCATGCTTCAATGAGCTCTTGAGCACGCTCGGTAATGTCGCCAGTCGTGAAGAGCGAGCGCGTACGGAGGTGCGGTTGAATCGCCGCCGCCAACTCGAAGAACGTGTCGCCTCGCATGTCGGGTACGCGGAGGTCGATGATGAGCAAGTCCACGCGCTCGCTCTTGATGATCTCGAGTCCGTGATCACCGGACGTGGATGCCGACACCCGATAGCCGGCACGCGTGAGCGCGAGCGACAGCGCCTTGCAGATGGCAGGCTCGTCGTCGAGTAGCAAGATGTGCGGCAATGGTACAGCCATACGTCGCTCCCATCGTAGCTCAGGAGCGTCGATGCTCCTAAGTCCTTCTTCGCTGCGGTGGCTGTCGCACGCCATGTGCGAGCAACGCCACGAACTCGTCCGGCTCCACCTTCGCTCTGGCGACACGCGGCGTGTGGCCCGTGAGCGCCCTCATGTGCTGCGTCAACTGGTATTGCGAGTGATAACCGACCTTTGCTGCCACGTCTTTGATATGCCGCCCCGGGTCCCGCATCAACGAGTACGCCCTTAACAACCTTGCCGCTGCCACAAACAGTCGCGGTGAGTGGAATCCCGCGCTCTCCAGCTGCCGGTACAGCGTCCGCAACTGCGTTCCAGCGGCCGATGCCAGGTCCTGAGAGTTCTTGAAGCGGGTCGGTGACCTGAAGAGCAATTCGACCGCCCGAATCAGGGTCACCGATAGACGTCCAAGCTCGGGGCTTAGCAACGCCAGCATCTTGTCGCTCAGCATCTGGCCCGGTACCCGCTCCAGCAGCTCCAGAAAGCGGCGTTTTTCGTCGTCGAACCGGCTCAGCACGACATGTTCGACGCCGAGTTTGCCGAGTTCGAGGATCGCCCGCATAGAACCGCCGGTCAGGGTCGTATAGACCACGATCGGCAGGGACGGAAACTGCCGATGGATCTCGGCGATTTCGTCGATGCGGGGAGCGCTGCTGTCCGTCGTCGGGTCAACGACGAGAACGTCGGTGACCTGTTGCAGGACAGTGGTTCGCAGTGACTCCCAGCCTCCGGCGGCTACGAGAGAGTGTTGCGACCCCAGGACAATTGTCAGGTGCTGTTGGAGCGGGCGAGGCAGGTACGCGACGACGTCCACAAGAGGCCGGATCGGGTGTCATAAAAGCGCATAATGCTGTCACAAAATGCGAGTTTACGGTCCGTCCGGCGACCCCAGTTTTGCGGTGCGTTTCCTCGTAGGAATTCCCGCTCATTCTGGAGCCCCGGCAATGTCACGTCGCGCGCTTGGCTATCTCGCCCTGGTTGTTACCTCCGTTGTTATTTCAGCCTGTTCGCAGCCCACCGGGCCGCGGCGTGACGATACGATCACCTGCGATGGCATTACCGTCGTGGTGTCCACCGGAATCGCTTCCTGCAACTGATCCACTGACTCAATTCGAGCTAAGCGATGCCGCTTAGCTCGCGAAGTTCCCGAATTGCCAGCGCCACTTCCTCGACACCTGTCGGCATTGCCGTCGGTGACCGATGGAGTGGTGCTGGTGCGTTCAGGCCCGAGAGCGCCTTCTCTGCCTCATGCAGGTACTGGTTGAGGCTATGCACACGAGACAGCTCCACGGCGTGAACGAGATGCCGCCGTGCGATCTCGATCTGCCCGAATCGCTTCAAGCCTGTTCCCAGCGTCAGCTCGTAGGCCGCCTCGAGCTGCGGGGGCAGTTTCGCGGCAGCCAACTGCCGGCTGTATTGCTCAAACAGCACCTGAGACCCTGTTTCAGCCGCCAAGTCGAGCAAGTTGAGTGCTGCCGTCCAGCGTAGGTACTGCTCACGGGCTGTCACTGACAGCACGAGGTAGGCATCCCGCGCGGCGCTGAATACGCCCAAATGATGGAAGGCGACCGCGATGTTGCTCAGCACGCGATCCTTTTCGATCGGGTTCTCCTGATGCTCCAATGCTTGGTAGCCAAGGCGAATCGCCAATTCGTACTGCTGTGAAAGCGTCGCCACGCCGGCGCGCCCCATCAGGGCTCGCGCCCTGATGTCCCGAAGACCGGCGGTGGCAGCGGAGTTGATGAGCTCGTCAAAGCGCGTCGCAGCCTCCGGCAAGTTGCCGCGGTGCATCGCGACTTCAGCTTCGCCGATCCGCGCCTTGAGGACGCCGACAAGATCGCCACTCGCGTTGCCCACTTCGAAGGCGCGCCCGTACGCCGCGATCGATTCCTCGAACTTGCTGATTGAGCGGTATGCGACGCCCAAGCGAATGTTGGCGGCAACGCACGCTTCGCTGTCCTCTATCGGGTGCAGATGAGCGAGCAGCGTCTCATAGACGTCCATCGCCAGTTCCCACTTCGCGTCCCACTCAAGCGCCTTGGCATAAGCCATCAACGACGGCACAACCGCACGGACACCTGGCTTGCCTTCGCGCATGGCCATCAGCACGCTTGTCAGCAACGACCGCATCGGCGAGCGCTCGCTGACGTTGTCGACCGCGGCGCAGACACTCCGGAAATTCCACTCATCGTCACCGGCATTGCCGACACCGGACTCCAGCCATGAGTCCACCAGCCGGAGTGTCACCAACCCGGCGGTCGCCGATTTCCACGCGTCACCGTTCTCCTCCAGCGCCGCGATCTCCTCGAAAAACGGCATGTGTCGCAGCCTGTTCGCGTCGAGCATTTCTCTCCCTCCGGACGCACGAGCCCGATGCTCGTGAACGCCAACGCGCATAATCGTCCGCTTTCGCCGGGAGACAAGTGGCGAATCATGACATCCGTTGATGCGATTTCTGACATTCTTCTCGGCGAACGTGACTCGCCACACACAATTCATTACAACTTCGTAAGAATGCCGATTTTCACGGACGACGAAAGCGGGCGCCAGTAGCGTCCAGCCGGTCCAACAACGGCCGCAGCGTCCCGCTCGACACGATGAATCGCGTCAGCCGACGCGGGTCAAACGCAGGATCGGCCGGGTTTCGCACAGGCCCACCGGAGACTTCCAGCACCGTCTCGTGATCGTAGCTCACGCTCTTGCCAGTTCGCGGGCTCGTCCAGGATCCGCGCCACGCCAGGTTCCGGTTGATGGGCCACTCGCCAAGCGGTAGCGCGAACGTGCGTACACGGTACCCGGACACCGCGCTGTCGATCGCCATTTGCGCGCGCGAGATTTGTTCCTGCACTACCGCGTCGCCGAACTTGCTCAGGGTGGCATGCCACACCGTGTGATTGCAGAGTTCGAATCCGTTGTCCACTAGCCAACGCAATTTCGGGAATCGCCATTCCTTCTTCTGGCTCATCTGACCCGTGCCATCACCGAAAAACGAGTGGCCCGACTCGGCTCCGGACAACACGCAGAACGTCGCGCGCGATTTCCAGTCCGGACGCGTTTGTTGAAATGCCAGCCACATGCCGACTACTGAATTGCTGTCGATCTGCAGCTGCCCGTCGCGCTCGACGTACGCGAACTGCTCAGGCGATGCGTCGTCAAAGGTGAACACCACCGGTGACATTCCAACCGGAACGTCGCTCAAGTCGTTGGCCACCAATTGCGCCACTGTGATCGGGCGATAACCACGCTCGTACAACAGCGCGAGATCTGCACGAAACTCGTCGCGCGCCACCTGGAACTGGCCTCCGGCCTTTTCGCGCACCAGGTGGTATTCCAGAATCGGGACCCGGGGGGTAAGCGGGCGCTGGGACGCGGCTTTCGGGGCAACGAACCCGACGAGACACGTCGCCAACCCTATGGCCCGCCACACGATACAGCCGCTTAACACGTTTGGGTCATCCGGTCGATGCTTGAGATCACACAACCATATAGTAGTGGCCTGTTAGCTTGCAGGGCCTCGCATCTCCTTCTACGCGAAAGGACTAGAAGGTTATCAGGCCAGGTTTCAGCGCCCCCTCTCGCAGGACCGTCTAGACGTGGAGCGACCCAACAGAGCGACCCAAGCTCTCTTGTTGCCTACGGCCAACGACTTCGTTGCCGCGGCAGCTCCGGCAATTGCTGCTGCAGTTGCGGGAGAGCAGGCCACGTCCGTCCTCGCTGTCAAAGTCGACAAGACCGCGAACGGCAAGGCGCTCAATGGTCAGGCGGCGGCCATCCTTCAACAGATCCTTGAGCTGATCCGTCGCAACCTGCGCGGCAGTGACCTCGTCGGCGTTCCGTCCGACGAAGAAATGCTGATTCTCCTTCCGGGCGCGGCGCGCGATCAGGGCAACCACGTCGCCGTGCGGCTGTGCTCCGCAATTCGCAATCATGCCTTCGCGGCCAACGGACACGGTTCGAGGACGGGCATCACCGCGTCGATGGGCGTCGCAACCGCGCCGTTCCACGGCCGGGAGATTGCCCAGCTCACGGGCGCTGCGCGCACCGCCATGACGGTCGTACAAGCGGAAGGCGGCGACGGCTCCGCCATCGCTGGACACAACCCCGGTGACCGTCCTTCGCGTCCGCTGGAGCTTGGCCGCTTTGTCGGACGGGCCAACGAACTCGCGTCGCTGCGGCGCTGGCTCGACGACGCGGTCACGGGCTTGCCGCGCGCTGCCGCAGTCATCGGCGGAGTCGGATCGGGGCGCATGGCGCTCCTTCGCCAACTGGAGCCGGAAGTCCGCCTGCGTGGTGGCTCGCTCATCACGGCACGCGCCTTCAGCGGTGGCCTGCGCGCCCCGTACGCGGTGTGGACACAGGTTCTCACGAATCTCCGGCGCCTGCCCGACGCGCCCACCAAGACGTGGCGCGAGCTCAACAATCTCGACGCGGCCATCCCCGGCAACGATGAACAGCCGGCCGGCAGCAAGTTCCGCCTCCTCGAGGAGATTTCCGAATACGTCCGGCTGGCCGCCCGCGCCCGCCCCCTCATCATCACGCTCGACGAGATGCAGTGGGCCGACGCCGCATCGTGGGATGTGCTCGATCACCTCCTGACGCAGTTGGCGCGCGAGCGGATCATGATCTGTCTCACGGTTCGCGATGATCCGAGCCAGGCCGACATCTCGCGGCGGCGCGAAGCGCTGGGCCGCATCGACGGATATCACGAAGTCAAGCTCAACCGGCTCACGCGCGACGAGGTGAAGCGCTGGCTCGAGGCCGCGATGCACAAGCAGGAGATCGGTCGCGATTTGCTCGCCTATCTCTACCGTCAGACAGAGGGCAACGCGCTCTTCATCACGCAGCTGGTACGGTGTATGCTGGACGAGGGCAACCTCCGCCACCACGCGGACAAGTGGGAGTGGACGCAGGTGTCCGAATTGCGCCTGCCAGTCGGCCTCGACGCCATCATCCAGCGTCGGCTCGACCGCCTCGCGCCGCCGACGCGTTCCGTGCTCTCGACCGCCGCCGTCACAGGACGCCAGTTCGAAGTCGAGGTCGTCATCCAGGCGGAGAACCGTCCGGCTGTGGAGGTGAAGGCATCACTTCAGGAAGCGGTGCTGGCCGGCTTCCTCCAGCCGTATCACGAGCGCGGCGGCGCCACCCAGGCGTTCTCGCACGCAGCCATCGCCGAATCCATCGTTTCGGTCATCCGGCCGGGCGAATCCCAGAACGTCAATGCGCGCATTGCGCGCGCGCTCGAAGACCGACCGCTCAGCGTAGCGGAAACAGCGCGCCACTACGACCTCGCCGGGCAGGCGCCGGCGGCGTACAAGTTTGCGCTGCGGTCCGCCGAGCTTGCAGAGCGTGTCTATGCGCACGAGACCGTGGGCGAGTTTCTTCAGCTTGCGGCGCGCAATGCAACGTCGCCGGCCGAGCTCGCCGAAGTGCGCGTCCGCATGGCGCTCGCCGCCGAGACACTCGGTCGCTTCGACGAAGCCGAGGAACTCTGCGAACTCGCCATCGAGTGGTTTTCGGGGCAGGGTGACCGCCATCGGGCCCTGACGCTGCGCCGAATGCGCGAGCGCGCGCGCAAGGAACTGGGCCAGCCCGCACTCGTCACGCTCGAGGCCCTGCGCGCTCTGGACAAGGAAGCGTCCGAACTCGGCAACGACCGAGAGCGCGTCGAGATCCTCACCATGCTCTCGCAGATGTACAGTCGCGTCGGTGAACCCAAGGAAGCAGTTCGCCTGGCGACAGAGTGCGTGGAGATGGCAGAACGTTCTGGCGATCCGGCGCTCATCGCCGGTTCACTCAACCGTCTGGCCATCACCGTCCAGCACGAGACGCCGCAGCGCGCCAGGGAATACATCGAGCGGGCGCTGGTTCTATTCCAGCGCCTCGGCGACGTGCGCGGACAGGCGCGCTGCCACAACAACCTGGGCATCACCGCCCAGATCGAGATGCGCCCGGACTATGGCCGCGAGTCGCTCCAGATGGCGATGACGTTGGCACGCGCCGCCGGCATGTCTGACCTGTCCGGAACGGCTGCTCTCAATCTCGGCGTCGTTACCCAGAAGCTGGGCGACTACGACCGTGCCAAGGAGCTGTTCGCGGAGTCACTGGCGCTCTTCGCCACGGTGAAGAACTCGGAACTCCAGCTGTTCTCGCTGTTCAGCATGGCGGGCCTCGAGCGTGAGCGCGGCGACTACAGTTCCGGCGCGGAGATGTACGAAGCAACGGCGTCGTTGGCCCAGCGCGTGGGCCAAGTGGACATGGAAATCGGCGCAATCGCAGGCGAAGGACTCTGCCTGCTCGCGCTCGGCAAGATCGACGCCGCGGCGGTGCTCACCGCCGACGTGGAGCGTCGCGCCAACGTTCGCGAAGGCTGGTCGCACGGGCGCGAACTGGTTGATGCACTGCGGATCCGGTTGGCCGCTACGCAGGGCCGGTTTGCCGAAGCGCTGGCGATGTTCGAGACCGCACGGGAAAACGCGGCGAACTACGACGTCTACTGCGCTGCTTGGCTCATAGGCGCCACGGCTGACGTGCTCCTGCCGCACTTTCCGGAACAGGTCAAGGTCGCCATCGAGCGGTACTCCGGGCAGGCCAGCGCGCTCGGCTTCGCCGAGCTGACGCGCCGCTATCGCCACATTCTGGCGCTGGCTGAAAATAAGGCGTGACCCGCGGCGCGTGACGAATCCGCGCTGACACAGGTTGTACCAGAAGGACACTCGCCGAACACATCACTTGTGATTTGGCGCACGCGCCTGCGGGATGAAACCTTGGAACAGGGCGCGGCACGCGAAATGCCCTTGTAGGTCCCGAGTGGAACGAAGGGCGTTTCGCGGTGTCGAACAGCTCAGACGTGGAGTATTTGCTCACATGAACCAAGGGGACAGCATGGAGATTCTGGTCATGCTTGAGGAGAATCCCGAGCACTCGCCGGTGCTGGCGCACGTGAATTCCGTGCCACAGCCTCTGGATGTCGAGCGCCCGTCCCGGGACATTGTGACCATCTACGGTGAGCCGACCGCGGCGTCCATAGCTTTGGCGCTCGCGGCGGCGGTCGAGATTCATCGCAGTAGTGTTGGACTTGCCGCTGCGGGCGCCACACTCCCACCAGCGGTTCATCATCTGGGCGTTTGGCCTGAACGCGGCGGCGTTGGTGATACCGCCTGGCGTGACGCGACTACCGGGGAGCTGGTGACGCGGAGCCTCGAAGTGCCGCTCGACATCCTGCACGCGACCGCGGGCACCCTCCTCACGGAGTGCGGCCAGATCATCCGGCGCCTGGTAGCCGGCCTTTCCATGCCCGACTGGCCGGAAGGTGCGCGCCGCGCAATCAACGTGACCCTTGGCCCGATCGCCGGTATCACGGCGCCGGAGCTTCGCCCGCTGGAGTCCGCCTTGGATTCCTGGCGCGAAGCGGACGGGTTCGCGCTCGATACAGAAGGGGACTGAAAGCCCGACAACGTGTAGGGCTGCGCCCCTCTTGACGCGTTGCCGCCAGAGGGACACGCTTTGAGCGAGCACTCCCCTCCTCGATGCCGAGATCGTCAATCCGCAACCCAGACAGCCGCCCCTCCGGGGGCGATCGTGTCTTCGCCGACACCGCCGGTCGCCTGTGGAGCGCCGCATCTCTCACCGAGGAAGGCGGCATCACGATCGTCCTCACCTGCATCAGTGACGGGCGCCAGTCGGGCCGCGCCCTTGTGGTAGAATCGCCGGTCGGCGAGGTCGGCGATGTTGGAGAGCACATCCTGCGCGCCTGGCTGGAGGCGGCCCCGCGCATCGGCAGGCTCACCTGAGTCTCACAACGGAGCAGGGCAACATGCGCGAGTATCGCGGCACCGAGATTCGCAACATCGCGGTTGTGGGACATGGGGCGAGCGGCAAGACCTCACTGGTCGATGCGCTCGCCTTCGTGTCTGGAGCATCGAAGCGGCACGGAGCGGTGAAGGACGGCACGGCCCTCACCGACTACTCCGCCGAGGAAATCGACCGCGGATACTCCATCAATCTTGGCTGCGCATACGCCGAGTGGATGGACGCCAAGATCAACCTGATCGACACGCCGGGATTTCTGGATTTTCAGGGCGACGCGATCGCAGGTCTGGCGGCCGCGGACGGCGCGCTTTGCGTGGTGAATGCGCACGCCGGGGTCGAAGTCGGCACCGAGCGGATGTTCCGCGAAGCGGTGCGCCGAAAAGACCCCGTGCTCGTGGCCGTCAGCATGATGGACAAGGAGCACGCGCACTTCGACAAGGTGTTTGCCCAAATCAAGGAGAAACTTTCATCAAAGGTCATTCCGGTTGAGATTCCCGCCGGCGAGGGCCCGGACTTCCACGGGGTCATCAACCTGTTCACCAAGAAAGCCCATATCTACAAGAAGGGCACCAAGTCGGGCGATTACACCGAGTCAGATATTCCCGCTGAGAACAAGGCGCTGTTCGACAAGTACTATCAGGAGCTGATCGAGACCATCGCCGCGACGGACGACTCGCTTCTCGAGCGATATCTCGAAGGCGGCGAGATCCCCCGGGAGGACGCGATCCGCGCGCTCAAAGAAGCGATGAAGCGGATGGAGCTGTTCCCGCTCTTCTGCGTCTCCAGCGAAATGAACATGGGCGTGCAAGCCGTGCTGACGACGATTGTCGAGCTGATGCCCGACGCGCACGACATGGAAGAGTTGCACGCGCTCAAGGGCGCCGAGGGCGACCACACCGTGCAGGTCCACGCCAAGGACGACGCGCCGTTCGCCGCCCAGGTCTTCAAGACGATCTCCGAACCGCATGTCGGCGAGGTGAGCTACTTCCGGATCTTCTCGGGTAAACTGGCCAGTGGCGCCGAGGTCTACAACGCCACGCGCAGCGGCGCTGAGAAGCTCAACCACCTGTCCGTGTCGCAGGGACGGGACCGAATCGAGGTGCCGTTGCTGCACGCCGGCGACATCGGTTGTGTCGCCAAACTCAGAAACACGCACACCAACGACACCCTCTCGACCAAAGAACATCCGGTGCGCATGCCACAGATCGCGTTTCCGGAAGGTCTGGTCCAGCTCGCAGTCCACGCAACCAATCGCGCCGACGAGGAGAAGCTGCAGGCGGGCCTGCACAAGCTGCACGACGAAGACCCGACGTTCGAAATGCACTACAACCCGGAAACGCACGAGACGATCGTGTCAGGCATGGGTGAACGGCATCTCGACGTCACCATGACGAAGCTGCGCCGCAAGTTCAGCGTCACCGCGGAACTCACGCGTCCGCGTATCGCGTATCGCGAGACGTTGAAGGGAAGGGGCGACGGTCAGGGCCGTCACAAGAAACAGAGCGGCGGACGCGGCCAGTTCGGCGACTGCTGGGTGCGGTTTGCGCCGCAACCACGCGGCAAGGGCTACCTGTTCGACGACCAGATCGTCGGTGGCGCGATTCCGCGCCAATTTATCCCCGCTGTGGATCGCGGAATCCAGGAAGCGTCGGCGCGCGGCATCCTGGCCGGCTTCCCGCTGGTCGACTTCAGGGTCGAGGTGTACGACGGCTCGTACCATACTGTCGACTCGAACGAAATGTCGTTCAAGATGGCCGGAATCTTGGCGTTCAAGACCGTGGCACCCAAGTGCAAACCGGTGCTGCTCGAGCCGCTGGATGAAATCGAAGTGCGCGTCCCGGACCACTTCATGGGTGACGTGCTCGGTGACCTCTCAGGCCGTCGCGGCCACATCCTCGGCACCGAGGCGGTTGAGGAGGAAGACGGCACGGCGACGGGCCATACGAGGATCCGCGCCGTCGTCCCGCAGGCGGAGCTGCACCTGTACGCGTCCACGTTGCAGTCCACGACGCACGGCCGCGCTACTTTCTTGCATAGGTTCAAGGGGTACGAAGAGGCGCCATACGAGGTGGCGCAGAAGATCATTGCGGAGCACAGCAAGCAACGGGAAGAGGAGCTCGTCGGCGCATGAGATTCATTCGATCGGCCTTGGTTGGCGCGACGCTCGCACTCTCGGCGTGCGCGCCGTCTGGTCCGCGTCCAGAGTACGAGAACATTGCCCCGCGGCGCGATCGCAATGTGCTCACGGAAGAGGAGATCGTCGAGTCCAGGGCGACAGACGCGTACAGCGCGGTTCGTTTCACTCGTTCCGCATGGCTCTTGCCGAAAGTTGTAAGCACGCGTCAACTGACAGCGTTGGTCTATGTTGACGGCACCAGGGCGGGGGGCATCGACGTGTTGTCGCAATACAACACGGGGATGATTAGGGAAATCCGCTACTTGAGTGCGGGCGAAGCGACCACGCGCTTTGGCACCGGCAATGGGGCCGGCGCCATCGTCGTAACGCTGAAGCGCTGAGGCTAGGAGCCGGTCTTGCGCCGCTTGGCGCGGACCGGCTTTTTCGCGTCTGTGCGCTTGGCGACGCGGATCGGCACCACGTCGTCCGGCTCGCATCCGTCGTTGGCGGCCTTGAGCGGCTGTTTGTAGACGAAGCGCTTGCCTTCGTAGTTCCGGAACACGACCTCGTCGTCCGTGATCTGCTCCACGTATTCGGGCAGGAGCGGCACCTTGCCGCCACCGCCGGGCGCGTCGATCACGAAGTGCGGCACGGCCAGGCCGGACGTGTAGCCGCGCAGCGCCTGAATGATCTCCAGCCCTTTCTGCACCGTGGTACGGAAGTGCTCGCCGCCCGCCACCTGGTCTGCCATGTAGATGTAGTACGGGCGAACGCGAGCCTTCATGAGCCTCTGCATCAGCTCCTTCATGATGATCGGGTCGTCATTCACGCCGCGCAACAGCACCGTTTGGCATCCGAGCGGCACTCCCGCGTCCGCCAGACGGCCAAGCGCGGCCACCGCTGCGGGCGTCAGCTCGCTGGGGTGATCGAAGTGCGTGTTCATGTACACCGGGTGGTACTTCTTCACCATCTCGCAGAACTCCGGCGTGATGCGCTCCGGCAAGTGCGAGGTGATGCGGCTGCCGATCCTGATGATCTCGATGTGCGGGATCTCGCGCAGCTTCTGGAAGATGTACTCCAGCCTGCGGTCCGAGAGCATCATCGGGTCGCCGCCCGACAGGATCACGTCGCGGATCTCCGTGTGCTGCGCGAGATACGCGAACGCCGAATCATACTGGTTGAGCGGAATCTTCTCGGCGTCGCCAACCTTGCGGCGGCGCGTGCAGAAGCGGCAGTACGACGCGCACACCGGGCTCACCAGGAACAGTGCGCGGTCCGGGTACCGGTGCGTGATGTTCGGCACCGGTGAGTCGCCGTCTTCGTCGAGCGAGTCAATCACGCCGTCCCGGATTTCCAGCTCGTCCATCGTCGGGACGTACTGGTTCCATATCGCGTCGCCCGGCTCTTTGATCAGATCGAGCGCCGCTGGCGTGATGCGCATTTGGAAGTTGTCGAACGCAGGCTGGAGCGCGTTGACATCAATTTCCCGGTCCGCGACGTCGGCGCCGAATCGATTGGCCACATACGCGTGCAGTTTCGGGAGCGAGTCGATGCTCTGGTGCAGCGTCTTCTGCCAGTCACTCATAGATGTCTTGGCTCTCTGCTTTCGGCGTGATGCCTACGCGGAGAGGCTCTTGGTGAGAATCACCCGGTGGTCACCGGGTGCGTAGAAGTCATTGATCTGCGCGGATTGTTCATACCCGCGCTTGGCATAGAACCCGCGCGTCGGCGCATAATCGTTGCGCGACGATGTCTCGACGACGACGAGGCGCGCGCCGCGCGATCGCAGGCGGTGCTCCACCTCGGACATCAGCACGCCGCCGGCACCCGTGCCTTGCGCGTCCGGATGGACGGCGATCCAGTACAGGTCGTACGTGTTGTCCGTGGAAGGCGTCGCGCCGAAGCAGGCATAACCCACGAGCGCGTCGGCGTCGAAGCCGCCAACGAATTCGTAGTCCGCGTCGCCGGCGACCATGGCGTCGAACAGCTCGACCGCGACCGCGACCTCATCGTTGCTGAACACGCCAGTGGCGCGGACGATCGACTCGAGCGCGTCGCGGTGCTCCGGACCCAACGCCCCGAGTCGAACGCCAACGGCAACGTTCAACGCTGCCGTCCGGCGAACAGTTCCAGTTCGGGTGCGACGCCAGCAACCACTGGCGCCGGCATGCCTGAAAGCTTCTGCGCCATCGCCCAACCATCGGGCTGCATCGTCCACTCGCGACCGCGCTTGATGCCGAGTTCGCAGATCTGGCGCATCAGCGCGCCATATTCGACGCCTGCGACCCGCGCCATGCCCGCAAGGCCGGCGTCGGGCGCGATGTCCGGATTGGCGTTCACTTCCAGGATCCACGGCCTGCCGTCGCTGTCGATGCGCATGTCCACACGCGCATAGCCACCCCCGCCGACTGCCTTCCATGCTTCGAGCGCGACGCGTTTCGCTTCGTTGGCAACGCGAGATGGGAGGTCCGCTGGGCACTTCGGCACCGAGCCCAGGTCTTCGTCGCACCCGCGTTCCCACTTGGAGCGGTACGTCACGATCTTCCACATGCCGTCGGGCATGTCGTCAAAGACGATCTCGGAAATCGGCAGCACGGTGTCACCGACGATGCCGATGTTGAGCTCGCGTCCTTCGATGTAGCGCTGGATGATGACTTCACCGAAGGTCTCGAGCATCGCTTCGACACGCGACCGCAACGCGCGTGCAGTGCGGACGACGGAGCGTTGCTCGATGCCGATCGATGCGTCCTCCGCGGCGGGCTTCACGATCGCTGGATAGCCGACGCTGCGAATACGGCCACCGCGCTTCACCGTGATCCACGGCGGCACCGGCAGGCCCACCGACGAGAGCAGCGCGTTGACGACGTGCTTGCGCAGGCACAACGAGGTCGTGTAGCTCGACGCGCCGGTGAACGGGATGCCGAGCAATTCGAGGCAGGCGATGACCGGCGGCTCCAGTTCCGCGACGCCGTCGATGCCCTCGCACATGTTGTACGCGACGTCGAATTTGCCGCGACGCAGCCGCTCGATGAACTTGCCGTCCGCGAACACCGGAATCCGCACCACGGTGTTGCCCTCTTCGACCAGCCCGTTCTCGATGAACTCCACCGTCTCGAGGATCAGCATGTCGGGGTTGGCGCACAGCGCCGACGCCCCGTCGAACAGAACGGCAACTCTCAACGCTTCCCCCGGCGTGGACGACCCAGGCGCACGCCGCATCGGGCGGCGGCGGCGGACAGGCAACTCTGGATCAGTTTGTCGTACGAGATCCCGGCGGCAGCGGCCGCTTTCGGGAGGCACGAGTTGTCATCCGGGTTCGGCAGAATGCCGGGCAGCGGATTCACCTCGACAATGTGCGGCAGGCCCTTCGCGTCGAGCCGTACGTCGATGCGCGCCCAATCGCGGCATCCCAGGGCGCGATACGCTCGCAGCGTGATCTGTTCGATGGACTCCCGCAGCGACTCCTTCACCTTGGCGGGGCACTCGAAGATCTGAAGCGGTGAGTCCGGGGTGTCCCAGATCCACTTGGCTTCGAATCCATATATAGGAAGGGCGCCCTCGGGCAGGGCGTCGAAGTTCATGCCAACCAGCGGCAGCACGCGCGCGTTCGGCCCGTTGCCGATCACGCCACACGTGAACTCCGCCCCGGGCAGGAACTCCTCAAGCAACACAGGCTGCTCGTACTGCTCCAGCAACTGGGCAACGACCGCGAGCAGCTCGTCGCCGTCACGAACGTAGTTGCGCTCGGTGATTCCCTTGGATGAACCTTCCTGGACCGGCTTCGCGAAGATCGGGTAACGGAGCACCTTGCCGCGGCGGACGGCCTTCGTCTCGGCGAGCGTCTCGACCAGCGCGAACCGCGCCGTCGGGATGCCGTAGAACTGCAGCATCTGCTTGGTGCGCGCCTTGTGCAGGCACAGCGAGAGCGTGAAGGGATCGCTGCCCGAATACGGAATGCCGTAGAACTCGCAGATAGCCGGTACGTGCGACTCGCGGTTCTGCCCCGTGAGTCCCTCGGCCATGTTGAAGACGATGTCGGGCTCGGCGTCACGGAGCGCTTGCGGGAAGTCTGCGGTCGCTTCGAGGCAAACGACGTCGCCCACGCCGGCGAGGGCGCGCTCGACCGCGTCGATCGTATTTGGCGAGTCCCACTCGGCGAATGCGTCGTCGGCTTGAAGCGACAACGCAGCTTCTGCGGCAACCGCTGTTGCCGAAGAGTTCGCCCGATTGTTTGTGGAGACGCCGGAGTTGGGGACGACTGAGCGTCCCTCGAATCTGGTCGAGACTTCCGGCTTCAGGTTGTAAGCGAATCCAATTCGCGTCATCCGGTCCCGGTCACCGGTGGTGCTCTTTCAATCGCGTCGTTGCGATGTGAGCGATCGTGCGCGAAGACGAATCAAGATATGAAGTTGCGAAAAATTGCGCAACGATTTTTTTTCGTCGATCAGACCTTGTGGTATTCGATCTTGGCCGCCTCTTTGCGATCATCAGCGACGTAGATCACGAAGTCGGAGAAGAATCCGATCGCTTCCTTCTGCAACAAGCGCAGTGCGGCGAGCGCGAGGCGGCGAATCTCCATCTCCGCGCCTTCACTCGAGCGCAATTCGAGCATGGTGCGCCATGCGCGCGCGTTGCCGGTGACGACGACCTTTGTTTCTGTTGCGTTCGGCAGCACGGCGCGTGCCGCTTCACGCGCCATCTTGCGGCGATGCACGCGGTCGGCAACCCACCCGTAGCGCTCCATCAACTGTTCGACGAGTGCGACATACGTCGATTGCGCGCTCTCGACCTGTGTTTTCCACATCGCTTCGAGCTTTTCGTCGCCGATAACGGCCGGTGGCACGACAAATGCCGCGTGCGACTCGTCCACATAGCGCTGCGACAGCTGTGAGTATGCAAAACCGGCGCGATGGCGCACCAGCTCGTGCGTCAGCGAGCGGCTCACGCCCTCGAGCAGGATCGAGTAGTTGGCGTGCTCCAGCACGCTGCCATGGCCCTGCTTCTTGATGTTCTCGAGATAATCCCGCGTCTGCCGCTTGGCG
>JANNRQ010000056.1:0-10290 GCA_031401495.1 Gemmatimonadota bacterium
CTCGTCGATGAACCGCCGACGCTCCGACATAGGTGTTATTTCACTCCATGGCATCGTGCCCTCCGAAGAGGCCAACGATGCCGGAAAGTGTTACCTATGTCTCCGGTCTAAGGTGTTACCTATGTCCCCGGTCTGTACCCCGCGTCCACCTAATTGAGCACTACTAGCGAGCAGGGGCCTTCGCTATCGCCTTGGAGAAGTCATAGCTTCTCCAAGATGAGCAGATCCGCCACGGGCCTCCTGTTCCTCTTCCTCGTCGGTGGGCCCGGTATCGCGCGGGCACAATGCGCCGATGGGTCACCGCCCCCGTGCTCTGCGCGGGTCGTGGTGGGATCCAAAGCGCCGCTGCCGGCCGCAAGCGATCGCGCTCGCCGATTCTTGATCCTTCCGTTTCGCAACGTGTCGAGGCAGCCGGATCAGGATTGGCTCATCGAAGGCTCCACTACGATGCTCGTGGAGGCCTTGGGTCAGTGGAAGGGCATCTCGGTCGTCTCCGACGAGAAGCTGTATCCGGCGCTGAAGCGCGCCGGCATCGTTTCCGGCACCGTCGCCGACGCGACGAAGGTGCGTCGCGTGGCAGAGGAAACGGGCGGATGGACCGCGGTGACGGGCGAGGTACTCTCCACAGGCGGCCGCCTTCGCATCACCGCGCGCGCGTGGGACGTGCCGACAAGTCGCGAGCTTGTGCGGGCGTCGAGCGAGATAGCGAGCGGTGGCGATGTGCGCAAAGCATACGACCTTGTCAGTCTCAAACTGCTCCAAACGGCCGGCTTCGACTCCGCCAATACCGATCTCTCTGCCGCTGCGACGACGAACATCGACGCGTACCGTGCTTATCTGAACGGCATGGCGCGCACGCGCCGCGGCGAAGTCAAGCCGGCGGTCACGGACTTCCAGAACGCAGTGCGGCTGGACAGCAACTTTGCGTTGGCCTGGGCGCGTTTGGCCGAGGCCACTCTCTCTTCCGATCCCAGTTCTCTGGTGAACCCGCAGAGTGCGGCGGCGCAGGCCTTGGCGCGGGCGGTGTCATTGTCGTCCAAGTTGTCGCCGCGTGATCGTGACCTTGTGCTCTCCTACGACGCTTCGTTTCGGGCCCAATTCGAGGACAGCCGACGACTGCTCGAGGGCTTGGTCGCCGCCGATTCCAACGATGTCGAAGCCCTGGCCGCGCTAGCTGGACTGGAAATGTTCGATCCGATTCTCGTGAGCGTACCGGGCGGTCAGCGACCCCGCGGAGTTCCGCATCGCGCCGCGCTGCTCGCCAAACGTGCGGTGCAGCTCGATCCTTCGCGCCACGCTCTGCTCGGGTTGCTCGCATCCATATACGCGTCCGCCGGCGTCCCTGGCTCCCAGCCGGCCTTCGCGGTGGATCGCGCACCGACCTCGTACCCTGACTTGCTTCAGCTGGTTCAGCAGCGCGAGCGCCTGCGCGTCTATGTGCAGCTGATGGGGGACAGTCTGTTTCTTGTTCCGGCGGAATCTCTGAGTGCCATTCCGCCAGATTCGGTGAAGGCCATGCGGAAGGCCGCCCGCGCTGCGGCTCGCGGCTGGGGCGAGCGCTGGGTTGCCACGGCGCCCAACGAGTCCGCGCCCCACGCAGTGATGTCTGAGCTGTACGCGCTCGATGGCGAGTACATCAAAGCGCTGGCCGCGCTCAGCAGGGCGGAGTCCCTTGGCGTGCAAATGGCATGGTCTCCTCCGGCCCGTCGGCTGCTGTACTCGGCCAAGGCCGGCGATATCCGCGCGGCCAGCCGGCTGGCCGACTCGCTGACAGCGACCGGATTCTTTGCGAACGCCAACAACATGATGACGAACCAAGATGCGGCGCAGTGGGCGTTTGCATTGCATCTGCTGGCTTCGCGTTTGCCTCGCGCCGGGGCCCTCCTTGATCAACGCATTGCGCTCCTGCGGTTGATGACACCAGGGGCACCGGGAGCGGATGTTACGGCATTTTCGACAATGATTGGCAATCCGGATCCAGAGGCAGAGCCGGGGATACCGCGATCGCTCCGCGGGGCCCAACTGGATTCGCTGTTGGCTCACCTCCCCGACGTTGCTGCGTCGCCCCAGCTCGGTCCGTTCGTCCCGTTGCTCCTGCCCATCCTGGCGGAGACGGCGGACACGACGCACCGGCGGCTGGCAGAGTTGATCGGAGCGGCTGACCGACTTGCGGCGCTTGGCAGGACATCCCTGGCGTTTCAGGTCGCCAGCAACGCGGCGTCATCCGACAGCACGCTGGAGGCCGCGGCCGCAAAGTTCCCATGGTATCGCACCGAAGCCGAGGCGTACAACATGGTGAAGCGTACGACCATGGCCCGCTTCCGCCCGGGCAGCGTGACCGTGAGCGCCGATCGCGCTGTGTTCGAGTGGGTGGTGCTGGACACGACGCCGTTCACATGGAATCGCGCCGAAACTCCGGTGGGCCGCGGCGAGTACCGCTGGGTAGTGTCGTTGGATGCGGGGAACAGGAACTATCGCCTCACCGTGAGTGCGACGGCGCGCGCACCTGTGGCCGCTGTGTCGATCGGCCCTCTTGTTGACGTCCTTCGTCCCGCTCGCCGGAGCGTGACGACCGGCGTGCTGGTTGGTGGCGTGAGAACGGACACGACCGAGATGCAGGGGGTCACGTTCCGCGCCGAGGCGGCTGCGGGCGCAATGCGGATGGTCGTCACGGATCGCGCACTGCTGGCGGACCTACTTCGCACCAAGCCAGCTGAGGCTCACTTCACGTTCTTTCCCTGCATACGGCCCGTCGGTTCAACCGGCAAACTAGAATGCGCCGAGGGCGCGGTGAAGGTCACATACCCGTAGCGCGCAGGAGGCGCCCCTTATTCAACGGAGACCTGTGTCGATGCTGCGATACCGGATCAAGCGGTTCACCGACAAATCCAGCGAGCGAATGGGAAAACTCCTGGAGCGGCACGAACATTCGGGTCAGCTCACCGACTGTCGCTGGGCCGTGAACCGCGTGCCTGAATCACAGAAGACCCCGATTCGGATCGACGTCAAGGCCGGGACCGGCGACGACTCGGAGGCGCGCATCGTCGAAACCGAGGTGTATCTCTCGCTCGATGACGCGCAGCGCTTGGTGGAGTTGCTGAGTGCTACACTCAAACATTACGCCTAAGCGCGACGTGTGCGGATGCCCCCTGGCCGGCCCCGATTGGCCGACCGATTGGGGCGGGAGCGGCGCGACGGCTGGTTGCCGCGCCAACATTTCATCATTCCGCGCACGCTAGGGACACACCACCTCCGGCCGGCCGGCGATGGGTGTCGTGGACCAAGGCGTCCACAACTCCGGTCGCGGCGGCAGCCCGAACAATGGCGCCATCGGGCCGCTAGCGCTGCCCCACCAATTGCATCGGAAGGAGCCGGTAGCAATGGTCAGGTTCATCGCGCCGGCGTAGTCCCACGCATCGTTCCGCTCCACGGTGACATCCGTCAGGTCAAAGGCACCAAACACGAACGCCACGCGGGAAATCCTGTTGTTCCTCACGATCAACCCGTTGCGCGCCCGTATCATCTCGATGCCGTACCACGCGTTGGATATGTCATTGTCCTCGATCACTGGCACGAATCCCGCGCCCGGCACGATCATGATGGCGCCGGAGCGCACCGCGAAATTGGTTAGGCCAATCGGGAAGTGGCTTGGGACGCCCGGACCGCCGTGCCCGGTCACCCGGTTGCGTCGCACGTGTATCCGGCCCTGAAGCGTCATGTTGCGGCTGGTGTTCCGGGAGATGTCGTTGTCTATGGCGTTGTCGACGATTTCCACGGGAGTCCCGTCCGCTGGCAGCACGCGTACCACATCAATGCACGCGTTGGGGCCGCACGCTTCAAATGTGTTACCACGTACGGTTCCGCCACCGTTCCGCCAGGTGATGCCGTTCAGTGTGCTGGCCACGATAGTGTTCCCGGCCACGTCGGCGTGCTTCACGGCGCCGATCCACAGCCCTTCGCGAAAGCCCTCGATTCGGTTGTCACGAATGGTCACGTGGGGATCGGTCGACGGTCCCGTGCTTGGCGCCACGTTCACAGCGAAGCGGCCACCCGGCGAGCCCACCGAACGAAACACCGAGTTCTCGACGACGACGGTGTCATACGCACCTCCAACCAGCACCCCGGCGAGTGCCGCGTCGAAGTTCAGGTCAGCGATGCGCACCGTGCCCACCACGCCGGACACCTGGAAGATCGTGGCGTTGTATGGGTTGCTCAAAGTGGCCATGCCGGCATGCTCGGCGACGATGGTCACCGGGCGATCCACCACGGCGTTCACCGTGTGATACCCGTCGCAGATCTCAATAGTGGAGCCGGGCTCCGTTGCCGCTAGCGCCGTCTGGAACGTGACGTACGCCGATGGATCGGTGGGGCAGAAGCGAGTTGCGGCTCGTTCGCCGAGTAGCGCGACAGTGAGCGATGTGCCCGGGGCGCCGCGAACCTCCACCTCCAGTGCCATCGTCGCTCCGGCTTCGACGGCGAATTCGGCCGGGTTCTCCCATTGGGCGCTGAAGTCCGCTGGCCCAAGCAGTTGGCGGCCATCAACGCGCACGATTGCGCTTGAGACGCGTGCCGCGCCCGATCCGATCTCGACAACGACCCGGAACGGCGCCTTGAAACCTTTGGTGGAGACCGTGTGTGTCTCTACTGTCGGCTTTCCCGTGGCCCGCTGGAACGCGATGGGCCCCCAAACCGGAACCAGCATGATCGCATCCGCGCCAATGGCCTTGTCCACAGGAGCGAATCGCGCTGGCGCCGATGAGTCGGAGTAGTGGCATGCGACGGTGAGTGAGAGCAGGAACAGCGAGTAAGAGGGGCGCATGCGTTTCGTCGGCGGAGGTTGGTGCAAATATGTTGTTTCTGTTCCGTACCGCCATCGTTCCCTGGCCGTTCCGGAGCACGATCTGCCCTCGATGCCGTAGCTATTGACGAGGGGTGGTACGCCGCAATGTGTGGCCGCGCTTGAAAAGGTTCGCGCATCGCACCGTCTCGCGTTCAAGGGGCGCCTAACGATGGACGCGTCCAGCGGTACCGAACGGCCACGTTTGCCATGAAGCCCTCGAGCGGCGCCCACACGTCGGTGGTCCAACGGTTGCCGACGGCCTGCGAGGGCCGTACCAGCGGCTGGTAATCCGTCATCCGAAAGTTCAAGAGGTTTTCGAAGTTGGCCACCAATTCGAGCGGCCCGAACTGACGCATCGCGAGCGCCATGGTGTACAGATAGGGCTTGGACTCGGTGCGATACGGGTTGTCATCCAGCGCTTGCCGCCCGTAGTAGATGGCCTCGATGCCGGCACGATAGACGCCGGGCTTCTCCAACATCAAGTCACCGCCGAGGCGATGACGATTGAGCAGGGGCATCGCTTGCCGGACGCCCGTCTCGGCGTCGGTCCGCGTGCCGCGGGAATAGCCGTAGGTGAGCAGGAACTTGTGGGCTTCGCCAAAGCGCCAGACCGCCGCTGCCTCGGCGCCGCTGACTTCGGTATTCCCGGCTGCGTTGCGCAGCGCTCCCGTCAGCGAAGGCGTGCCGAGGTCAACCAGCTGGATCGCCCCTTCTATAGAGGAGACGTAAGCGGTCATCAGCAAGTCGGCGCCAAGCAGGTAGCCGCTGATGTCGACCATCCCCCCAAGGCTTCGTTCCGCGTTGAGCGTGCTCGCCTGAATGGAGCGGAGGCCGATCGCCTCGACTTCTTCGGTCATCGACGTCGGCGCCGCGAAGCCGGTGCCGCCGCTCACACGCACGGACCAATCTTCCGCTGGCCGCACGAGAATGCCGAGTCGCTCGGTGAGCATCAGTCCGGATTCGGGATGGCGGTCTCCGCGGGCACTCGCTGAAACCGTGACCGGCCCGACGTCGTGGTCTGCGGTGGCGAAGAGCCCGGGCGTCACCCAGTCGTGATCGAACGCGGCATTGAGTCTGTTGTGGTACGCGTCCGACTGAACCGCTGCACCCAGCACCACCGCGCCGCGTTCCGATTTCGACATGCGGGTGATCTCGGCGAAGCCGGTCGAGATGCGGTCACGCTCGACGGCTCCCGGTCCGAAGCGCCGCTCGCGCCCGTTGGACGACGCGGCCAGACGAACGGCGATGTGCCCGGAGTCGGCCTGCGGCAGTCGCATCGTGAGTCCCGCGTCGGCCCGACGGCCTGTCAGCCCTTCGCGAAACGGCGTGCCGCCGGGAGTGAGCGCGTTCCCAAGCGTGCCGCCTTGGCGATCGTCGTAGCCGTACCCCGCGGTCACGAAGAGCGAGCGACCACTGGCGCCGCCAAATGAGAATCGGGGGCGCATGCCCCAGCGGACCGCCTCGGCCTGATCGCCCCAGCCATCGTCGTCAGGGTCGGCAGCAGCTTGCGTCGTGCCCGACACGAGCAGCGACGCGCCCGAGTGCTCGGAGAAACGCCGGCTCAACCATGTGGCGGCGTCGGTGACTCCCATCGTTCTCCGATTGAGGAGCACCTGGCTCTCACCGGTCGGCGTCTTGGAGACGAGGTTGATGACGCCGCCGAGTGCCTGACCACCGTAGAGCGCTGACGCGGCACCCTTGATGAGTTCGACGCGCTTGAGATCGACTGGGGAAATGTCCAGCGGGCCGAGCGCACTGGAGGCGCCGCCGTAGAGCGGCAGGCCGTCCGCAAGCATGGCGGTGTATTGACCCGACAATCCGAGAATCCGCACGCTGCCGGTGCCGAGCGTCGGTGAGGCGAGTTGAACGCGCAGTCCCGGCGTCTCATTCAGCAGCATCGTGATGCCGCTGGGCGCCATGAGCGTGTTTTCGTCCACCTCCATTTCGTCTACGACTTCAACGCGGAGCGGCGTCTTGCTCACGAGTCGCTCGGTGCGTGTGGCGCTGACGAATATCTCTTCCATGGCGTGCATCTGGTCCTCCATGGCGACGTCGAATACGACAGCGACCGTGCTATCCGCGATCACGACGACACTGACGCGCTTCGGGAGGTAACCGATCCTCGTCAGGAGGATGGTGCGCTGTCCAACGGGGAGGACGAGCCGTGCACGACCGCTCGCGTCAGTCGCGGCGCTCCTGTCTTCGGAGCGAACGAGGAACCCGTCCAGCATGCCCATCGACTCCCGCACGCTGACGGCAACGGTCCCTGAGTCGGGCCGCTGAGCGGAAAGGGGCGCAGCCGAAAGGACCGCGAGAAGCACTGCGGCGGAAAGGCGAGTCAGCATTATCGTGGTCAGGGGAAGCGGAAGACGCTGAGAAACGGTAAGTGCACGGGCGTCCCGTCTCGGTCAGGTACGTCCGGTACTCAGTCAGGCGATCCCTGACCGCGTCCGTCAGGAATCAACCAGTCGCGATTCAGCGAGGGTGCACTACCGCGCGCTGGGAAGCGGGGCGGAGTGCAAGGTGACGTTAGCGTTCTGCGGGAGTCGCAGCGGTGACGACAAGCGTCTTCGTCATGCCGGCCAATTTGTGCGTCTCGTCTGACATTGAGCAGAACACTTCGTAGGTGCCCGGCTTGAGCGTCGCGCTCAGGATTCCGGCCTGCTTGGGGAGAATGTCCTTCGTCCCCTTGTCAAGGCCGTCGCCGCGCACGTACAGCGTGTGGGCGACTGCGCCCTTGTTGTTCACCCGGAACGTGACCGGTCCCGCTTTCACGGTGTCGGGCGAGAGTGCAACCTTCCACTCCGAGAGCGAGACCGTGATGGTGGTCGCTTGTGCGGAGGCCACAGTGGTCGTTGCCGCGAGTGCGGCGATGAGCAGAAGTCGGTTCATGGGAGACCTTGGCGGAGTGTACCCGAACTGCAGATTCCTCGCTGCGCTCGGAATGACACAGCGTGGCTAGCCCTTGCGGGCGACGAGTTCGATTTCGACCTGAGCATCGCGCGGCAGTCCCTTTACCGCAACCGTGGTCCGCGCCGGATACGGTTTGTTGAAGCGCTTGGCGTAGGCGCCGTTCATGGCCGGGAAGTTGGCCATGTCCGTGAGATACACGTTGCACTTGATGACGTGATCCATCGTGAGGCCGGCATCCTTGAGCGCGCTCTCAAGATTGTCGAAGCAGCGGTGCGTCTGTGCGTCGACGTCGCCCGTGATCAGCTCGCCAGTGGCAGGATCGAGGGGTGTTTGGCCCGAGAGATACAGCAAGTCACCGGCCCACACACCAACGGAGTACGGTCCAATGGCGGCGGGCGCCTTGGAACTCTCGACGATCTGTCTGGTCATGCCGGCTAAGCTAGCCGGCCTGCCGGGAATGACTAGCTGGCGGCGCGACGCAGCCTGGACAGATCGTCGTCCGACAGACGCTGCCACTCGGCGGGGTAGTGCTCGACCGGAATCGTGAAGGTCGGGGACTCGAAGACGAGCCGCCGCACGGCACCCGACGGCGCGTCTTGTTCATAGACGGCAACCGTGCCGACGCTCTTGCGTTGCATGATGCGCATCATGGTGCGGCGCGTGCCTCGGACGTCCACCATGCGACTGGGACGCGAAGGTTGCGGTACTGCCGGCACCGTGGGCGCCGTTATCTCAAGACTTCTGCGATGATCCATACTGCCTCCTGCGAAGATCCGCCTGATGTTCCGGAAACTTCCGGCAGCCAACGCGGCGGTTCTGCCAACTTCTACCCCTGCAACCAGTTGACGATCCAATTGTAGAGTGGATTCGCTGAGGATACAGTGATGAATCGCACGTGTGATGGACATCACGTTCGTTCGTTATGTCAGATCACACGAGCCCGCGGCGCGATAGTATTGCTCGTGGGCTCGAACCCGGAATCGAGGAGGTAGTCTTGAGGAGATCCTTCGCTGCGCTCAGGATGACAGCGCCGAGAATCGCGTGTGCACTCGCAGTTCTGATGGTTGCGCCGGCCCAGAACGTCGCTCAGGCACAGCCAAGCAATCCTACTGCGGACCTCCTGGCCGAGCTGATTCGCCTGAACACCAGCAATCCGCCGGGCAACGAAGACATCGTTGCGCAATTCCTGGCTCCACGGTTCAAGGCGCTGGGCTTCGAAGTCGAGATCATTCCAACGCCGCAAGCTGGCAAGTCGCACTTCATCGCTCGGCTCCGCGGTGACGGCAGCAAGCGGCCCATTCTGCTCGCCGGCCACGCCGACGTGGTTGGCGTTGAGCGCGAGAAGTGGACGGTGGACCCGTTCGAAGGCGTGATCAAGGACGGCTACGTCATTGGGCGGGGTGCGATTGACTTCAAGGGCGGCATGGCGGTGTTCGCCCGCGCGGCGATGATGCTGGCGGAACGCAAGGTTCCGCTGTCGCGCGACGTGATCTTCATGGCAGAGGCCGACGAAGAGGGAGCGCCCTTCAACACGTCGTGGCTCGCGCGCACGCACTGGCCCTCGATGGACGCGGAGTTCGTGCTGAACGAAGGCGGCTGGATCATCAAACGCGAGAACGGCAGTGTGCGGTATGTGAGCATCTCCACCGCTGACAAGAGCGCTGTGACGTTTGTGCTGACCGCGCGCGGGACGTCCACGCATTCATCGATGCCGCGGCCGGACAACGCGATCTTCGCATTAGGCCGCGCGCTGGCGAAGCTGGCGGACTTCGAGACTGACGTGCAGTTGACGCCAAGCACCAAGCAGTTCTTCACGACCCTTGGCAAGACGAGTCAACCGCCGATGTCAGGCTATTTCGCCGACCTGGTGAGCGATGATCCGGCCCGAGTCAAACGCGGCGACGCCGAAATCAGCAAGGACCCGCTGTTGCATGCGATCATGCGCAACACGATTGCTCCCGTGATTCTCAGCGGCGGGTTCCGCTCCAACGTGATTCCGGGCTCCGCCGAGGCGACCATCAACGTTCGCACGATTCCTGGAACGCCGACTACGGAGATTGCGGCAATGCTGAAACGAGCGATTGCTGACGACCGCATCGAGATTCGGCAGCAGGGCGGCGGTGGCGGCGGTGTGCCGACGGCAATGGTGTCGTCCGAGGACACGGATTTGTATCGCGCGTTGGTGAAGGAAGCGAAGGCACAGTACGCGGGCGCCGAGGTCACGTCGTATCTCTTTCAGGCGGGGACCGACGCCGGTGCGTGGCGCTCACGCGGGATCCCCGTGTATGGCATCTATCCATACGCGATCGATGCTGAGGATTTGAGCCGGATGCACGGCAACGATGAGCGGGTAAGCGTGGAATCGTTGCGGCAGGGGACGGAGATGATTTTTCGGACGCTGGTGAGTGTCGCGGGCAAAAAGTAGGAACTGCAGATTCCTCGGTCGCTTCGCTCCCTCGGAATGACAGGGCCATCGCTTCGCTCCCTCGGAATGACAGGGCCATCGCTTCGCTCCCTCGGAATGACAGGGCCATCGC
>JANNRQ010000057.1:0-8192 GCA_031401495.1 Gemmatimonadota bacterium
AGATCCGCCGTCGGCCATCGAGACCGTCTCACCGTCCTCGAAGGCGCCAATCTCGCGAGCGCTCGTGGTCACGTGATGCGTGAGCACGTCGGAGAGCTTGGACTTGTTCGCCGGCTTGAGCAGGTCGGACACCGTTCCAGCAGGCAGCTTGTCGAACGCGGCGTTGGTCGGGGCAAAGACCGTGAAGGGTCCGGCGTTGGCCAGCGAGTTCACCAAGTCGGCCGCCGTGAGAGCGGCAACCAGCGTCGTATGGTCCTTGGACCCGACGGCAACGCGAACGATATCCGGCGTCGACTGGTCGACCTTCACCGTCGCCTGCCCGCCGGCGGGCGGTGGCGCACCGCCTGACGCACTTTGGTCGCCGGGTGCGGCGCACGCTGACACTGCGATGATCAATGCCATTGGCCCAGCACCACGAATGCGCAACATCTAGTCTTCCTCCGTACAGGTGAGCGATGAACTTCTGGCCACCACGTTCGCACGCGCCGCGCCAGGGGGTCATCGGGGAACTCACCGGAACAGCGTCAGGCGAATGCCGCGGACCACCGCCGGCTTGCCTGACGGGTTACCCTAGTGCAGGAACGCTTGGAGGTTGCGATGCGCCGAGGCTTTGGCGGGTGCGGTCACTTCACTTTGCGCGCCGGCAGATCTTGCCCACCTTGCCGCAGCACGAGTCCGGTCACTTGGCCGTTCCCGTCCCGCGTAATGGCGAACGTCGCGTTCACTACGCGAGGGAAGAGGGTGTCCCTGGCCGCGACGTACAGGCGGACTTTCGGCTGACCGGTCGGCAAGATCTGGAGCTGTCCATCCTCGAGTGTGATCGTGAAGGTCAGCAGCGTTGACTCATAGACACCCACATACGACTCGAGCACCTCACGTGGCAGCGTGATCTCCGCGCGGGCAGGGGGCGGAGCGTAACCGCGTGGGGCCGGTTCGGCGAACGAATCCCACTCGTACGCCTTTTGGATGCGCCGACTCAGCTCGGTGGCCAGCGCACCGCCCCGATCCGCGTTCGTCATGATGGCGAGGCCGTAGCCCTTGGTCTTGTGGGCGCGCAGCACGCACTGGAATCCCCAATTCGAGCCGCCATGACTGAAGTACCAGCCCTGGCCCACTTTGGCGATCGAGAACCCCACGGCGTAGTCGCCCACGCCAACGGGCGAGAGCATCTCCTGCACGGTGGTCCGCGACAGCACGCGGTTGGACTTGCCCACCGAAGACTTCTGCACCTCGATGGCGAATCGGGCCAGGTCGGACGGCGTGGTCCACAGACCGGCGGCCGCCATCTCCGGATAGACGTGCCACTTCGCGCCCCGCGATTTCCCTTGGCCGTCATGCGCGCGCGCGGCATTACGGTCGCGGGCCGGCGGCAGGGGCTGCTCATACGTGCTGTTCACCATGCCAATCGGCCGCAGCACGTCGTCACGAAGGATGTCGGCGAAGGGGCGCTTGCGCGCATCGCTCAGCGCCAGTTGCATGAGCGTGACACCGCCGCCCGAGTACTCCTCCAGCGTCATGGGCGCGCGTTCCATGAATAGGCGGCGCACGTTCGACGGCGGCTGCCCTTCGAGAATCTGTACGACACTCGGCACTGGACCCGCCGGATCGTAGCCCGGGAATCCGAAGCCATCACCGAGCCCCGACGTGTGGCTGGTCAGCCCGCGCGGTGTGACGGGGCGCTCCGTTGTGAAGCCTTGGCCATCGAGTTTCCACGACGTAAGGATGCTGTTGATGTCGGTATCGAGCGTGAACAGACCGTCCTGCACGGCCTTGAGCACGCCCATGGCCGCGACGGGTTTGCTGATAGAGGCGGCCTGAAACATCGTCGCGACGTCCACGGGCTCATTGGTCTCGACGTCTCTGGTGCCGTAGCCCTTGGCCCAGTGAATCTCGAAGTCACGGATCACGGCAATGCTGATGCCGGGCACCTTGAAGCGGTCCATGAGCTGCGCGATGGTGAGCGCGCCGAGTTCCTCGGGGCCGGCGCCCGGCTGAGCGCCTTCGATTCTCGCGATGAGCGCGGCGGCGGCGCGGTCTTGCGCACTCGCAAGGGAAGGAGCGGCGTTGACGGCGAACAGTGCGAATACGGCGAGCATGCTCTTCTTCACTAGCGCTCCTTTGAAGCGTGGAATCACTTCAGGCCACGGTGAATCAAGAATAAACAGATCGCGGGGCTTCTTGCGGCGTCACGTTATCAGCGCGAAGCTACCGTCCGTCCTTCCACCTGACTCCGGAATCCCAATGCCGAGCAGCCGTCGCTCCCATGGCCAGTCCATGACAATCGTCGCGCTCGCCCTCTTCCTCGTGGGCGCTGTCGGAGCGTCGCCCTCGGCCATCGGCGCCCAGGCGCCGGTCACAACCGCCGCAAACGTGGCCGCCGACCCCGACGTCATGGGCGCTGAGCGGCTTTTCTCTGCGTGGATGGAAGGTCAGTTGGCGTACCGCGGCCTTCCCGGCGTTGTCGTCGGTGTGGTGAGCGACCAGCAGCTCGTGTGGGCAAAGGGATTCGGATTCGCGGATGTCCAGGCGAAGGTCCCAATGACGCCGGACACAAAGTTCCGCATGGCATCGCACAGCAAACTCTTTGCCGCCATCGCCATCATGCAATTGCGCGAGGAGGGCAAGGTGCGCATTGACGATCCCGTCGAGAAGCATCTGCCGTGGTTCAAGATTGCGCCGGCGGGCGACGACGACGGGCCGATCACCATCGAACAACTTCTCTCGCACAGCTCGGGGCTCCAGCGCGAGGCGGGCGACCATTGGGTGTCGTACGAGTTCCCGACTGAGGAGCAGCTCAGGCGACTCTTCGCCGACCGCAAGGCCGCGTTCGCGCCGTCAACGCGTTGGAAGTACTCGAACCTCGCGTATGCGGTGGCTGGAATGGTCACCGAACAGGTGTCCGGCCAGAAGTGGGCCGAGTATGTGGACCGCAACATCTTCCGGCCGCTCGGCATGACGTCGTCGAGCGTTGACAAGAACGTGGCCGGCCTGGCCGTGCCGTACGCCCGCCGGATGCCCGACGGCACACGCGAAGTGCTGCCGTTCGTGGATGCCCGCGGCATGGCCGCGGCCACCGGCGTGACGTCGAACCTGACGGACATGGCGAAGTTCGTGTCTGCGAATTTCCGGCGAGGGCCGCGCGGCGGCACGCAAGTCGTGAGCACCGGGTCATGGCGCGAAATGCACCGCGTGCGGTCGGTCGAGGAGAACTGGCAGTCGGGCTCTGGCTTGGGCTACGACGTCAGCCGGATCAACAACCGCACGTGGACAGGGCACGGCGGCGGCTATCCGGGAAATACGACGATGACCCTGCTTCAGCCTGAGGACAAAGTCGGTGTCGTCGTGCTCACGAACACCAACGATTCCAATCCGGGCGACATCGCTCGGCAGCTTATTGCCACGGTGGGCGCCGCGGTAGCGAAGGCGACAGCCCAAAAGCCGGCGGTGGTCGCGTGGGACGACTCGTGGGCGCGGTTCGCCGGCCTCTATCGCGGCCGCGGTAGCGACTCGCAGGTCATTCTGCTGAACAAGAAGCTCGTGATCGTCACACCCAACGCCACCAACGTGGACAACCCGATCGAGTTAGTCCCGATCGGCGGTGGCCGGTTTCGCTACACGGCGCCGACGGGCGGCGGCGTGGTGGGCGAGGTCGTGCGGTTCGTCGAAGTGGCCGGCCGCCCAATGCGCATGTTCACGGGCGACAGCTGGATTGACCGGATCGCGACGCCTTAGGTCAGCGCGCCGAACCGCTGAACCAGACGCCGTTCGGCGCTTCTGACCGGGCGGCGGCGATGTCGGGCCACCCATCGCCATCGAGGTCGCCGATCGCAACGCCGTAGACCGAACCTTTGCCGTCACCCCATGGCGCGTCCGCAAATGTCGGAACGCGGCCCGCGCCGAGGTTGAAGAACACCGATCCGACCGCTTCCTGGCGGCCAACCAGAATGTCGGCCTTGCCATCGCGGTTCATGTCGGCGATCGCGATCGCATATGGCGCGCCCGCCGAACCACCCAAGGCGACTGGCGCATCGAACGCGCGCTTTCCAGCGCCGATGTACATGAACATGCCGTTCCGCTCGTCGCCGACAACGAGGTCAATCGTGCCGTCGCCATTGATGTCCGCAGCAGCGGCGGCGCGAATCCGCGACGTCGCAGGCCCCACAGCGGCGGGCGGCTCAAAGAACCTGCCGGTCCCATCGTTCCAGAAGATCAGGTTCTGGCCGCCGTCGCGGTGCGGGACGACGAGGTCGGTCTTGCCGTCCCCATCGAGGTCGCTCGCGACGACAATCGTGGCCGATTGGGTGGCGAGTGGGGCGCACGTCGGAAACGCGCCGGCGCCATCGTTGAGGCAGACGTAACTCGGCCTCGGAGCCGCAGGGTTCGAACTCCGGTTGGCAACGATGAGGTCGGGGCGTGCGTCGCCGTTCAAGTCGGCCACGGTCACGTACCGCGTATTCCACTCGGGGTCGCCAAACGTGCCGCTCACCCGAAATCGCCCCTTGCCGTCATTCAAATAGATGAGCTTGCGGTCAGGCTTGTCGTTGCTCACCACCATGTCGCGGTCGCCGTCGCCATCGAGGTCGGCCAGCGCCGCGGAGTAGGTGCGATCCGGAGCGTCGGCCAGCGGTTCGGCCGAGAAGTTGCCCTTGCCGTCGTTGCGCAGGACGACGTCGTTGAGCGGCCAGTGTCGGCCCTTGGCGAGAACGACATCGAGCGTGCCATTGCCGTCCACATCGCCGATGCTCACGCTCGCGGACGTCTCGCTTGTGGACTCGAGCAAGAGAACTCGGTCAAAGGTGCGCACGCCGCTTCCCTGAAAGGTCACCGCGGCGCCCGCCGTGAAAAACAGCGCGAAGAGCGCGGGGGAGCGATTGCTACTGGGCGGCGTTGGAGGCACTGGGCAAAGCTATGTGTATCGCGAGCCGCCATCTATAGAAGCGCGCCGGTGATGGCCGACTGCAGCGCGATATATTCGGGCACACGATTCCCACGGGAGATGACATGTCGCACCGAGTGAGGACGGTAATTGGTGTCCTGCTGGCGATGCTGGCCCACGCGGAAGCCAACGCGCAGTCCGCGACGGCGACGCAGCCAGGCGCGTCGCTCAAGAGCGGGGAGGTACGCCTCACCTATCTGGGAAACGCTGGCTGGGAGATCACGGACGGGAAGACGGTGGTCCTGGTGGATCCGTTCCTGACGCAGTTCGCGCGATGGACGGGCTTGGCGGCCGCTACCGGCGGACCCGCACCTGACGCGCTCTATCCGGCCGACACGGCGCTGATCAAGCGGCACGTCACCAGGGCTGACTACATCGTGATCACGCACGGCCATTCGGATCACGCGCTCGACGCGGGATTCATCTCGCGCAAAACCGGGGCGACGATCATCGGCCACGAAACCGCGGCCAACCTCGCGCGAGCGTATGGCGTCACCGATAGCGCCCTCATCACGGTGATCGGCGGTGAGGACTATGCGTTTGGTGACTTCTCGCTGCGGGTGATCCCCAACATTCACAGCGCGCTCGACAAGAAGCATTACTACAACAACACACGCGGTATCGTGGGCAACGCCCCGCGCGGGCTGCGCGCGCCGCTGCGCCGAAAGGACTACGTGGAAGGTGGCAACCTTGCCTACCTGCTACGCATTGCCGGGCACCAGATCCTGATCATGGGGTCGATGAACTACATCGAGCGCGAGATGGAGGGGCTTCGCCCCGACATCGCCCTCGTGGGCGCCAACAGCCAGCGGCTCGAGATCCATGATTTCACGGGTCGACTCATGCGCGCGCTAGGGAATCCTGCTCTCGTCATTCCCACGCACGCTGATGCCTACGGCGATCCAAAGCCATCAGCAGCCGCCCTCGCCGACCGAAAGCGATTCGAGCAGGAGGTCGCCACGGCATCACCGTCGAGTCGCTACCTCTTCCCACAATGGTTCGAGCCGATCGTCGTAGGCTCGCGCATGCCCGCCGCAACAACGTCCGGTCGCGAGGTCCTCAACCCGCCGGGCCTCGCGCCATTGGTTCCCGCATACTCGGTGGCCATTCGGTCCGGCGATCAGGTGTTCGTGTCGGGAATGACGGGCGTCAAACCCGGAACGCAAGACATCGTTGACGGCGGTGTGGCGGCGCAGACCCGCCAAACGCTCGAGAACATCAAAGCCGCCGTGGTCGCGGGCGGCGCAACCATGGCCGATGTAGACGAGTGCACGGTGTTCCTCAAGGACATGGCCGACTATGCCGCGATGAACGCCGCATATATCGAGTTTTTCCGTTCGGCTGCGCCGGCGCGCGCCACGCTGTCGGTCACGGCGTTGCCGCGGCCCGCGGCGCTGGTGGAAATCAAGTGCAGTGCACGCATCCCACGCTGATCAGTCGCCTCTCATGAAGATCACCGGCATCCGGATGTACCAGTTGGACCTTCCGCTCCACGAGGGGAACTACAAGTGGTCGGGAGGGAACTCGGTGTCCGTTTTCGATTCCACCGTCGTTTCGGTGGATACCGACGCAGGGCTCACCGGCTGGGGCGAAGTCTGCCCGCTCGGGCCGGCCTATCTGCCCGCGTATGCGCGTGGCGCACGCACGGGCATCGCCGAACTCGCGCCACAGTTGATTGGCGCCGACCCCCTCGCACTCGGCGTGCTCAACGAGCGAATGGACGCTGCCATGCGAGGCCATCCATACGTGAAGTCGGCCATCGACATGGCCTGCTGGGACCTGCTGGGCAAGGCGAGCGAATTGCCCGTGGCCACGCTGATGGGTGGACACGTGGGCGACGACTTCGCGCTGTACCGCGCCATCTCTCAGGACACGCCGGCCGCCATGGCGGCGCGCATCGCGCAGTACCGCAGCGAGGGATACACCAAGTTCCAGCTCAAGGTGGGCGGTGACCCCGACACTGACATCGCGCGCATCCACACCGCAGCCGAGAAGCTGCAGCCTGGCGACGTACTCGTGGCCGACGCCAACACCGGGTGGACGCAGCACGTGGCGATGCGCGTCGCCGACGCGGTGCGCGACGTGAACGTCTACATCGAGCAGCCGTGCATGACGTACGAACAGTGCCTCGCCGTGCGCCGCCACACCAACCGTCCGTTCGTGCTCGACGAGGTGATTGACGGCATCGACATGGTGGTGCGCGGCGTGGCGGACCAGGCCATGGACGTGATCAACCTCAAGATCTCCAAGGTCGGCGGCCTCACCAAGGCGCGACAAATTCGGGATCTGTGCGTGTCGGCTGGCATCGCGATGACAATCGAGGACACATGGGGCGGCGACATCATCACGGCGGCTATCGCCCACCTCGCGCACAGCACGCCGGAAAGATTCCTCTTTTCGGCCACGGACTTCAACTCGTACGTGACGGTGGCGTTCGCCGACGGCGCGCCGCAGCGACAACACGGACGACTCGCCGCCTCGCGCGAGCCGGGGCTGGGAGTGCGACCGAAAATGGACGTGCTCGGGAAGCCCGTTCAGGAGTGGCGCTAATGCGCTTGGTAGCAGCCGCGGCCGTCATGGTCGCCGCATCAATCGCGGAGGCGCAGCAATCCCGGCTTCCCGTGGTCGTGATCCAGACCTCGATGGGTACGATCACCGCCGAGATTGACAGTGTGCGTGCGCCGATCAGCGCGGCGAACTTCCTTAGATATGTGGATGCCGGCGCGTACACCGGCGGGCTGTTTCACCGCGCGGTGCGAATGGACAACCAGCCGCGCGACTCGGTGAAGATCGAGGTAATCCAGGCGGGAGCTCGGCGGGATTCAACGCGAGCGCGCTTTCCCGCGATCGAGCTCGAGCGTACCAGCGTCACCGGACTCAGGCACGTGGATGGCACGCTCTCGATGGCGCGCGGCGGGCCGAACACGGCGACATCGGACTTCTTCATCTGCGTAGGGCCGCAGCCTGCGTTGGACTTTGCCGGGAACCGCAACCTCGACGGTCAGGGGTTCGCGGCGTTCGGACGCGTGCTCACCGGAATGGATGTAGTGCGGGCGATCCAGCAGTCGCCGGTGAACGCGCAGAGCCTTACACCTCCGGTGGCGATCACGTCCGTGATGCGGTCGCGCTAGGGCAGCCGTCGTTACTCCTCGTTGGGATCCGTCCAGTACCAGACCGTGACGACGCCGTCAGAATGGTCTGACGAGTGCGATATGCTCACAACGTTGTTTCGCCCCACGCTTGTCGCGAAGGCGGC
>JANNRQ010000058.1:0-3154 GCA_031401495.1 Gemmatimonadota bacterium
TGAGGCGGAGACCCGAATCAGTCCTTCACACTCGCCGACAACATGATCCAGAACCGCACTCACAATTCCGTCAGTTATCTAGTTCACCCCCGCGGTGTCGCGGGGGCGTGCTCGTTTCTTGTCTGCCGGCCCAACCGGGTAAGTCATGCCTGAGACACTTACGTCGATTTCCTTCGCGAAGCTCGAGCCCAAGAAGGACATGCCGCACCTGCTCGACATCCAGACGCGCGCATTCGAGGCGTTGCTGCAGACGGATGCCTCGGCGCAGGCGCGCGAAGATGTCGGTCTCGAACGGGTCTTCAAAGACCTGTTTCCGATTTCCGACGTTCATGAGAATTTTTCGCTCGAGTTCGTCAAATACTCCCTCGGCGAACCGAAGTATTCGGTCGAGGAGTGCATCGAGCGCGACATGACGTACTCTTCGCCGCTCAAGGCCACGCTCCAGCTCGTCATCAACGAGATCGTGGGCGAGGTCAAGCGGCCGCGCAACATCATCGAGAAAGAGGTCTATCTCGGTGAACTGCCGCTGCTCACGCCCCTGGGCACATTCGTCATCAACGGTGCCGAGCGCGTCATCGTCAGCCAGTTGCACCGCTCGCCAGGCGTCGTGTTCGAGGAATCCACGCATCCCAACGGTCAGCGCCTGATTTCCGCGCGCATCATCCCGTTCCGCGGCTCGTGGGTGGAATTCACCGTGGACATCCATGACGTGATCTACGTCCACATCGACAAGAAGAAGAAGTTCCCGGCCACCGCACTGCTGCGCGCGTTCGGGTACGGCGAAAACCGCGACATCCTGCGCCTGTTTTTCGGCGAGCGCAAACTGGATCTCACCAAGAAGCGTGAGAGCCGCGTCGACGTGCGCGAAATTGTCGGCGCGGTCATCGCCGAAGACGTCGAGCTTCCCGGCGAAGCCACGCCGGCCGACGCGCCCAAGGCCCGCACCAAAAAGCTTCGCGCCGAGCGCGAGCGCGCCGAGAACATCCTGTTGGTGAAGGAAGGCGATGAGCTGACCGAAGAGGTGTTCAACCGCCTCCGCCGGCAGGGCATCGACGAGGTGAAGGTCTTCGCGTCGTACCAGCAGGTGGACCTGCGCGACGAAGTTGACGCCATCGAACGCGGCGAGCGCCCCGTGCGCCGCCAGCTCGCGATCGACGTCGTGGATTCCGACAGCGGCGAAGTGCTCGCCGAAGGCGGACAGAACCTCACCGACACGATCATCAAGAAGCTCCGCAGGTCCGAGATCACGAAGGTGCAGGTCTTCGTGCCGTCGGGCCGCGCCGAGAGCACGCTCATCAAGAACACGCTGGCGAAGGATCCGACACACTCCGAAAAGGAGTCGTTGTCGCAGATCTATTCGCTCCTGCGTCCCGGCGACGCGCCGGATCTCGACACCGCGCGTCTCGCGCTGGAGCGGCTGTTCTTCAGCCCCAAGCGCTACGACCTGGGCCGCGTCGGCCGCTACAAGATCAATCAGCGTCTCGCGCTAACGACGGATTCCAGCACCACCGTCCTCACCAAGGAAGACTTCGTCGCGATCCTGCGTTACCTCGTGGAGTTGCACGAGGGCCGCGGTCACGTGGACGACATCGACCACCTGGGCAATCGCCGCATCCGCTCGGTGGGCGAGCTCATTGCCAACCAGTTCTCCGTTGGCCTCTCGCGCATGGCGCGACTGGTCAAGGAGCGCATGTCCATCAACGCGGATCCTGAAAAGATCTCGCTGGACGACCTGGTCAACGCGCGCACCGTGTCCGCCGTCATTCAGGCGTTCTTCGGTTCGTCGCAATTGTCGCAGTTCATGGACCAGACCAACCCGCTCGCCGAGCTGACGCACAAGCGTCGCCTCTCGGCGCTCGGACCCGGCGGCCTCACCCGCGAGCGCGCCGGATTCGAAGTCCGCGACGTGCACTACTCGCAGTACGGCCGCATGTGCCCGATCGAAACGCCGGAAGGTCCGAACATCGGACTCATTACGTCGCTGGCGTGCTACGCGCGCGTCAACGACCTCGGCTTTGTCGAGACCCCGTACCTCGTCGTGAAGAACAGCAAGGTGACGACGGACCTGGCGTGGCTGGATGCAAACCGTGAAGAAGACGTCACGATCGCCCAGGCCAATGCCAAGGTGAATCCGGATGGCACGTTCGTGGACGAGTACGTGCTCTGCCGCCAGCGCGCGGACTATCCGCTGGTGCCGCCGGATCGCATCGACTTCATGGATGTGGCGCCCGAGCAGCTCGTTTCGATCGCTGCCGCCCTGATTCCGTTCCTCGAACACGACGACGCCAACCGCGCGCTCATGGGTTCGAACATGCAGCGTCAGGCGGTGCCGTTGCTCAATCCCAAGACACCGCTCGTTGGCACGGGCCTGGAAGAGAAGGTGGCCCGCGACTCTGGCGCGGTCGTTATCGCGAAGCGAAACGGAATCGTCACACGCGTCACGGCCGACGAGATCATCGTTGACTCGGCGCCGTCCGAGCGGCAGAAGCTCGAGGATCGCCCGCTGGCGCGCCTCACGCAGCACGATCGCTACCGCATCAAGAAGTATTGGCGCACCAACCAGGACACGGCCATCAACCAGCGGCCGCTCGTCCGGCTGGGTCAGCGCGTGAAGGCCGGCGATGTCCTCGCCGACGGCGCGGCGACAGAGAAGGGCCAGCTCGCGCTCGGCGCCAACGTCACGGTGGCGTTCATGCCGTGGTACGGACACAACTTTGAAGACGCGATCGTGCTCTCCGAGCGCCTGGTGAAGGACGACGTGTATTCGTCGATCCACATCCAGGAGCTGGAACTCCACGTCCGCGACACCAAGCGCGGTCAGGAGGAGATCACGCGCGAAATCCCGAACGTCTCGGAAGAGGCGCTGCTGGATCTCGACGAGCGCGGCATCGTTCGCATCGGCGCGCACGTAAAGCCGGGCGACATCCTCGTCGGCAAGATCACGCCGAAGGGTGAGACCGAGTTGTCACCGGAGGAAAAGCTGCTCACAGCCATCTTCGGTGAGAAGGCGAAGGACGTGAAGGATTCGTCCCTCAAGGTTCCGCAGGGCATGGAAGGCGTGGTCATCGATGTGAAGATCTTCTCGCGCGTCGAAGACCAGGTCGTGGAAAAGGATCGCGGCGAGCGCATCGGTGAAGTGCGCCGTCTCGAGGGC
>JANNRQ010000059.1:0-2117 GCA_031401495.1 Gemmatimonadota bacterium
CTGAGATTGGCGTTATGCCATCGCCGCCCAGACCCAACATGCTGCTGTACGCGGCGGACGAGAGTGCCCCGGTCCATCCGCCATGGACGCCCGCCCCGAGTCCCGGGCTGATGCCCGGGAGAATCAGACGCCCAAACCGGATCGGGGCGCGCAAGACCGGGAAGTTGTACGAAACAAGCCCTCGTCCCAGCGCCGCCCGGTCTCCGCCGAACTGCTTGAACGCGTAGGTCGGGAGGTTCAAGCCGCCACCCAGCTCGAAGAGGGTCTGCTGGGGGATGACGTCGGCGACCACGGCGCCCGCATCCAGGTGCGCCGCGAACACAAGTCCGTGCCAGAAACGTCGCGCCGCCAGACCTGCTTCCAAGCGCTGCCAATTGAGGTCGCCGGACGCGACGGTGTAGTTGACGCGAGCGCCGAAGCCCGGCGATAGCCCGTCGCCGGTCACCCGCGGGTGGTAGTCCAGCGACAGCGTGCCACGCGCGTACGTGCCGGGCATCGATCTCCGGTTCTCGCGAAAGCTGACGCCGGTGCTGAGAAGGCCGTTGGCGAGCCGGGCGACCTCCGGGCGATCATCGACGTACGCGATCTCCGCCGACATGATCGCCCGATCCACGCTTTTGAAGATCCGCGACAGGGAAATCGCGCCGGTACGCCGGTCCAGATAGTCCGCGTTGTCCACCGAGGTGATGAGTGGTCCGACGGAGAGGCCCGATTCCAGCGCTTCCATGAAATCGTTGGTCACGGTGAGGGATCGCTCCACTCGCACACCCGTCGTCCATTTGCCGCGTCGCAGTGTTGCCGCCGCCAAGCCGCGAACCGTCTGCTCCTCCCACGCTACGCCTGCCGTCGCGCGCACGGCGAGGCCGGGGGCGGCGTCGCGAAACCGGACGCGGGCGGACACGCCTGTGAACAAACCTTCAACACGGTTGTAGCGGACCACGTCTTCCGTGGCACTGGGCCAATACGAAGCAATCGGGGCGCCGGTGGGCTTCCAGACTTCCGGAGCGAGATCCTGGAAGTCGTCCGGTCCCACGGCGCCGATCTTGGTGCCGAGGTTGTCCTCCCATTGGCCGAACGCCGAAACGCTGTCCGGAGGTGCAAAAGAGAGGCGTGATCGCGTGGGGGTGAGCGGTGCTGGCGGGGAGGCGCTGTCCTCGGCCGAAACAACCGAGTCGTTGATGAGGAGCTTGACGTCACGAAACCGCGTAATGATGCGATAAATGGGACGGACATCGCCGAGAATCCCCATTTGCGTCTGAAACTCGGAGCGCTGCATCGTGGGAAGCCAGTACTTGCCGCCGACTTCAGCATTTTCAAACTCCACATACGCAACGGCCACCGCGCCCGTCCTGCGCACAAACAGCGGGTCCTTGCGTGAGGTCACGTTGACAAAGCGGCCGCGCATGCGCGCCAACTGATGCCGGTCGGCATCGAAGTCGAGTTCCCCCTTGAACCCCACGAAGTTTGCAGCCGGGTCGGAAATGAGGTCCACGTTCACCCGGACGACGCGAATGCGACGGCCGCCGGACGAAATGACCGCAACCGTATCGCCGCCCGAGAACCGGTAGTACTTGTCGCGGTCGCCGGAAAGGGGATGCACCGCGCGGAACTGCTGTCGCCCGGCGAGCGAGTCCTCACGCTGCACACGGCGTCGGAAGTTCGAGTCCGACCGGTTCCGCGGGATGTAGTCGTTCATCCCCACGGCCAGCCGACTGCCGTATAGCGTCGGCACCGTATACATCCGCGTGAACGTCAGCGCCGAGTACGGGGCGCCCAGGGACTGGGCCCGATAGCCGACCACCCGCAGCTCGTAGCGGCCGTCCCGGTCCCATTCGGCGCGTGCGGCGAGCTGCTCGATTTGCCCAACGAGCTCACGTCCCAGTGTGTCGCGTAGGATGAACCCGAACTCAGTCTCGGTGGTGGCGCGATAGCCCATCAGTTCACGCGGCGGCGCGAGGTTTTCAATCGCGGCCCGGCCGACGAACGCCCGCAAGGCAGGCGTGGAGTAGACTGTGTCGGTCGCCTGTGTTTGGAGCAGCAGCGCAAGTAGGAGCACGGCTTAATTACGCGATAACGCTAGCGCTGGTTCCATTTTGTCGTCCTGAGCGAAGCGAAGG
>JANNRQ010000060.1:0-4218 GCA_031401495.1 Gemmatimonadota bacterium
GTCGGCTGGGATGTGAAGCAGGAACTGGACGCGCAGTCGGCACCGCGCGGAGTGCAGCGTCAGCCCGCATACCGCGCGGACCGCACGCGCATCTCGAATGCGATGGTGAACCAGTGGGTGCCGCGCGGCTTCGCCGTCGTGCACTCCGAAGCCACGGGCACCGGACTCTCGCAGGGCTGCCCAACCGTGGGGGACGAGCCCGAACGCACCGCGATGCGCTTCGTGATCGATTGGCTCAACGGTCGCGCCAAGGGTTACTCGACGCAGAAAGGAAGCGAAGAAGTGAAGGCGACGTCGTGGTCCACCGGCAAAGTCGCCATGATGGGCACTTCATATGAAGGGACGCTGCCGCTCGCCGCAGCGACCACCGGCGTGAAGGGACTCGAAGTCGTCGTGCCCGTCGCGCCCAACACGTCGTACTACCACTACTACCGCGCCAACGGACTGGTTCGGTCCCCCGGCGGCTATCTGGGCGAAGACGCGGACGTTCTCTACGATTTCGTGGCCAGCGGTGACACGGCGGGCCGAGCCAACTGCGACAAGCTGTGGAAGAACGGCGCGTTCGCAGGCACGAAAGGAATGGACCGCGCCACCGGCGACTACAACGACTTCTGGGCCGTGCGCGACTTGCTGCCGCACGTGAAGAACATCAAGGCCGCGGTGCTGTTGGCGCACGGATTGAACGATTACAACGTGACGCCGATGCACAGCGTGCGCATCTATGAGGAATTGCAGAAGCGCAAGATTCCGTCGGCGATCTACCTGCACCAGGGCGGACACGGCGGCAACCCGCCGGCCGACATGGTGAACCGCTGGTTCAGCCACTACCTGTACGGCATCGACAACGGCGCCGAGAAGGACGCCAAGGCGTGGATCGTCTCGAACCTCACGCCGGTGGCGCCGCAGACGCCTGGTCAGTTCACTCCCCCACCGCCGCCTGCACCGTTCGCGTCGTATCCGGTGCCCGGCACCCAGTCCGTGGCGCTTTATCCGGTTGCCGGCGGCAACGGCGTCTCGGCGCTCGCGTTTTCGCCTGCGCGTTTCGGCGCCGATACCCTCTCCGATGACGCTGCGCGCAGCGGACACGCCAACGCCAGCGCGCCGCAGTCTGCCAATCGCCTGGTGTACGCCACGGCGACTCTCACCGACACGGTGCACATCTCCGGCACGGTGCGCGTGACGCTGCGCGTCGCCGCCAACAAATCCGCGGCGAACTTGAGCGTGTGGCTCGTGACCCTGCCGTACGATTCAGCTCGACTTGGCTCGCAGAGCACGCGCGGCGTGGTGACGCGCGGCTGGGCGGACATTCGCAACTACCGGTCACTCACGAAGGGCGGCGACTATAACTCCAAGCGCGCCGGCGAGCCGCTGACGCCGGGCAAGTTCTACGACCTCACCTTCGACCTCGAGCCGGACGACCAGACGATTCCCGCCGGCAAGCAACTTGCGGTGATGGTGATGTCCAGCGACCCCGAGTTCACGCTGTGGCCGCAGGCGGGGACGCAGCTGACGCTGGACTTGGCAAAGTCGTCGTTCACGATTCCGATCGTCGGCGGCGTGAACGCGTTGACGAAGGCCGGGGCCATTCCGCTAGTTCCGTAGGTGAAACCGGGAACGACAATTCGCGCGGCCACGCCGCACGACGCCGCGGCGCTGGCCGACATTTACAACCACTACATCACAGACTCGATCGTCACGTTCGAGGAAGTGCCGATCGACGCGGCGGAGATGGTGCGTCGGCTCGCGGATGTTCGCAGCGCTGGCCTGCCGTGGTTGCTGGCGGAAGACGAGGGCCGGGTGGTGGGCTACGCCTACGGCGCGAAGTGGAACAAGCGCCAGGGGTACCGATTCTCCGCCGAGGTGACCGTGTATCTCGCGAAAGGTGCGAGCGGTAAGGGCATCGGCTCCGCGCTCTACAAGGAACTGCTCGGGCAACTGCGCGCGCTGGGCTTCAAGTCGGCGATCGGCGGCATCGCGCTACCGAATGAGGCGAGCGTGGCGCTGCACGAAAAGTTCGGGTTCAAGAAGGCCGCGCATTACGAACGCATCGGCATCAAGTTCGGGCAATGGCTGGACGTGGGGTACTGGCAGTGTCACCTCGAGGAGACCCAATGACGATGCTCGCCCTTGTCGCGGTGCTGTTTGTCGCCGCGCTGCATGTCGCGTTCATGGTGCTCGAAATGTTTTTCTGGACCAAGCCACTCGGCCGCAAGATCTTCGGGTTGAAGCCGGAGATCGCGGCTGCGTCAGCGCCGCTCGCGATGAATCAGGGGTTGTACAACGGCTTCCTCGCGGCCGGCCTGGTGTGGGGCGCGAGCTTCGGCGGCGGGTACGCGGTTACCGTGTTCTTTCTCGCGTGCGTTATTGTCGCCGGAGTCTTTGGCGCGGCGACAGCAAAAAGAAGCATCCTCTTCGTGCAAGCCTTGCCTGCCGGTATCGCGCTACTCCTCGTCTATCTCGCCAACTAGAGAAACACAAACTGACTGAACTACAATTGCGCGGATTACGCCGATTTCGCGGATTGGAATGCGCACGATCAATCCGCGAAATGTTGTGAAAATCCGCGCAATTGTAGTTCGTCAGTTGTAGTCGTTGTTGTTGTTGTTGTTGCTACGCCGCCACCGCTGCGGCCTGTCCCGGACTTGGCGGAACCGGCGCGAAGTTCAGCCGCCGCCGGAATTCGCGCTGCATGAACCAGAGCGCCATTCCCATCTGGATCCACACCGCGGCCATGGACAGATACCAAATCCAGTGCAGTTGGAACGACGGCATGCGCGCGAGCAAGATCGCTGGAATCGCGACGAGCGAGATCCGGATGGCTGACGCGATCAGCGACGGCATCGTGTTCCCCATGGCCTGGAACATGCTCGACGACACAAACACCAGTCCGGACGCCACGTAGTTCCACGAAATAATCCGCAAGTACTCCTCGCCCACCGCGATCACCGCGGGATCCTTCGAGAAGAAGCCGACCAGCGCCGCGGGCGCGATGTGTGAGGCGAGCGCGAACACCACCATCACGCCCGTGGCCATATACGCCGCGTCCTTGAAGGTCGCCTTCACCCGGTCCGGCAAGCGCGCACCGAAGTTCTGCCCCGCCACGGGCGCCACTGAGAATCCCAGTGCGATCACCGGCATGAAGCCGGCCTGGATGATGCGCATCCCGATCCCGAACCCCGCCTGCGCCGCAGCGCCGAACGGGCGGGCCAGCGCGTACACGAGGCCGAGGTACACGGCCATCATCAGGAATTCGAATCCCGCAGGCAGGCCAACGACCAGCATCCGCTTCCACACGGCCAACTGCGGCTTCCAGTCCGGAAGCTTGAAGTGCAGGTAGGCACTACGTGGGAAGAAGTAGAACGCCAGCCACACGGTGCCTACGATGACCGCGATGAACGTCGAGAGCGCCGCTCCGGCCACCCCGAGCGGCCGCCCCGTTCCCCATCCGAAAATGAGGAATGGCGCAAGCACCGTGTTGAGAATCACGGTCGCCGTGCCGACCAGCATCGTGGGCTTGAAGTTGCCTGTCGCGCGCAGCGCCGAGCCCATGCCTGCGACCGGAAACTGAAATGCCAGCGCGGGGATGAACCACATCAGGTATTCAAGGGCGAGCTTCGTCGTCTCGTCATCCGCGCTCTGCGCGCCGACATACAGGCTGGCGCTGGCCAAGCCCCCGACGAGGAACGCAACACCGATGAGCGCCGCCAGCGATTGCGACTGGTTGAAGAGGTGCTGCGCTTCTTCCTTGTTCTTCCGGCCCACGGCGTGCGACACGACCGTTGTTGTGCCGACGCCGAGCATTTGGCTCAAGGCGAGCACGATGAAGTTCATGTTGCCTGCGATGCTCACCGCGGCAACGGCCTGTGTGCCCAGCCGGCCGACCCAATAGAGATCGACCAGGAAGTACAGCGTCTGAAATACCATCGTCACCAGCATGAAACCGGTGGTCCGGATGAGATGGCGTGAGATGGACCCGGATGTTAGATCTTCCAGAAGATGCTCACTCCCGTCTGGTGTCCTACTTGCCCGGCGTCGTGTACGTGGTCGATGTGTCGACCGTGTACTTGCGGTAGCTCGAGATTTCGGAGATGCCGCGCAGGCGCAGGCGCCTGAGGAGAAGGAGGCGGCCGCTCGCGCTCCACGTGACTTTGGCCGGAAGCCATGCCTCGTCGTTCACCTTGCGGCGCTCGAACGTGGCGACGGTGCCCTTGTGGACCC
>JANNRQ010000061.1:0-14845 GCA_031401495.1 Gemmatimonadota bacterium
GGCTTGGCGCGTCCATTCGCGTACGTCACCTGGAGCGTGTCCTGAAGGGCCGCGTTCAGCCCGGCGCCCAGTCGGAACACAACGGACGCGCCGACGATGGGTGTGGAGCCGGAATCGAGCACCGTGACCGTCGGCACGACCGTGACGTTCTTGGCCACGGTGTCGGAGCGCGCGTCGCCCAGGACCTTGGTCAGCGAGCTGGGGACCTGTGAAACGACAATCCGCTGCTTGCGCTCGACCGTATCCATTCTCGCGAAGATGGTGTCGCCGGTGACTTTTTTGACGCGAAGAATGCCCGTGAGCGAATCGACCGTCGCCGCCGTCGTGTCTTTGGTCCGCCACTTCATGACGCGCGACGCAACCGGGATCAACGAGTCGGTGATATCCGTCACCGTCGCAATAGGAACGGTGAGGTTGAAATTCATGTGCCGCGCCGTGTAATCCGTCGTCGGAAACGTGATGTTTTTGGCCACCTGACGCACGCGAACCAGGACGCTGTCGCGGAGGCCGTCGTAGAACGCGACCATATATGCAGTGCCGGTCCTGCGGCCACTGACCGTCGTGCCGGTCACCCTGAACACGGTAGTATCGCGCGACCGGACCGAGTCGAGCAGCGAAATCGCGGCCACGTTCGCTCCAGCGAGGTTCTTCCCGAACACCGTCGCCGTGCGGTTCTGCGCAGGGCCAAGGCCCTTGAGGGTGTCGCTGACGAGCGGCGACGTAACCGCCATGCCCGTGTAGCGCACGCGCACATCAACGCTGATGGTGACGCCATTGCCGAGTTCAGGCGCCAGGATCTTTGCGGTGACCCTGGACGTGCCGATCGACCCACTCGTGTGCATGTCGCCGGTGAGGCTATCGACTATGATGAAACCGCCCGTCGCGGAGTACCGCTTCACCACGTTCGCGAGCGAAACCGTCGCTGAGGTCACGTTCATGGTGGCCGTGCCACCCAACGGCATTGTCACTGTCGTGCCCACCGTCGTTGTGCCCAGCAGCCCGAGGGCGAGCTCGGTCGAGTCGAACGGATTACCCGTCGTGGTGCCGTCGTTCGGCTTCGTGAGGGTGGCGAGATCGCACGTGGCGAGGAGAAGGACGCTCGCGACGGCAAGGCCAGCCGATGCGGCACGCAGCGGCGCGCGACGTATGCTCATGGGCTCCAAAAGTGGGGGCAAGCGATGCAACTATAGTGACTCTGCTGAGACGGCAAGCCGGACGGTTCCAGTCAACAAAGCTATCTCAATATGCTACTAGTATTTCGCTTTGGTCAGTGACCCGCAATACTGACGTGTCCCCTTGCACCCCGACACGTGCCGTTTCGACCCTTTCGGGCTGCCAGGCAGGCCCGCCGCCCCTAACGGATGCTGAGTTCGGCCTTGGCGTCCCCGGGGAGCAAGCCGATCACCTTGGCGACGGGAATCGCAAAACCGAGGCCAACGGCGTTTCTGAGGCCGGCGTAATGAACCGCCACAACCTCGCCACTGGCGTTAAAGACCGGGCTCCCGCTCGACCCACCCTGAGAGAACCCGTCGAACTGGATGACGCCCGTGGTGACCTTTGAGAAGATGCCTGCGCTCACCGACGTACGAACAACATCACCACTGTCTAGCGCCACCATCGTGCCACGAGGGAATCCGATTAGGACTGCTGACTCGCCCTGGCGCGCGTTGGCGCTGCTCCAATCCACCTTGGCGTAAGTGCCCCGGTACTTGTGCAACTTGAGCACCGCGATGTCGACGCCGTCGCCCTGGCCGACGGCAATAACGTCTGCCCGAAGCCAATTGCCGTACCGCTGGTCCGCCATCGTTACGAACACGGAGTCCGCGATCTTGCCCTTGTCTGTAGTCACGACGTGTCGGTTCGTGATGAAGTAACCCGACGGCGTAATGGCGAAACCGGATCCTTCCGCGCTGCTGGAATCGGCGAACATCGTCACGAGTCCGACCGCGTTCTGATTCAGCTGCGCCACCTGCGCCAAATCCGCGTTGGAATTCTTCACCGTCCTCAACTGAAGCGCGATGTCCGTGGCTTTGTCCTCGGCTCCTTTCAGTGCGCGTCGCAGCGAATCCAGAGCGGCTCGGGATCCTTCGCCACCGGCTTGCGCCCGCGTCACTTCAACCCGCAAGCGGATCATGTCTTCCTCCGCCTTCTTTCTGGCCACGTCGCCGTCAGCCAACTGCTGGTTCATCGACTGCCGCGCGCGCGAAAGTGCCTCTTCGAGCGCGCCCGTTTTTCTCGTGGCATCAGCCAGCGCATCGCGAAGCGAATCCAGTACTGCGCGCGGTGCGCTCGCGAGCTTGGCATTGTCGAACTCGACCCGCAGGGCATCCGCTTCCCGCACAGCGACGGCACGAACCGAGTCGTTGCGGGCTTCCAGCGCTTGGCGCTCCTCCGTCATCCGGAGTTCGCTCGCAGCAAGGCGACGCTGCATCCAGTACAGACCTCCCGACGCCACGACGACCGTCGTGACCACGCTGGCCCAAACCACCATCCGTACGCGCTTGGCGCTCTTCTGCGACATGTCCTCGAGGACGTCCTTGAAGAACGCGGTACGGCCGACTCCCGCGAAACTGCGGCGCGCCAGCTTTGCCGCCGGAGACATCGGCTTGGCGACTTCAGGTTCGGCTTGGGCGGCCGATGGCGCTGCCGGCTTACCGTGCGGCGCGGACGCAGCCTCGGCGGGCGGTTCACGCTTCATGCTCGGTTGCGGCGCTGTCGACGCAATCGGTTCCAGCACCGGTTCAATTGGCGGGCGTGGCTGGTCGCCCTTCACGATGTGCAGGTCCTCGACCGCGAACGTCGGTCCGCCCGAGCCCAGCATTACCAGGTCGCCTTTGGCGAGCGCGTGCGGCGCCTCGAGGCGCTTGCCGTTCACGTAAGTGCCATTGCGGCTTCCGGGGTCGCGAACACTCAAACCGCCCTCGAAGATCGATATCTCCGCGTGAACGCGTGAGACTGACGCGCCCATCTCCGGCGAGATCTGAACGAGGCACTCCGGTGACCGACCGATCTTGACCGTTTCGCCGCGGACATCGAAGTGCTGGTTCGTCGTCGTCAGGCGAAGCACAACATGCGCGACCCAATCGGGGGCCGGTGCGGGCTCAGTCGCCTCCTCAATGATGACGCCGGCGCGCACGGCTTCCGACCGTCGCATCGCGGATGTGCGCGCCTCTTGTGCCACTGGCACCGCTGGCGACGACGGGGGCGCCATGTTCGACACGGACTTCCGCGGCGCCGTCGCGGAGGCCTTGGCGACGGGCACGTTGAGATCCGGAATCTCAAGCATCGTTTGATCCACGCCTTTGGCTTCGAGCGCAGCGACCCGGTAGCGCGGTCCGGAGTCGCCCAGGCCGATGGTCTGGCCAACCCGGATCGAATACGGGTGTCCCGGCTGGAGACGCTCGTCATCGAGGATCGTGCCGTTGCGACTGGTGTCGGCGATCCACCAGCTGTTGTCCTGGAGATAGATCTTGGCGTGCCGGCCGGAGACAACCTTGCACTTGGGACCATCGACCACGAAACCCGCGGTAGGGTCACGACCGATAATCGCCTCCGTGCCGGTCACGGTCAGCGTCTTCTCGCTGTCGACGTCCCTCAGGATGATCCGAGGCATTCTCCCAAATGTGAGCCAGTGGGCCCACTTAGGCCAGTGAAGTTCCCGTAATCTTGACTCGTCTCGAGGCGACGCCGAGTCTTCGCAAACATGGAACCGTTCGTGCTGCTCGGAGTGTTCGTGGTCGTGGTCGCGACGTCGGTCGCCTTCGGCCGGAAATATGCCAACAAGGTTGCCGCACGGGCACTGCTGAAGCAACGGGCGAGGGTCGACCGGTTCAAACTCGCCAGCCGCGCCCACGTTCGCGCCGAACTCATGTCGGACGCCGCTGTCTTGCAGGCGGCGCGTACCCACGCCACAGACACCGGAATGTCCGAAGCGGCCGCACTGGCAATCGCCCGTGGCTACGTCGACGAGATAGTGCCGTTCTTCAACGTCATCGCGTACTTCGAGATCGGACTGCGCGTTTCGCGCGCGGTGTTGAACCTCTTCTACAACGTCACCGTCGATTTTGAGGATCGTGCTGCCATCCAGCGGCTCCCGAAGGATGCCGTGCTGCTCTACCTCATGAACCACCGGTCCAATGCGGACTATGTGTTGGTCGGCTACGCGCTCTCCGGCCAAGTGGCGATTTCGTACGCCGTGGGGGAGTGGGCCCGCGCGTTTCCCTTGGAGCACCTCTTCAAGGCGTTCGGCGCCTACTTCGTTCGCCGGCGGTATCGCGAGCGACTGTATCACGCGGTTCTCGAGCGGTATGTGCAGCTCATCACCAAGCGGGGCGTCACGCAGGGGATCTTCCTGGAAGGCGGGCTCACGCGTGACGGAAAACTGCGCCCCCCGAAGATCGGACTGCTGGACTACGTCATCGGCATTGCGCGCGAACCGGAGTACAAGGCGCGGCTCTACGTCGTGCCGGTGGCGGTGAACTATGACCGCGTTCTCGAGGACCGTTCGCTGCTCTTGGAGCTTGCCAGAACGGAGGGCCGCGCGCGCCCGTCACGCCTTGCGCAGTTGGCCGACGTGACGCGCTTCGTGGTGTGGAACATGACGCGCATGCTTACGCGGCAGTGGCGTCGGTATGGTCGTGCTGCAGTACTGGTGGGGAAGCCATTCCCGCTGGGTCCGTGGTTCGAGCGGGAGGCCGGCCTGTTCGACCTCCAGCGTGAAGCCCGATTGGGCCGGGTTCAGGCGCTCTCCGATGACGTCATGAGCCGAATAGGCGCGTTGGTGCCAGTAACGCCCGTGGCCCTCGCCTGCGCGGCAATTCAGAGTTTGGACGCGGACTTCATTCCGCGGTCGCGTTTGCTGGACCGGATGGGGGAGATGCGCGACGTCCTCATCGAACTGAATGCCCGCGTGATTCGCGCCGACCGCGACATCGAAGAGACCTTCGAGCGCGCCTGGCGCATGCTGCGCATGCGCCGCATGCTCGCCGAGTCTGGCGACGGCTTCGCAGTGCTACCGCGCGGCCGAGCGCTGGTTGGGTATTACGCCAACTCGATCGCGCACCTGCTCGGACCGTTCGAGTCGGCAGCGCGGCAGCGCGACGCGCTACCGGCGCTGGGGGTTTTTCGCTGATCGCGCGACTCCCGGCGGCATAAGTGGGCCACGCACGGGCACTTCGGGCGCGGTTTGTGCTTGACCACCCCTGTGCGCGACTCTATCTTTCAAGGCTCTGTCGCCCAGTTTTTGGGCGGCCCGAATTCTTCGTACCGATCCCACCTGAATGCCGACAATCAACCAGCTCATTCGTCGCAGTCGTCGTGACGTCGCCAAGAAGGAAAAGTCGCCGGCGCTGAAGTCGAATCCGTTCCGCCGTGGCGTGTGTACGCGCGTGTACACGACGACGCCCAAGAAGCCGAACTCCGCGCTCCGGAAGGTCGCGAAGGTGCGGCTGACGAATCAGTTCGAAATCATTGCCTACATCCCGGGCGAGGGCCACAACCTACAAGAGCACTCGATCGTGCTCGTGCGTGGTGGGCGGGTAAAGGACCTGCCCGGCGTCCGCTACCATATTGTACGCGGATCGCTGGACGCCTCGGGCGTGCAGGGCCGCAACAAGAGCCGCTCCAAGTACGGCACCAAGAAGCCGAAGGCCGGTGCCAAGTGAGCCGCCGGAAGAATGCCATCAAGCGCACGATTCTCGCCGACGCGCGCTACGACAGCCAGACGGTCTCGAAGTTCATCAACGTCCTGATGTACCAGGGCAAGAAGTCCACGGCTGAGCGCCATTTCTACGCCGCCATGGACATCGTGGAAGCCAAGACCAGCCAGCCCGGCGTGAACGTGTTCAAGCAGGCGCTGTCGAACCTGAAGCCCGTGGTCGAAGTGAAGAGCCGCCGCGTCGGTGGCGCCACATACCAGGTGCCTGTTGAGGTCCGTCCGGAGCGTCGCACGGCGCTGGCCATGCGCTGGTTGATCCTGTATTCGCGTGAGCGCGGCGAGAAATCGATGAGCGAAAAGCTTGCCGCAGAAGTCATCGCCGCAAGCAAAGGCGAAGGCAACGCCATCAAGAAGAAAGAAGACACGCACCGCATGGCAGATGCCAACAAGGCATTCGCGCACTACCGCTGGTAGTCGCCAGCGCAGCAACGACCAGAAAGGAGGCCAGAGCGGAAGTAGCTCCGGCATCCTTTTTCGTTTTTGGACATGCGGCGCCTGATGCGCCGGCACGGTCAGGCGGAGACGGCGGTGTTCCCGGGAGGGCGGCCATCCGCTAGTGCCTCCCACAAGAGCGGCGCTTACGGTTCGGACATTGTCTTCCCGGTCACGACGGACAGGGATCCGAACCTCAATGGCGCGTCCTGCATCGACAAGAACCCGTAGTCTGAACGGCAGTTGACACAGGGGACAACTCCAATAAATTCACTAGGCTACGGTGCATTGCGACCGTGGTGTCCGGCCGGGGAACTGCGTCCCGGTACTTATGGGCCCGCGATGTTTGCGGGGGTGGCTGTGACCGGCTGAGCGCATTCGTGCGCAACGCTCCCGAAAACAAACGCAGGACAATTCAACGTCGAGAGATCAGCAGTTCGTTTGCTCTCGGCGCGCCATGGGTCCCCAGTCACGCTACAGTGGCGACTGCACCCGGCGGCAGCGGATGGATACCGGCCCACCTCGGGCGCCCGGTCCACCCGCGTTTTTGCTGGTGGAAGGCTCAACGCGTACTCAACAGGTCCCGCTTCTATAAATGGCTCGTCACACACCGCTCGACCGTTATCGCAATATCGGCATCATGGCCCACATCGATGCCGGGAAAACGACCACGACCGAGCGCATCCTGTACTACACCGGCAAGGCACACAAGCTCGGTGAAGTGCATGACGGCACTGCGACGATGGATTGGATGGAGCAGGAGCAGGAGCGCGGCATCACGATCACGTCTGCCGCGACCACGTGCTTCTGGGAACGCAACGGCATCGAGCATCGCATCAACATCATCGACACGCCGGGCCACGTGGACTTCACGGTTGAAGTCGAGCGTTCGCTCCGCGTCCTCGACGGCGCGGTGACCCTGCTGGACTCGGTCGCAGGCGTTGAGCCGCAGACCGAGACGGTGTGGCGTCAGGCGGACCGCTATGGCGTGCCGCGCCTGATTTTCGCAAACAAGATGGACCGTGTCGGCGCCGACTTCGATCGTTGCATGACGATGATCAAGGCGCGCTTGAGCCGTAACGCGTTTCCGCTGCAGTTGCCAGTGGGTTCGGGCGAGCTCTTCACGGGCCACATCGATATCATCGAGCGAAAGCAGTACATCTTCGACGAAGAGTCGCTCGGCAAGAAGTTCGAAGTCGTGGACGTTCCTGCCGACTACAAGGACCGCGTCGAGAAGGCGCGTCACGAGCTGATCGATCACGCGGTCGCCAGCTCGCACGACGACGCGCTCATGGAGAAGTACCTGGCCGGCGAAGACCAGCTGACCTGCGACGAAATCCGCCGCGCGATCCGCGCGTCGACGATCACGGGCGGCATGGTCCCCGTGCTGTGCGGCGCGTCGTTCAAGAACAAGGGCGTTCAGGCGCTGCTGGATTGCGTCATCGACTACCTGCCGGCGCCGGTGGACGTGAAGGCCATCAAGGGCCACCTGCCGCACCACGATGAGACCTTCGCAGAGCGCGCGCCGCAGGACGACGCGCCGTTCGCGGCGCTGGCGTTCAAGATTGCCACCGACCCGTTCGTCGGTAAGCTGACGTTCTTCCGCGTGTACTCGGGCAAGCTCAAGTCGGGTTCGTACGTCTACAACTCGACCAAGGACAAGCGCGAGCGCGTGGGTCGTCTGCTGCAGATGCACGCCAACAAGCGCGAGGAGATCGAGGAAGTGCTGGCCGGTGACATCGCCGCCGCGATCGGTCTCAAGGACACGCGCACCGGCGACACACTGTGCGATGATGATCACGCGATCATTCTCGAAGCGATGAAGTTCCCCAACCCCGTCATCGACGTCGCGATCGAGCCGAAGACCAAGGCGGATCAGGACAAGCTGGGCATCGCGCTGGCGAAGCTCTCGGAAGAAGATCCGACGTTCCGCGTTCATACGGACGCCGAGACGTCGCAGACGATCATCTCGGGCATGGGTGAGCTGCACCTCGAGATCATCGTGGACCGCATGATGCGCGAGTTCAAGGTGGACGCGAACATTGGCCGCCCGCAGGTGGCCTATCGCGAAACCATCCGCAAGCGCGTCGAGAAGGTCGAAGGCAAGTTCATTCGCCAGTCGGGCGGCAAAGGCCAGTACGGCCACGTAGTCATCAGCGCCGAGCCGTCGGGCCCGGGTGTGGGCTACGTGTTCGAGGACAAGATCGTCGGCGGCGTGATTCCGCGGGAATACATCGGCCCGGTCGAGCAGGGCATCAAGGAAGCGCTGGAGAACGGCGTGCTGGCGGGCTACCCGATGGTGGACGTGAAGGTCGAGTTGACCTACGGCTCCTACCACGAGGTGGACTCGAGCGAAATCGCGTTCAAGATCGCGGGCTCGATGGCCATCAAGGAAGCCGCGAAGCGTGCCCACCCTGTGATTCTCGAGCCGATGATGAACGTGGAGGTGGTGGTGCCGGACGCCTATATGGGCGACGTTTTAGGCGACCTCTCCTCACGCCGCGGCAAGATCGGCGGCATGACGCAGCGCGGCGAAGCGCAGGTGATCGGCGCGACCGTTCCGCTGTCGGAAATGTTCGGCTATTCCACCAAACTCCGTTCGATGTCGCAGGGGCGCGCCGTCTATTCGATGGAATTCGCGCATTACGACGAAGTGCCGAAGAGCAAGGCAGAAGAGATTATTTCGAAGGTGAAGGCGTAGAAAACGTCGCTAGTCACTAGTCACCGTTACCAAAACAGGGACCGAGTTATGGCAAAGGCAAAATTCGACCGCACCAAGCCCCACGTAAACGTCGGCACGATCGGCCACGTCGATCACGGCAAGACCACGCTGACCGCCGCCCTCACGAAGTACTCGGCTGACAAGGGCTATGGGACGAAGTACATCGCGTACGATGAGGTCGCCAAGGCCTCGGAGTCGCAGGGCCGTCGTGACCCGACGAAGATCCTGACGATTGCCACCTCGCACGTGGAATACGAGAGCGGCAAGCGACACTACGCGCACGTGGACTGCCCAGGACATGCGGACTACGTGAAGAACATGATCACGGGCGCCGCGCAGATGGACGGCGCGATCCTGGTCGTGAGCGCTGTGGACGGGCCGATGCCGCAGACGCGGGAGCACGTGCTGCTTGCCCGTCAGGTGAACGTGCCGAACATGGTTGTGTTCCTGAACAAGTGCGACTTGGTCGACGATCCGGAGTTGCTGGATCTCGTCGAGCTCGAAGTCCGCGAGTTGCTGAGCAAGTACAAGTTCGACGGCGACAATGCGCAGGTTGTCCGCGGCTCGGCCACGGGCGCCATCAAGGGCGACAAGCAGTGGGTGGACAAGATGGAAGAGCTGCTCAATGCGCTCGACTCCCACATTCCGCAGCCAGTGCGCGAGACGGACAAGCCGTTCCTGCTCCCGGTCGAAGATGTGTTCTCGATCACGGGCCGCGGCACGGTCGCCACGGGCCGTATCGATCGCGGCAAGGTGAAGGTCGGCGAGGAAGTCGCGCTGGTCGGCTTCGGTTCCGACAAGAAGACGATCGTCACGGGCGTCGAGATGTTCCGCAAGCTGCTGGACGATGGCCAGGCCGGTGACAACGTCGGTCTCCTCCTCCGCGGCATCGACAAGAAGGACATCGAGCGCGGCATGGTGTTGGCGAAGCCCGGTTCCATCACGCCGCACACGAAGTACGAGGGCGAGGTCTACGTCCTGACCAAGGAAGAGGGTGGCCGTCATACGCCGTTCTTCAACGGCTACCGGCCGCAGTTCTACTTCCGCACGACAGACGTGACGGGCTCGATCCAGTTGCCGGCCGGCACCGAGATGGTGATGCCGGGCGACAACGTGCAGATGACGATTGAACTGATCACGCCGATCGCCATGGACACGCAGCTGCGCTTCGCGATTCGCGAAGGCGGCCGCACCGTGGGCGCCGGCGTTGTAACGAAGATTCTCGCGTAACCAAGCACCGGGTACTCACATGGCTGGACGAATCAGAATTCGCTTGAAGTCATTCGACCACGCGGTCATCGACCAGGCCGCGTCGGACATCGTGCGCACCGCAGAAAAGACGGGTGCACAGGTGTCGGGGCCGATCCCGCTGCCGACCAAGACACAGCGTTGGACGGTGTTGCGGTCGCCGCACGTGGACAAGAAGTCACGCGAGCAGTTCGAGCTGAAGACGCACAAGCGCGTGATCGACATTCATGACTCGCGGGCGCAGACGGTGGACGCGCTGACGAAGCTCGACCTGCCGGCCGGCGTGGACGTCGAAATCAAGGTGCAGTGACATGAGTATCGGAATCATCGGCCGTAAAATCGGCATGACGCAGATCTTCAACGAGCAGGGACACCAGATCCCGTGCACGGTGATCGAGGCTGAGCCGAATCCCGTCGTCGCCGTGACGAAGGCGGAGAACGGCGTTCCCGGCGTTCAGCTCGGCATGGGCACACAGACGTTGTCAAAGAAGGAAGGCCGCACGCCGCGTGGCCGTCGCGCCCCGAAAGCGGAGGTGGGTCACGCCAAGAAGGCCGGACTCGAGACTGTGCCGGCGATTCTGCGGGGCTTCCGTCTCGACGATGGCCCGAAGGATTCGAAAAAGGACTGGACGGTAGGTGAGCTCGTGAAGGTGGACATCTTCGCCGTTGGCGAAATCGTCCGTGTTCAGGGCACGACAAAGGGGCACGGGTTCCAGGGTGTCGTGAAGCGCTACGGCATCGGCGGCGGACCGAACACGCACGGCAACACGAAGCATCGTGAGCCGGGTGCGATCGCCGCCGGAACGGATCCGTCCCGCGTCATCAAGGGCAAGCGGATGCCTGGCCACTTCGGCCACGTCCGACACACGCAGATCAACCTGCGCGTGGAACGGGTGGATACGGACAAGAACCTGATCTACGTGCGCGGCGCGGTGGCTGGTCCCACCAACGGGATCGTCCTCGTGAAAAAGAAGGTATAGACATGTCAGAAACACAGACCTATTCAGCACCTGCCTTCACGGCGAAGGGAACGTCGCGCGACAAGGTGGCGTTGCCGACGACGCTGTTCGACGGCACCGTGCACATGCCTGCGATGCACCAGGCAGTGAAGGCGTTTCTCGCGAATCAGCGCCAAGGTACGGCGCAGACCAAGACGCGCGGCGTTGTCGCCGGCGGCAACCAGAAGCCGTGGAAGCAGAAGGGTACCGGCCGCGCCCGTCAGGGTTCGATCCGCTCGCCGAACTGGGTTGGCGGCGGCACGATCTTCGGACCGATTCCGCGCAGCTACGCGCAGTACGTGCCCCGGCAGATTCGTGCACTCGCCCGCAAGAGCGCGCTCAACGCGCGCGCGCGCGAGAACGCGATCGTTGTCATCGACTCGTTCGACTTCGACGCCCCCAAGACCAAGATCATGCAGGCGTTGGTGGAGCGCGTTGGTGGCGCCGAGAAGAAGGTTCTCGTGCTGACCAACGGCGCCAAGACGAACGTGTACTTGAGCGGCCGCAACCTGCCAAACGTGCACGTGCTGCCGTACAGCGACGTGTCCACGTACCACCTGCTCTGGTCCGACCTCGTGCTCATCGAGCAGGCCGCGCTGACCGGAGCTGATGCGCCGGGAGTCGAAGCCGCGGCGCCCAAGGCCAAGAAGCCGGCCAGGACGGCGACGAAGGCGAAGGCAAAGAGCAAGGCGGCGAACGTTGGCAAGAAGCGGACGTCGACGCCTTCCAAAAAGAAGGGGAAGTAGATCATGCCGACCAAATACGAAGTCGTTGTCCGGCCGGTCGTCACCGAGAAGAGCTCGGCGGCCTATCAGGATCGCGGTGAATACACGTTCCAGGTTCATCCCGAGGCGTCCAAGCCGCAGATCCGTCAGGCGATCGAATCGCTTTTCGGCGTGAAGGTCACCGGCGTGTGGACGTCCAACGTGCGCGGCAAGGAAAAGCGCATGGGGCAGAACACGGGACGCCGGCCGGCCTGGAAGAAAGCAATCGTGAAGCTCCGTGAAGGCGATTCCATCGCGGTCTTCGAAGGCTAAGAGGACATCAATGCCAACTCGTCAATTCAAACCCGTCACGCCCGGAACGCGCTTTCGCAGCGTGCCTGACTTTTCGGGCATCACGCGCAGCACGCCGGAAAAGTCGCTCGTCGAGCCGCTCACCAAGAGCGGTGGACGCGACAACCACGGCCACATCGCAATGCGGCGCCGCGGCGGCGGTCACAAGCGCCAGTACCGCATCATCGACTTCAAGCGGCAGAAGTTCGGCCAGGCCGCGACGGTGCTCGAGATCGAGTACGATCCGAACCGCACGTCGCGCATCGCGCTCGTCCAGTACGCGGACGGCGAGAAGCGCTACATCCTGCAGCCGCGCGGCCTCAAGGTCGGCGACTCGGTGATGTCGGGTCCCGGCACGGACATCCGCCTCGGCAACGCGATTCCGCTGGGTGAAATCCCGCTCGGTACCGACGTGCACAATGTGGAGCACAAGGTGGGCAAGGGCGGTCAGCTGTGCCGGTCCGCCGGCAATTCTGCGCAGGTGGTGGCGAAGGAAGGCGCCTACGTGACCCTTCGCATGCCGTCCACTGAAATGCGCCTGATTCACGCGAAGTGTCTCGCGACGATCGGCGTGGTTGGCAACGAAGAGCACGAACTCGTGTCGTGGGGCAAGGCAGGCAAGTCCCGCTGGAAGGGCGTGCGTCCGCATGTTCGCGGTGAAGTCATGAACCCGGTGGACCACCCGCACGGTGGCCGTACACGCGGCGGCCGGAACGTGGTCAGTCCGTGGGGCAAGAAGGAAGGCGTGAAGACACGCAACAAGAAGAAGTCGTCGCAGCGGTTGATCGTCCGCGGCAGGAAGCGCGGCAAAGCCACGCAGAGCTAACCCATGGGTCGTTCCGTAAAGAAGGGTCCTTTCATCCAAGACGCGCTGCTCAAGCGCGTGCACGGCATGAACACCCGAAACGAGAAGAAAGTCATCAAGACGTGGTCGCGCGCGAGCACGGTGCTCCCCGAGTTTGTGGGGCACACGTTCGCGGTGCACAACGGGAACAAGTTCATCCCGGTGTACGTGACCGAAAACATGGTGGGCCACAAGCTCGGCGAGTTCTCGCCGACGCGTGTGTTCCGCGGCCACACGGGCGCCCGGAAGGACGACGCGAAGGCGTCGGTGCCGGGCAGGCCTGGCGCGCCGGGCGGCGGTCCGGGCGCAGCGCCTGCGGCGGCTCCGGCTGCCGCGGCGGCTGCTCCCGCCAAAGGAGCCAAGTAAGCCATGGCTGAAAAGAAAAAGCCGGCGGCGAAGAAGTCCGCTCCAAAGGCGGCCAAAAAGGCGACAGCCGCAAAGGTCGCGGCGCCGAAGCCGGACACCACCAAGTCGACGACAAAGGCTGCAAGTAAGGCTGCGGTAGCGCAGCCGCAGCGGATCGCATATGTGCCGCGCGACGCGCGGGCGATTCAGCGCGGCGCGCGGCAGTCGCCGTACAAGATGCGCCTCGTGATCGACCAGATCCGTCACAAGAACGTGAATGAAGCCCTGGCGCTGCTGTCGTTCTCGAAGAAGCACGCAGCGGTGCAGATCGCGAAGGTGCTCAAGTCCGCGGTGGCGAACGCCGAGTTTGCGGCGCGCGCCGAGAACGCGGCCCTTGATGTCGACGCGCTGTGGGTGAAGTACGCCGTGATCAATGAAGGCGTGAAAATGAAGCGTTGGACGCCGGCGGCCATGGGCCGTGCGACGCCAATGATCAAGCGCACCAGTCACGTGGAAATCATCGTGGCTGAACGAGTCGGGGGACGGTAATGGGACAGAAAACACATCCGATCGGGTTCCGGCTCGGCATCAGCAAGGATTGGCGCTCGCGTTACTACGCGGGGCGCGAACTGCCGGCGCTGCTCAAGGAAGACGAACTTCTGCGCAAGTATCTCAAGGCGCGTCTCGGGCACGCGGCAATCGCCGACATCATTGTCGAGCGCAAGCCGGGCAAGGTCGTCGTGACCCTGCACACGGGCCGTCCGGGCGTCGTGATCGGCAAGAAGGGCGCCGAGGTCGACAAGCTGCGTGACGAGCTTGGGCACCTGACCGGCAAGGAAGTCGGCATCAACGTCGAAGAGATCAAGCGCCCGGAACTCGAGGCGCAGCTGGTGGCGGACAACGTGGCGAGCCAATTGGCGCAGCGTATTTCGTTCCGTCGCGCCATGAAGCGTGCGGTGCAGAGCGCGATGCGCATGGGCGCGCTGGGCATCAAGATCAAGTGCGGCGGCCGCTTGGGCGGCGCCGAGATCGCGCGCGTGGAAGGCTATCACGAGGGTCGTGTGCCGCTGCACACACTCCGCGCGGACATCGATTACGCCACGTCGACTGCGAAGACGACGTTCGGCACGATCGGCGTGAAGGTCTGGATCTTCAAGGGTGAGAAGGTCGATGACCGTCGCGGCACCACGTATTCGACGGGGAGCTGACCATGCTGAGTCCGAAACGGGTCAAGTTCCGCAAGATGTTCAAGGGCCGCACGCGTGGTATCGCGAGTCGCGGCAGCACGGTGTCGTTCGGCACGTACGGCCTGATGGCGATGGAACCGGGTTGGATTTCCAACCGCCAGATCGAAGCGGCGCGCGTGGCGCTTTCGCGTCACATCAAGCGCGGCGGCAAGGTCTGGGTGCGGATCTTCCCGGACAAGCCGATCACCAAGAAGCCGGCCGAAACGCGCATGGGCAAAGGCAAAGGCTCGCCCGAGGG
>JANNRQ010000062.1:0-1809 GCA_031401495.1 Gemmatimonadota bacterium
GGCAGGCAGGTCCGAGACGAGAAGGTACGCGCCGACGAGTCGGCCAGCGGCGAGCTTCTTGATCGTGTTGATGTGCGACACGTCGCATTCGCCACCTGCCAGAAGAATCCCGAACTCGTCGTACTTGTCGGGCAAGCCCCCTGGCGCGTTGGCATCGGCGCGGGATAGGTAGTAGACCGCTGAGTTTCTCATATCTCTCCTATGGGTCGTTCGGGTTCGTAGGTCGCGTACTTGGTTCTCATGTACGGATGGATGAGACAGTCAATCGTGAGTGGAACGGCAACGGTGCTCATGTTCCCACGCCATAGAGCGTCGGCCTTGCGGTCGATGTCGGAATAGTACGGCTGATCCTCGATGGACAACCGCGCTTCGACCGCCGCTCTCCAGTCCGCGACGTAATCGGATCGCTCGGGGTCAGAGCGCATCAGATCAACGCTCCGAGCACGATGTCCACCGGCTCGACTGTAATCATCACGCTCGGATCGCTCACGCCGCCGATCTTGCTGGCGTAGATTTGCGCGACGCACGAGTCGTCTGCCCACAGTATCCCGTTGCCAGCGTCCATCACGGCCTTGAGCAAGTTGTCGAGATCAGGCCGCTTCGTGCGGTAGGCGTGCGGCTTCTGTGCGTAGCGGAATACCACGTCGAGCGATAACGGTTCGTCGAGCGGCGGCTTGCCCTTCATCGCCGCCTTCATCAGCAGAGCCGCCTTCTTCTTCCAGTCACCCGACTTCTTCGGATCGTACATCCGCACAAATCCGCCGCGAGCCGTGGCCCGAGGCCGACCCTGAGCGACGGGCTGGCCTGGGATGGTGACAGAGATCATCGCCTCACCGTCCAGACAGCGGCAAACACGCAGGCCAGCGCGAGGATGAGGTCGGTTACCATTCTTCGATCTCCTTTCTCAAGAGCTTGGCCGCTTCGATGTGCGGCTTGCTCCTGCGAATCTGCTTCTGCGTTTTGGTCCAGTCGATGCGCCTTACCTTGCGCGCGGCCTGGATCACGGCGGCGAGTGTGCGGAAGGTGTAGACGATGCCGTATCCGCTGCGCTCGTGCGCCAAGACCCACAGCCTACCAGCCGTGTATGGTGGGCTGGCCCCGTTCATAGGATGATGCGCAACGAGTCCAGGAACGCCAGTGTCGTAGCAGGGCCATTCGTAGCGACCTTCGCGCGTCGCGACTTGAAACGTGCGGGCGCGCTTCACTATTCCCACCAGTTCCCGTCGCGGATCGCCTTGAAGATGTCGCCGATCAACCAGAAGCCGATCATCGTCTCGCGGATCATGCTGTCTCCTTCTCGGGTTGAGACTTCACGCTTTCGCTCCTCTCAATGTGTCGGCGGCGTGGCCCGTATTGCATCTGTGCCTGCTAAAGGGTGACTGCCAGCCACGGGTTCTGGTCGATTGCCCCGCACAGACTTCGCTCGCACGCCGCCTAGCTACTTCGTCGCCTTGCCTCTCTCCGCGCGGCGGGGGAAGCGCCAGCGGTAGGTCATCGCGCCTTCCCACGACACGCGATCTCTAGTTCGTCGCGCAGTTCCTTCGCCGCCGTGTGCGCTCGTTCGATGCACGCCTCTAGGACAGCGCCAGGATGCAGACACGCGCGAATGGCGGCAGTCTCGTCGCCGGGCGACATATCGCCGCTGTCTACCCACTCGATGTCATGGAGCGCCTTGCAGACGAGCGCGATGTGCGCCTTGAACGCGACACGCTCCGGCGTGTCCGTGTGAAAGCTCGCGTCGTTCTCGAACTTCGCATAGAGGTAGTCCATGCTGCCGCCGCTCATCGCTTCTCCTCTCCCGCCACCGGG
>JANNRQ010000063.1:0-2957 GCA_031401495.1 Gemmatimonadota bacterium
GAAAACGAGATCGTCGGGTGTGTCGTCCACCATCCCGATCTCTTCGAGCACGACGTTTCTCTCGAGGTCGAGATCGGACTGCCGCAGTGACGGCGCAAACACGATGTCGCCAATGACGTCCGCCGCAATCTCCAGGTGTTCATCCAGCACGCGCGCCTGATACACGGTGTGCTCGCGCGATGTGTAGGCATCCAGCGAGCCTCCCAGCGACTCCAACGCCAACGCGATGTCCTTGGCGCTGCGGCGCGCGGTGCCCTTGAACACCATGTGCTCGAGCAGGTGCGACACCCCCATCCGGTTGCGCGGCTCGTGCAGCGACGCGGCGCGTACCCACGCCCCGAATGCAACCGACCGTACTCCCGGCATATGCTCCGAGAGTACGGTCAGTCCATTTGGAAGAACGGTTCGTCTGAGACCTGAGCCAGGCTTTTTCGCCCGGCTACCCCGCTTGCGCGGGCTCACTCCCGACTAGTCCCGCCGACCGCGTCCACCACCACGGCCACCTCGTCCGCCGCGGTCTCCACGATCGCCGCCGGACTCGCCACCTTCGGAAGGCGGAGCTTCGACATGGCCTTCAGGCTTGGGCAGGAGCGCCTTGCGGGACAACCGCATGCGGCCACGCTCGTCGCGCTCGATGAGCTTGACCTGCACGATGTCGCCCTTCTTGACGACGTCTTCGGTCTTCTCGGTGCGGCCCCACTGCATTTCCGAGATGTGCAGCAAGCCCTCGGTGCCCGGCATGATTTCGATGAACGCGCCGAACGCGGTCGTCGACTTCACTGGACCCTCGTACGTCGCGCCGACGATCGGCTCGGCCGTCACTGCCTGCACCATCGTGCGCGCCTTCTCCATCGACTCGCCGCCAACCGCGGCGATCGTGACGAGGCCCGTATCGTCCACCGTGATCTCGGCGCCCGTTTCGTCCTGGATGCCGCGGATCGTCTTGCCCTTGGGACCAATGAGGTCGCCGATCTTCTCAGGGCTGATCTGGACCGTGACGATGCGTGGCGCGTACTTCGACATCTCGGTACGCGGCGCATCCAGCGCCTTGTTCATCTCACCGAGGATGTGCAGGCGGCCTTCCTTGGCCTGTGCCAGCGCTTCCTTCATGAGCTTGAGCTCGAGGCCCTGAATCTTGATGTCCATCTGGATGGACGTGATGCCGTTGGCCGTACCGGCAACCTTGAAGTCCATATCGCCGAGGTGATCCTCGGTGCCCAGGATGTCCGTCAGGATCGCGTACTTCTTGCCTTCCTTGATAAGACCCATCGCGACGCCCGCAACCGCGGCTCGCATGGGAACGCCGGCGTCGAACAAGCCCAGTGAACCGCCGCAGATGGACGCCATGGACGACGAGCCGTTGGACTCCATGATGTCTGACACGATACGAATCGTGTACGGGAAATCCTCGAACGGCGGCAGCATCGCCTGAAGCGCGCGCTCGGCCAGGTTGCCGTGGCCGATCTCGCGACGTGACGTGCCACGCATCGGGCGAACCTCACCGGTCGAGAACGGCGGGAAGTTGTAGTGGAGCATGAACGACTTCGTCTGCTCCTTGGCTTCGTCGATGCTATCCAGGCGCTGGACGTCGTTGGCCGTGCCGAGCGTGATGGCGACGAGGGCTTGCGTCTGGCCGCGCGTGAAGAGTGCGGAGCCGTGCGCGCGCGGTAGGATCGGCGCGTCGATCGAGATGGCGCGCACCTCGGTGGGCTTGCGTCCGTCAACACGGAGACCCGTGTCGAGTACCTGGGCGCGAAGCGACGTGTACTCGAGATCGCCGAGTGCGGCGCTGATGTGCATGCCGGCATCAGGGAAGTCGGCCTTGAGGGCCTCTTTCACGTCCTTCTTCACCTTCTCGACGGCTTCGATGCGGCTGTGCTTTTCCTTCTGGTTGATCGCCGCGAGAATCTTGCTCTCGGCGGCCGCCTTTACTTTGGCCTCGACGTCGGCGGGACGCTCGTCCTTGCTCCATTCCATCTTCTTCGGACGCTCCTTGCCGAGCTTGCCGAGCAATTCGTCCTGAAGCGAGACCAGTTCCTTCATCCCGCCCTGGGCGATCTTCATCGCTTCGATGACGTCTTCCTCGCTCACTTCCATCGCGCCGCCTTCAACCATGACGATGGAATCCGCGGAACCGCAGACCACCATGTCCATGTCGCTGAACTCGAGCTGCTGGAACGTGGGGTTGAGCACCCACTTGCCCTGCAAGCGGCCGACGCGAACGCCGGCGATGGGGCCGAGGAACGGAATCTTGGAAGCGTTGAGCGCCGCGGAGGCCGCGACAACCGCCAACACGTCCGCGTCGTTCTCCTGGTCCGCCGAGATCACGTAGATGAAGCACTGGACTTCGTTCTTGAAGCCTTCCGGGAACAGCGGACGGATCGTCCGGTCCACGACGCGGGCGGACAGGATTTCGCCGTCGCTCGGGCGTCCTTCGCGCTTGATGAAGCCGCCGGGAATCTTGCCCGCGGCGTAGGTCTTCTCGCGGTACTCGACCAGCAGCGGGAAGAAGTCCTTGTCGGTCTTCTTGTCGCTCACCGTCAGTGCGGCAAGGACCATGGTGTCACCGAACGTCACCAGCGCGGATCCTGCGGCTTGCTTCGCGATGCGGCCCGTCTCGATGGAGAGCTTCCGGCCCGCAAACGTCGTTTCTACTCTGTGCATTGTCATTTTTTCGGGGTGTGTAAGACGAAACGCGCGGTCCGCATCTTTGTGCGGCCGCGCGTCGTCTTGCCTACTTGCTAGTAACGGAGCCCCAGATCCTGAACCAAGCTGCGGTACGTCTCGACATCCGTACGTCGCAGATAGCCCAGGAGCCGCTTACGCCGGCCTACCATTTTCAGGAGGCCGCGGCGGCTGTGGTGGTCCTTACTGTGCTCACGGAAGTGTTCCGTGAGGTAGTTGATTCTCTCGGTCAGCACCGCGATCTGAACCCGGGTCGACCCGGTGTCGCCGTC
>JANNRQ010000064.1:0-3229 GCA_031401495.1 Gemmatimonadota bacterium
GACAACAACGAGCTGGGCGAGACGCTGCACATGCAGGGCACCGCGACCAGCGGCTTCGACGACCTGCGCAACCTTGCGGTCGCGCGGCTCTTTTTTGACAACATTCCGCACATCAAGACGCACTGGGTCATGGTGACGCCGTTCTTGTCGCAGACGGCGTTGCACTTCGGCGTCAACGACATCGAAGGCACGGTGGTGCGCGAGAAGATCTACCACGAGGCCGGTGCGCACACCGCACAGGCCATGTCGCTCGACGAAATCCTCAACCTGATTCGCGGGGCGGGGAAGGTTCCGGCAGAGCGCGACTCGTTCTACAACATTGTGCGCACGTTCGACGACGATCCAGCTACGAAGGAGCGCGCGGCATGATGCGAGTCGGCCGGATTCCCTACGTGAACTGTTACCCGGTCTACGGGGCCATTGACCGTGGCATTGTGCGACTCGATGGTTCGATTGTCGATGGCCTTCCGACAGTACTTAATACGCTTATGAGTAACGGCTCACTCGACGTAAGCGTGGTTTCTGCAGTTGAGTACGCGCGCGATGCGCAGAAGTATCTGCTGTTGCCAGACCTCGCGATCTCCTGCGACGGCCCCGTTCGCAGTGTCGTGCTGTTCTCCAAGCGGCCGGCGTCAGAGTTATCAGGCCGGCGAGTGCTCGTGAGCAAGAGTTCCATGACCAGCGTCGCGCTGCTCGAGCTGCTGTTCGAGAACGTCTGGGACTCCAAGCCCACGTTCGTGCCCAGCGATGCGGAACTCACCGACATCGCGCGATTCGCGGACGACGAGCATGAGGCTCGCCTCGTCATCGGCGACGCCGCGCTCAAGCTCGGCACGCACCTCCAGGATCCCGGCGAGCGTGACGCCCTCGTCGATCGGCTCGGGTACCGATACGCGTACGATTTGGGCGCCGAGTGGAAGGCGTGGACGGACCTGCCGTTCGTATTCGCGGTCTGGGTTGCTCAGCGCACCACCGATACGCGGCAAGCGTTGGATGCGCATGCGAGCCTGATCGAGTCGCGCAATTGGGGGCTCAAGCATCTCGACACACTAGCGACGCAAGCCGCGCTGGCGACCGGAGTACCGAAGGCTGCGTGCCAGACCTATTTGTCGGGGCTCGACTACGGCCTTTCGTACGGGCATCTCGCCGGCCTGACGGAGTTCTTCCGGCGTTTGGTAGCGGCCGGACGAGTTCCGAACGGCTCTCTTTCATTCCTCGCGGCGTGAGCGAATGGCCACGAGTATCGACATTCTCACGCGGATGACGCGGATGACGCGGAAACGGCTGATACAACAGACTGCTTTGTTCAGACGTGAGGACCCTCAGTCCTCATTCCTGAACAAAGTTGTCGCAGTATTTGCAGTTTCCGCGTCATCCGCGTGAAAACGACCCGACTCGAACCATGAATCGCGACCTCCTCGACTTCTACACCAACGCGCCGCTCCTCGAGCTCGGCGCCGAGGCCGATCGCGTGCGTACGGAAAAGCATCCGCACAACACCGTCACGTACATCGTCGACCGCAACATCAACTACACCAACGTCTGCGTCGCCGACTGCGGCTTCTGCGCGTTCTACCGCAGACCCAAGCACGCCGAGGGCTGGACCCTGTCGTTCGAGGACATTGGCAGGAAGATCGACGAGGCCAAGGAACTCGGCGCCGTCCAGATCCTGATGCAGGGTGGACACAACCCCTACATCCCGTTCGAGTGGTACCTCGACCTCCTTAAATACATCAAGAAGAACCACCCCATCCACATCCACGGGTTTTCGCCCAGCGAAGTGGACTTCTTCGCCAAGACGTTCCGCATGGAAGCGCGCGACGTCATCAAGGAACTCATCAAGGCCGGCTTGAATTCGATCCCGGGCGGCGGCGGCGAAATCCTCGTCCAGCGCGTCCGCGACTTGGTAGCGAAGAAAAAGGCAGGCGCTGATCGCTGGCTCGAGATCATGGAAATCGCGCATCAGGAGGACATGAAGACCTCCGTCACCATGATGTACGGCATCGGTGAGACGCTGGCTGAGCGCATCGAGCATTTGCAGCGCGTGCGTGAAGTGCAGGCGCGCACTGGCGGCTTTACGGCGTTCATCTGCTGGCCGTTGCAGCCGGAGAACACGCCGACGATGTCGCACATGAAGAAGACGGATGCCATTGACTACCTCCGTACGGTGGCGATCGCTCGCATCATCCTCGACAACGTCCCGAACCTTCAGGCCAGCTGGGTGACGATGGGCATGAAGATCGGCCAGATCGCGCTGCGCTTTGGTTGCAACGACTTCGGCTCGCTCATGATCGAGGAGAACGTCGTGTCGGCTGCCAACACCACGCACCGCACGACGACCGCCGAGATGGAGCGGCTCATTCGCGATGCTGGATTTGTTGCAGCACGCAGACGTCAGGACTATTCGATCATCCCGCTCGAAGCACCAAGCACGAAGCATGAAGCACCGCAGTCTTCAGCCGCATGAGAGTAGGTATCGGATACGACTCCCATCGGTTCGCGGAGAAGGGTCCGGTCATCCTGGGCGGCGTCAGCATTCCTTACGACAAGCATCTTCATGGCCATTCAGACGGCGATGCCGTGTGCCACGCCGTGACGGACGCGATTCTCGGCGCGGCCGGGGCGGGCGACATTGGCGAAATGTTCTCCGACAAGGATCCCGCCAACGCCGGTCGCGACTCGATTCAGATGCTGAGCGCTGCCGTGAAGCGAGTCGAGGCCAAGGGATTCAAGGTCGGGCAGGTGGACATCACCGTGATTGCTGAGGCGCCAAAGATCGGGCCGCACCGCACCGCGATGTGCGAACGCCTGGCTGGCGCCCTGGGCGTTGCCGTCAGCGCCGTGAGTGTAAAAGGGAAGACCAACGAAGGAATGGGCTGGATCGGCCGTGGCGAGGGCATCGCGTGCATCGCCGTCGCCACGGTCCTTGGGTGACTGCCTCCGGACGAAACGCGCGGCAGCCCTACTTCGACGCGCCCGGCACCAGCACCCCATCAATGACGTGAACCCAGCCGTTGGACGCACGAACTGAGCCAAGCACCTTGGCTCCACCGATGAAGACGTCCGCGCCCTTTCGCGACACTGTAACAGATCCGCCGTCGGCCATCGAGACCGTCTCACCGTCCTCGAAGGCGCCAATCTCGCGAGCGCTCGTGGTCACGTGATGCGTGAGCACGTCGGAGAGCTTGGACTTGTTCGCCGGCTTGAGCAGGTCGGACACCGTTCCAGC
>JANNRQ010000065.1:0-15487 GCA_031401495.1 Gemmatimonadota bacterium
CTGTACTCGGGCTGATGCGGAGCGCGGCGGCGGCGACCGCGGGCGGCTCTTGGTCAATCACCACGCGGCGAACGAGCTCGGCTCGCCCCCACGCGGTGAGACGCGCATTGTAATGGGTGTTCACTGAGGCCTCTGGCTGAAAGTGGTTGGGTGGATCGCACCTCCAGCTTCCTCAGTTATGCCTCAGTGAACAACCTCCTTAGATCCCACACCTAACGAAGCTGTAGGAAAAATTCTCTTGGAGAGCTTGTCGCAGCGTGACGGGCAACTCGGTACGCCGTAGAAGGAAATGATGCGGTGGCACGGACCCCACAGTCAGTATCTCATTGCACGCTGGTCCCGCGACGGGCTCCGGCCTTCTCAAGGCGGATGGTTAGCCATAGTTGCAGCGGCGGTATGGCGAGAAGGCCGACGCCCTGTGTTGGGATCGCCACGAGGACCCCCAAAAGCGCGAATAGGAACGAGCCCCCAATCTCCGCTCCTAGGGACCCTCGCTTACCGCCGGCGAGATGCACTCCGGTCGCAAGGCCGATCGTTTCGCCGACAAGCCCGCCGAGCAGCGCCCCGCCGAGGCCGCAGAATTCATCCACGCAGCCGCCGCTCGTCTCGACGCCGTAGCCGACCGCTCCGCCTGCGAACATGCCCACTGCACCCAAGAGCACGCCGGACACCACCATCCGGGGAGTCGACTGCTGCGCGCTCGGCGGAGCGATGGACTCGGTGCGCCAGGCGGTCGGCGACGTCGGAATCGTGTCTCGGCGAAATACGGCACTGCGTGCATCGTAGAGACGCTGTGCCGCGAGCGGTGCCGCAGTTGCCAGGGCAGCCAGCACGATGGCAGTGAACGTGAATGACTCACGGGTCATGCAGGGTTCCTCCGTGGGAGGTCCAGCTAACGAATGGCGTTCTGCTGCGGGGCGATCATCGAGCGCATACAATTATGCTCGTCTGCGACGGTGCGGAGCGCAAGCATTTGTGCCGCCGCACGCCCCGGCTGCAGCAACGCGTGTTAGATCGCCGATGCGCGGAGCATCACGGCTTGTGCGGTCCGGAGCTCACCTTGCGTAGGCTGTCGGGCGTGGAGCCGATGCTGGTCACAAGCAAAAGGCGATCAGAAGGGTTGCCCTTTGTGTCTGGGGCGAAAACGAAGGAGAACTCCACGGGTTTGGTGAAGAAACTCGTATCTGACGATGCGTGGAGTTCCCACGGAGCTGACAGCGCCGGGAAGCCTCCAACATTGACCGAGAGATGACCGCCATCGAGGCGGATCTTCCACGAGTGGTCGGCGCTCTTCCATTCCCCGGCATAGGGCGCGAGCATCGCGACGGGCAGCCTGACCTCCCTGCGCGCATATAACGCGCGTAATGCTCGTCCGAGGGCGGTGAGACCGACGGACATGATATCTTCGCCCGGGATGACAAGGAATTCCGTCAGGTCCAGATTCGCATAGTTCCGTGATTGGAGCGTTGACCAGAAACGCTCCGCCGGCTCCCGGATTACCCCAAGCTCGAGCTCACCCGTGTAGAAAAAGACGCGGGCAGGGAGCGCCTTGTGCGTTGCGGCATACGTGGCCTCCCATTGAAACGCGGCCTGCCCGCCGAACCTGAGCGCCGGGCTGCCGATCGCGTATCGCTGAAACGTGTCCGGCTGATGTGTCAGCACATACGTCGCGAACAGCCCGCCGTACGAGTGTCCCAAGATCGTCCTGTCGCCCGGCAGAGTTCGGTATGCCGAATCGACGAACGGAAAGAGTTGTTCGCGGAGGAAGCGGAGAAACTCTGGCGCCCCGTGCTCGACGCCGGATGAGTCTCGGCGGACCGCATAGTCATGAGTGCGGTTCACCTGGCGCCAATTTGGCGCCCCGGCGCTCACCGATGCCTGATAATCGATCCCGACGATGATCAACTGCTGCGGGAGCAGCCGATTTGCAGTGAGGGCGCGATGGGACGCGGCGAGTATCGGAAGCGCAAAGTCGCCGTCCAACGCGTAGGCCACCGAGTAGCGCGCTGACGACATCCCGTAGTCTCGAGGTAAGACAACATCGACTTGGTACGTCATGCCTGTCAGTGGGGAGCGCATGACGTGACGCTCAGAAGCAGCGATGGTCACTTCGGGCGCACGCGCTGGGCGCTGAGCGTCGGAGCGTGATGGCAGCATGCCACCGGCGATCGCAAGTGTGAGCGCTCCTCGAACGACTGCTGGCGAGAGTAACATGTGACTCCTGAAATGGCCCGGCTAGACGGCTCGTGCGACCGGAACGAGGGCGACCTAACGCGTCGCGCTTCTGCTGCGGCGCATAGTAAACATTGCGGCAGGCGAGCGCAGCGAGCCAGCCGCTTCCAAAGACAGCGCTGGGATGGTGTCTCACTTTTGTTGACACTCAAGTTCTACGCCGCATGGGATTCGTAGTCAATCGGCGCGCGATAGCCGAGAGCAGAGTGCAAGCGATGGCCGTTGTAGAACTGGAAGTAGCCGCGCAGGGCGCGACGGAGTTCGGCATCGGTTTCGAAGGTCACGCCGTGTAACCGCTCGGCTTTGAGCGAGTGGAAGAACGACTCCATGTGGGCGTTCTCGCCGGGACCGTGGAGGGCGGAGCTTTGGTGAACCCCAAGGCGGCGCAGGCGATCGCGAAAGATCGACCCAGAGTACTCGGAGCACCGATCGCTGTGGAAGATGAGCCGCGGCCCGATGGCGCGGCGGCGCACGGCCGCGTTCAAGACGGCGCGTGTGAGGTGCGTACTCCGTCGGCGGGCCAGCGTCGACGCCAGGATGCGGCGCGAGTACTGATCCATCACCACGGCGAGGAACCGCCAGCGGCCTGCCACGGGGATGTACGTGACGTCGCCGACCCAGACGTGATTGGGGCGCCGCACGGTGAGGCGCCGGATGCGGTTGGGGTGTTGGTTGTAGAACTGGTGGACGCCCGGGTTGGCGTGGTAGATGCGCGCGGCCCGCGCGCGCAGCCCCGCGAGGCGCATCAGACGGATCACGCGTCGCCGACTGGTCGCGATGCCCTCGGCGCGCAGCGCACGGAGCAAGCGCGGACTCCCGTACGTGCCGTGGTGCGCGCGAAACAGTCGTTCAAGGTGTCGGAGAAGAGCCCGGTCCTGTTCCGCATGCGCGCTCGGCCGGCGTCGCGCCCACGCGTAGTAGCCGGCGCGGGTGACGTGGCAGAGGGCGCACAGTCGGGTCAGGGGGAGCGTGGAGCGCTGCGCGTGGATGAACGCGAACGCTTCACGCTTGGATCGGAACAGAACCGGATAGCTTTTTTTAGGAGCGCATGCTCCGTCTGGAGCAGGGCGTGCGCCCGCTCCAGCTGTTGCAAGCGCCGACTCTCGCGCTCGAGCCGCGGTGGGACCGTGACTTTGGACCGCCCTCGCAGTCGGCCGTCCCGCAGATCCTTCCGCCACTTCGACAACATGAACGGGTGGATCTCAAGCGCCTGCGCCACGGCCTTCACCTGGAGCCCCGGCTGCTGGCTCAGCTTCACCGCCGTGACTTTGAACTCCGTGCTGTATTTCTGAATCTTCCGCGGTCCGGATCGCGGCATGGACACCTCCCGCTCGTTAGGGAAAAGTGTCTACAAAAGTGAGTCACCTTCCGCTGTCAACTGCAACCCTTTGTTATGCCGCCGTTCGGTGCCTCGCAGAAACAGCGGTGACTGCTGTCTTGGTACTTGAGCGGCAAGTCAGAGGCCGGCCGCTCCGTCCTGCTCGTTCGTTATCTGCACTGCCACGGACGCACCCGCGACGTGGCGCTATCGATCATGCCGAGCGACCCGGTCGAGTTTACGCGTTCAAGCTGACGCCAACCGGCAGCGGTTCGCACGAGCGTGCCTGCCTCCATTCCCGAATACACGCGAGTCATACCGCGCGCCACCGACGCTGAGTCAATCTCCATGTATCGGCGAACATATAGCGCGCGGGTGGACGACATGAGACCGACCGAGGTCCCTGCGGGACGCCATTCAAAGTGCCGGTCGGGGGTCGTGTCCGCTGGAATGCGGTTCATGCTGTCGACGAAGGTGCTACGCGAGTAGAACGTTGAAGTGCCGCTGCCCTTCATCACGTAATCCACGGAGTCCGAGAAAGTGGTGTCTGCGAAGCGGCGGAATGCGGAGGTGCCGCCCTGGCGAGCCACGCTGGTAGATCCATCGTCGTAGGCTTTGAACCAGCGCTCCAGTTCCGCGCAAAGGCGCGTCACCTCGGGCGGACTCAGCGATCGGGCCGGAACAGGCGCATTCTGCGCATACAATGTCGGCGGGATTGCCAGGATGGCGACCGACGCCCCAATGGCGCGAAGCTGCGTGAAAAGGCTCATATACCTCCTAGGTTCAGACGCGCGCTGTCGGCATAACGCCCGCAATTCTGCTGCGGCGCGATCAAATAAGATGCGGCTCGCGAGCATCGCGAGCGAGCCGCCACCGGAGACCGCGCCGTCTGCAGCAATTGCTCGTTAGCTGGCCCAACCAAGAGCGGCGTGAATGAGGGCAGGCTCACCGCTGGGCGACGCCCTCCAGCCTAGTTAGCTGCGCTCGCGCGCGACTGAGCATTGGGCGGAACTCCGCGTCGCAGTCCTTCCAGAGCTGAGTAAACCGCGTGTAGTACTCCACCGCTCGGACACGGTCACCGCGACGCTGATGGATCTCAGCGATCTTGAGAAGCACTGGTCCGAGGTAGACGTCCTCATATATGGAGAGCATTTTCTCACTGGTTTCCAGCCACGCCAGCGCTTCCTCGTCGCGGCCTGACTTCGAAAGGAGTTCAGCCCGCAGAAAGCGTTCACGGGCGCGCTCATGAACCCCGGAGCTCGCGAATTCAGTGAACGGGCTGCGGATGTTCATGCGCTCGAGTGTGGCCAACGCGGTCGGCATGTCGCCGCGTTGTCGTGCGAGTTCCGCTCGAATGCCGGCGGCAAGGTCACCAGCGAGGGAGTGGCGATCGCGGCTTGCCTCCAGCTCGGCGACGTGCCTCGCAGCCTCTTCCGCATGTGACTCCTGTGCGTCGAGAAGGCCGAGGTAGTAGGTGCGCGAGAGGGAATACGCGCTTCCGGGGAACCAGATGAACGACGGCAGACCACCAACCGGCCTGATGTCATTCTGCCCCTTCCAACCCTCGAGCGCGCGGCGCAGTTCGAGACGATCCGTTGCTGGTAGCACGCGAAAAGGCAGCATATCGAACGAGACACGGTAAAACAGCGCCACATCCGAGTCCAGTCGGCGCGCCGCATCGAGGTGCGAGTTTGCACCAATCCGCTTTCCCTCGGCCATGTCCAGCTGCGCCAACATTACATGCAGCGCGGCCCGAGACCGTTCGCTGCGGCTCGGCTGCAGCGCGCTGCTCAGCGCGGTGCGCGCACTAGTGCGGTTGCCCGCCATTGTCGCCAGCCACATGCCCGACAGCAGAGCAGTGAAATCGTCAGCCGCCTGCAATTCACGAACGACGCGGTCACGCTGTGCCGTCGAATCGCGATGAGGTAGTAGAAACGCACGAAACAGCCGCATCGACGCAATCTCAGCAGTGTTTCCGTGCGACAGAGAGAGAACTCGGGCGGTGAGCGTGTCCAGGAGCTGCAGATCATGGGTGTGCGCCGCGAGGTGCGTCCGGTGGAACAGAGCCTCGCCATGTGTCGGCTGGATTCGCAGGACGCGATCGAGCACGTCGCGCGAAGCTGTCGTGTAAGATCGACCTTGGCGGTAGCTGTAGTGCACGAGCAGTTCACCCAGTGGGTACAACGCGTCGAGGTCGTCCGGATAGGAGTTAAGGATTTCGCGATACAGGCGCTCCGCCTCAATGTCCTCACCGCGGAAAAAGTGCCCGTGTGCGATCAGCAGTTGTCGCTCGCGCCCTGAGAGCCGGTTGGAGTGACGCAGTGCCGCGGCGAGTCCGGGCTGTGGGTCGCTTCCCAACCACCAACCCGCCCACGCAACCCCGAGATGCGCTTTCGCAAACGTGCTGTCCAAGGCGACGGCCTGCTCGAATGCCTTGAGTGAGCTGGAGAAATCGATGTTGACGAGCGCGTTCTGGCCGGAGAGATAGAACTTGAGTGCGGCCAGCGATCCGGTGGTCGCGTCGGCAACGCCACCTTGGCGTCCGGCGGAGCGGCCGGTGAGCAGACTCGCCGTGAGTGCGTCGATCGCGGGGAGCGGCTCGGCCAATGCGCCGTCGGCATTGGCGAGCACTGCACGCGTCTTACCGTCCACGGACTCGAGGCGCGCCGTCAGGCGGACGCGATTGCCGACCTGCACGATGTCGCCGGTCACATAAAACGCCGCGCCGAGGCCTGCGGAGAGGCTCCTCGCATCCTCGGCGTTCCGAATTGGCTTCGCGCGCGCGGCGACAATAACGGCCTTTGGGTCCACGCTCCAGAGTTCTCCGGCGCCATCGAGGTTGGCGGAGAGAAGGCTCACCATTCCCTCACCGAGGTAAGCAACGTCGTTGCCACCCTGCACGGTGAATGGGAGCACTGCGACTGCCGACTGTGCGATCGTTTTCTTGGGCGACAGAAGCCTAAAAAGTCCGAGCGCTGCGACGGCAACCAATGCAACCGTGGCCACCCAAGTCGTCGGCGACTTGAGTACGCCGCGAGCAGGTCCCGTCCGGAGCACGTCTGTCGCGGTCCAACCGCTGAGCATGGTGGTCAATGACGCGACGACGTCTTCGGCGCGGGCCGGGCGGTCTTCCGGACGCTTGGCGAGCAGCTGGTCGACAAGTGCGGCGAGCTCCTTCGGCACCGACGGCGCGATTCTGCTGATCGGCTCCGGCTTCTCGGTCATGTGCGCCGCCAGCAGTTGCATGGGAGGCCGGTTGCTGAATGGCGGCCGCCCGGTCAGCATCTCGTATCCGGTAACGCCGAGCGAGTAGAGGTCGGCGCGATGGTCCGTCATCGCATCGCCGGCGGCTTGCTCAGGCGCCATGTACGCCGGCGTTCCGATGGCAATGCCGGTCGCGGTGATCGAACCCTCTTTCGTCGCCGCGGACAACGCCTTTGCGATGCCGAAGTCGGCCACCATGGCATGGCTGCCGGAGAGCAGAATGTTGTCAGGCTTGATGTCGCGATGCACTACGCCATTTGCTTGGGCGTACGCAAGCGCCTCGGCGACATCGCGCAGGATGCGAGCTGTGGCGGCCGGAGCGACGGATCCCTCCCGCTGAAGTCGCGCGCGCAGTGATTCGCCCTGTACCAGCGGCATGGTGTACCATGGATGTCCCTGCGTCACCCCCGACGAGAGCAGCGGAACGATGAACGCATGCTGCAACCGTGCGAGGATCTGGATTTCGCGCTGGAACCGCTCGGCGTTCAGGCCAGTGGCCAAGTCCGGCGAAAGCGCTTTGAGCACGACGCTGCGGCCGAGCGCCACTTCTTCGGCGATGAACGTCGCTGACATGCCACCGCCGCCGAGTTCCTCTCGAATGCGGTAGGTCGCGCCAAGGCCTGCCTCCAGTCCCTCACGCCATGAGTCGCTCACTGAAGCTCCATCGCCACCCGAATGAGTTGTTCTGTTCGCGCGAAACGCTACGCCAGGTTCGCTCGATGCGCATCAGTCAATCTCTGCAACCGTGCCAAGGAAAGTGCACCGGTGGCCTCGAACGCAATACCACAGGATGAACAACGACGTGAGGTTCAACGCGAGTGCCTTTAAGCGAGCCGAACAATCAGGTCCAGCTAACGCTAGTTGGGCAGAGTATATAGGCTGCGAAACCCCTGAAAAACGCGCGAGGGAATGCCGCCTATTTCAATGTATCGGGAAATCGTGAAGCCGCTATGTCATTGGCCATGCACGCGTTGCGCGTAGGCGCGCAAATGGTGGCAGTGAAATAGGCAGCGAGGGGTTGCTTCCTATTCCTTGGATGACGGCTTGGAGGATCGCATGCGCCCGTAGTGGAAGAGGCTGTCGGCCTCACCGCTCAAAGCTGCAAGGGACCACGACGGGGCCTGATTTCTTACGGGAATAGTGGCGGAGCGATGCGCTTTTTGGTCGCCTGCTCGAACGCAAACGCCAGTTCGATGAGCTTGGGCTCACTGCACGCCGTTCCGGTGAAGCTCACGTTGTATGGCGCTGGCCTCGGCTCGAACCCGACAGGGAACGCCTGCGCCCCGGCTCCGCCCACCACCGGTACGAACGCGTACGGCACCGTCACAGTCGGATAACCGGGACGCGCGGCGATGTTGGCGCTGCTCACGGCCGGGAAGAGCAGGGCGTCCAGGTTGTTGGCCTTGAGCGCCGCATCAATCCCGTTGGTCGCCGACAACAGGATGTCCTTCCGCCGATCGGCCTCGTAGCGCGCACGGTCCAGTTGCACGTCCATCTCATCCGAGATGTCCAGCTGCGCCTGTGCGTACTTGATGGCCCCCGCGCGCTGATGCGCGATGTTCCACTGCCGCAGCTCCGTCAGCGTCTTCACCGGCGCCTTGTCGCCCAACGACTTGAGCCAGGCGTTGAAGTCACGCTTCATGCCGTACTTGAACGCCACCGAACACTCCACGTCCCGCCCCTTGGACTGGTCGCCGCTGCACGGATTCCAATTCAGGAAATTGTTGGCGGGGTTGGTGTCCGTGATGCTCGGGATGTTGGCCGGGTCCACGACCGTCGCGCCCTGCGCCTTGAGCACGGCAATCACGTCGTCCATGATCTTCTTCTGTGCGTCGTTGAGACCGCCGCGCGGCATGGTGCTCCCGGGCGCTGGCGGGCCGCTGCGATCGTAGAAGAACGCGCGCGGAATCCCGATGCGCGCACCGCGCAATCCGTTCGGATTCAGGAACCGCGTGTAGTCACGCTGCGCGGGCGGCGGACACAACCGCGTCGCGGCGTCGTTGCTGTCCGGAGTGGCACTCTCCATCGCACCCAACAAGACGGCCGCGTCCGCCACCCAACGTGTCATCGGCCCGGGCGTGTCCTGGTCCGCTGTGATCGGGATGACGCCATGTCGGCTGATGCGGCCCACCGTGGGCTTGATGCCGACCAACATGTTCTGGTTGGACGGACTCAAGATCGAGCCGGATGTCTCCGTGCCGACGTTGCCGACCCAGAAGCTGACGTTGGTGCCGGCGCCCGAACTCGAACCGCCCGTGCCGAGCACCGGTCGCCCGTCGTAGAACTGATCGCGCGGGTCGCGACGCGGGTCCCACGGGTTCATGCCATAACCGCTGAGCCCGTTGTAGTTGCCGGGCATCCCAGCCGCGACCCAATTGGCGAGCTCGGTCAGCTGCGTCTTGGCGAGGATGATCGCGCCGGCCGCCTCGAGATTCTTCGTCAGCGTCGCCGCATAGGGCGTTACCAAATCGGCGAACGCGAGCGCGCCGCCGGTCGTCGGCATGTCCGTCGTATGTACGTTGTCTTTGAGCGCTACCGGAATGCCGTGCAAAGGACCGAGAATCCTGCCCTGCGCGCGCAAGCGGTCGAGCGAATCCGCAATAGCGAGCGCGCGGGGGTTCACCGTGATCACCGCGTGCAGCTTGTCCTCGTATGTCGCGATGCGCGCCAGCGATTGCATCACGATCTCGCGCGACGTGGTCCGCTTGGCCACAAGCGCCGCCCGCATGTCAGCAATGCTGGCCTCGACGACCGTGAACTGGGCGGCGGGCCGCGCGGCTTGGGCCGACATCAGGTTCGGCGACAGCGCGACGCAGATGAGGAGGCTGATGAGGGTCCGCTTCATATATAAGGAAGTGAGGGGGTTCAACGCCTTCAGGACACCGTGAGCGCCGCCGATGGCTCGGTGCGCTCCAACACTCGGCCGATCCACAACATGACAAGGTAGGACTCGCCCACGGTCGCGGCCGAACCCAGCACAATGCTCGACACCAACGCGACCGCGGGCGGAGGATGGATCCAGGCCACGATCACGGTCGTCGTCAGCGCAGGTACGATCATCAAAACGAGGAATCCCAACAGCATCGCGAGCAAGCCGAGCATCGACTGGCCCATCGTTTCGAGTCCGCCGGAGCCGCCGTCCACGCCGAGCTCTGTCCACGCGGGAAACAGCACAGCGGCGCCGTTGCGAACAGTGGAGGCGAGCACGTTGAGGCCGGCGACTCCCAACGGGAGCACGACAGCAAGCGCGATGGCCGCGTCAGGCGGCAATGCCTTCTTGCCCATCTGCCATCCCGCCACAGCGATCCACAGCAGCATGCATTGGATGGCGGCGAGCGGCAACGCGGACGAGCACACTTCGGCGAACACAATCGTGCTGCCGCGCAGCGGCATGGTCTTGAGGGCCGAGAGATTGAGCAGGTCGCCCCGCAAATCATTCCGCGCAATCGAGCCGCCGACGAAAAGCAGCATGACAGCCAGCATGGCCGCGATCATGCCTGCTGCCGCGAACGCATTGGCACCCTTGTCTCTCATCATGACGGCCACGAGCGCTGGAGCCAGCGCCAGCAGGAACCATGTGAGCGGACTGAACGTGCGAAGGAAGGTCAGGGAGTTCTTCCAGACAATTGCTATTGCCGGATGTCCGGTGGGCCGCAGCGGGAGCGTCAGGCGCCTGGCGGGTGGCTTCTTCTCGATGTTCATGTGGCCGCGCTTACGGAACGACTCGAGCATCGCGCGGAACTTCTCGCTTTGTTCGGCGGCAGCCTCTTCGAACGCGGTGTGGCTGCGAAGGACCCACCACAAGTGCAACGCGAGCATCGCCAACGCGCCGGCGAACGCCACGCTCCACTCTGCGGTCGTGCGCGCCAGAGCCGGAGCCGTAATGAGCGCGAACGGTATCAGCACGGCGTGAACCCACGGCGTCGCGAGCGCAGCGGTGATTCGGTCCAATATCGCGGTGACGCCCTCGCCGGGGTCGGCACCCTGCTTTGCTGAGATGAAGATCAGGAACATCGCCGCCAGGATAACAACGGCGATCACATAGGACAGCCAGTTTCGCTTGAGCCCTGCCGTCCCGTGCTTGAGCGTTGACACCCGAACAAGCGCGGCGCCCAGGCGGTGCAGGTGAATTGTCGCAAACAGTACGTACAGTCCAAGCGCGTTCAGCCACAGCGGCATTGCGGACGATCCAACGCCGAACAGCAGCATGATGATGATGATGTTGAAAACGATCGGGAGCTGCGCGCGCGCGATCTTGAGCATGATCAGGGATCGCCGCGTCACGGGCGCCGGAAACAGCATCGCGACTTCTGCCGGTGTGAATGCCAGCGCTTCGACGGCGGCGCTTCCGATCCAGTTCGCTGCCAGCGCCAGCGCCAGCAACGCTGGTGCCGCGACTCGCATGAAGTCACCCTGGAGGCCGCTGGGTTTGGCGTCCGCACCGCGCCCGAAGCCGGTGGCGGTTCCGAACAGCAGGAAGCCGAAGTACCCGACCACAAACAAGAAGCCGACGAGATAGCGCGGCTGGCGCAGGCGACGCGCCATGGACACGAAGCGATTGCGCATCGTGTGGACCGTGAGGTAAGCAAACGCGCTGATCACGTCGCGGTGAGTGCGAGGAACACTTCCTCGAGCGACTTGCCCTGTAGTTCCGGATGAGCGGACATGATCTCGGCGATCGTGCCGTACGCGACCGCGCGGCCGTGTCGCATGATGAGAATCTTGCTGCACAGCTCTTCCACGAGGTGGAGAAGGTGGGAACTCAGCACAACGGCAGCTCCGGCTTTCGCCCGCGCCGCGATCGTCGTGCGCATGCGTCGCATCCCGGCCGGGTCCAGGCCCGTGAGCGGCTCGTCGAGCACCAACACCTGTGGGTCGTGCAGCAGCCCGCAGGCGATGGCAAGCTTCTGCTTCATGCCGCGGGAGAGTTCTCCGGGCAACACCTTGAGTTTCTCGGTGAGCTCCAGTTCGGCGAGCAGCGGACCCGAGCGTGACTCCGCGTCAGCCACGTTGTAGAGGCGCGCAATGAAGCGCAGGTGCTCTTCCACCGTGAGGTACTCGAACAAGTGCGGCTCGTCCGGGATGAACGCGAGTGCCTGCTTGGCGGGCACCGGGTCAGTCTGAATGTTGTGGCCCAGGAGTTCCACAACTCCAGCCGTCGGCGCGATGATCCCGCTCAGACACCGCAGCGTCGTCGTCTTTCCGGCGCCGTTCGGTCCCACCAGCCCAAGCACTTCGCCGGGTTGCACCTGGAACGACATCCCGTCCACGGCGCGCACAGTGCCATAGAGCTTGGCGAGGTCGCGAACAGTGATCATCAGCGGAGTTCCTCCAGAACGCGAGCGAGTGTCGCAACGAGTTCGTCGGCGTCATCCGACGAGAAGGGCAGTGGCGGGCGAATCTTGAGCACGTTGTGATGCGGACCGTCTGTTCCCAGCAGGATGCCTTCTTCCCGCATCCGGTTCACAACGTATGAGGCCTCGGCGCCAGCCGGCTCCATGGTGGCTTTGTCGCGGACCAGTTCGACGCCGAGCATAAGCCCTGAGCCGCGCACGTCACCAACAAACGGACAGCTGTCAGCGATCGGTCTCAGCCGTCGGAGCATTCGCGCACCAACTGCCCGGGCGTGTTGCATCAAGCGCTCCTCACGCGTGACGCGCAGCACTTCGAGCCCGACGACGGCGGACACGGTACTGCCGCCGAACGTGGAGAAGAATTCCATCCCGTTGTCGAAGCTGGCGGCGATCTCTTGCGTCGTCACCACTGCGCCGATGGGATAGCCGTTGCCGATGGGTTTGCCGAGCACGACGATGTCGGGCACGACGCCCTGTTGTTCAAAGCCCCAGAAGTGCGTGCCAATACGTCCGTATCCCGTCTGCACTTCATCCGCGATGCACACGCCGCCGGCTGTGCGCACGTGGGCGTACACCGCCTTCAAGTAGCTCGCCGGAAGAACGATCTGACCGCCGACGCTTGGCAGGGACTCGGCGATGAACCCGGCGAGTCCCACGTCCAGCCGGTCGATGTGTTCGATGACTTGGCGAACGTCGTTCGCGTACTTCGCGCCCGCACGCGGGTCGCGGCGTTTGAATCGGCCGCGATAGTCGTCCGGCACAGGCACTGCGTGCACCCAGGGCGGAGGCCCGTCGCCGCCGGCGCTGTTGTGCTTGTACGGGCTCAGCTCGATGAGCGACGTCGTGATGCCGTGATACGCAGCGTCCAGCACGATCATGTCGCGGTTGCCGGTGTGCGCGCGCGCCAGTCGCAATGCCAGCTCGTTGGCCTCACTGCCGGAGTTCACGAAGAACACCCGCGACAGCGTCTTGGGCAACGTGGCGACGATCTCAGCTGCGTACTGGTTCACGGCATCGTGCAGGTATCGAGTGTTGGTGCTCAGCACGGCCATTTGCGACGCGGCCGCGGCGACGATGCGCGGGTGCGCGTGCCCAACGTGCGGCACGTTGTTGTAAGCGTCGATGTACTTGCGGCCGGTGTCGTCCCACAGGTACTGGCCGTAGCCGCGTACTACTTTCACCGGATCGCGGTAGGCGATACTTAGGTTGGCGCCCAGCAGCGCGCGTCGCGCGGCGAGAGTTCTGGACTTGGTCGGCAGGGCGGCCGGAATTCGTTTCGCTGGCAGAGCCAGCAGCGGCGCGGGGTCCGGGCACAGCGCCAGCCAAGCATCGCTCTGCGATGGTCTCGCGACGCCCGGGAAGTCCGCGCCCGTGCCCAGCAGATCGGTGGCGACCTGGAAATGCAGGTGCGGGGTCCAGCCGCCGTTCTCGCTTGGCTTGCCGAATGAACCGATGCGTTGGCCTGCTTTGACTTTTGCGCCCGGGATCAGGCCCTTGAGGGACGAACGGCTCAGGTGCCCATATATGGTATAGAAGGGTGCTTGGTGCTTGGTGCTTCGTGCTTGGTGCTTCGTGCTTGGTGCTTGGTGCTTCGTGCTTGGTGCGTGGTGGTGCACGAGAACAATGAGGGCGCCGTAGTCGAGGTGCTTGGGGTTGTAGGTCGCGTGAACTACTGTGCCTGCGATGGGGGCGTGCACCGGCGTTCCGGCTGCTCCGAACAGGTCGATGCCAAGGTGGACGGTGCGGCGCTCGCCCGGCGCGGCCTGGGGGTCCGCGAAGAGCGGCGACGAGTAGAGGAGCCGCGCTTCACCGTATCCGCCAAACGTGATCCTGGCGCCAGCCGCTTTCATCGCGCCGGCAATGCGCGCGGTGAGCGCGGGTTCCGCGTTCTCCGCGGCATCGCCGCTGACGAGCGCACTGCCGACGTCGAGCGGAATCGGCATTGTCGTCGCCGCGTCCAGCTTGCGGCCGAGGATTGGCTTGAACGTTCCAGCGCTGCGCTTGAGGTAGGCGGCGACTCTGGTCGCGTGCGGTGAGGCGTCCAACCCGGCCGCGATCCTGAAGGATGCCTCCGCGAACGTCGGGTGCACCGCGGCCAGCACCGGCAATGCCCGCGAAATGGTGCCCTGACTCACGCGCAGGTACTGGTCGCGCGGACGCGCCCGCGTCTGGAACGCTGCGATGCACACGCTCATGCACAGCCGCAGCTTCAGCAGGCCGAACACCGACTGGAGTTCGCGATCGCTCAGCTTTCGCTCGGCGGTATACCCGCGGACGACGTCGCATGCCGCCGAGAGGGGGTCGCGCTGGCCGAGCGAAGCGTAGGCGGCGGCGATCGCCAGGTCGCCCACCGTCCAGCCATGCACGATGTCGCCGAAATCGAGGATGCCGGCTACGCGCTGGCCGCGTTCGTGTGGCTCGCCGTCCATGCGCACGACGACGTTGCCGTCGTTGGCGTCGTTGTGGATGACCGACTTGGGCAGCTTGAACAGGAGTGACACGGTGTCGCGTTCGAAACTGCCAAGCGTTCGGAGCACGAGACCCTTGAGCGGTTTGTCGCGTACGAGGCCGATGGATTCGGCGCACACCTCAAAACCGCGGGCCAGGTCCCAATAGAAGTCGCGATGCGTCGCGAGGTGATCGAACCCTTTCAGCGCCTGCGTGACGCGGGCAACGGCGCGGCCCAGATCCTCGCGGTACCCCGTGGAGTGGTGTGCCATGGCGCTGGCGGTCGCCCCGGGGATCCACGACACCACGCGAACAAAGTGGCGCACGTCCCCGCGTCCGGGCACATGCGTCAGCACTCCCGAGCTCAGCACGCGTTGCGTGAGTCCGGTGCGTTCGGCCACCAGCGTCATCGCGCGGTTCTGGGCCTCGATGAGTCCGTACGGCTCGGACGCATTGGAGATCTTGAGCACCGCCCGCTCGCCGCCGGGCGATGTCAGCAGGAAGTTCTGGTCCCGCTCACTGGTGAGCGGTGACGCGGAGGCCGCGTGAGCGAAGTGCTCACGCGCGAGCTGCTCAGCCTCGGCGACAGTGAATCGGGGCGCGTGGGACAGGAGGCTCATGAAGGGCCAAATGTATGTCATCCTGAGGGAGCGGAGCGACCGAAGGATCTTCTGAGTACGGAAAGAGATCCTTCGCTTCGCTCAGGATGACAGGCGGCGCTCAGGAGATCCTTCGCTGCGCTCAGGATGACAGGTAGAATGGTGCATGCCGAAGATCATCCTCTTCTCTGCGCTCGCCGTGGCGCTCGCCAAGGCCGACGAGCCGCCCGGTGCGTTGCTGACGCCCGGTATGCAGCTCGTGTACGAGAGCG